>JANQPR010000158.1 GCA_028285385.1 Phycisphaera sp.
GCGTGCTGGAAGGACCTGGACAAGCAGCCCGGCTTCTACGCGAACTACGCGAAGACGTACACGCACCGGTTGGCGGCGATGAACGTCTCGCCGAGCGAGCTGGGCTACAGCGGGCACGTCGAGGTGGAGTGGCCTGAGATCGCGTTGAAGTTCACGCTGGCGCACGAGGGCGTGCACACGGCGATCTGCGGGACGACGAGCACGAACCACGCGGAGATCAACCTGCAGGCCGTGGCCAAGAACCCGCTCCGCGAGCAGGCGGTTCACACGCTGCGGGAGAAGTTCAAGCGGGCCGTCGATTCCGCGGACGGGCCCTGGCTGGGGCAGACTTGACCGGCCACCACGAAGCCGGCCGCCGCAACTTCCGTGGCGGATCGGCTTGGTTTTTCCACGATTTGGGCGACAATGGGGGTTCGCGTCTTCGCCCCGTCTTCCGGGCGCTGTCTGGCAGGAGTTTGACATGCGTTCCCCGTTTGTGCTCGGTGCGGTCGGTCTGGGTGTCGTCGGCCTGGTTTCCACCGGCCCGCTTCAGGCCCAACAACTCGACCGTGAGAACCCTATCAACGCGACAGTCCCGACGACCGATTTCACGGTCGAACTCGTCGACGTGATCCGCATCCCCAACAGCAGCGGTCAGGCCCCACGCCTCGACCTGCTCACGCCCGCGCCGACGGACGACGGCCGGCTGGTAGTCAACGACCAACGCGGCCGGGTGTACGCCTTCACGCCCGGGCAGGTGAACCCGTCGCTGATCTTCAACGCCGGTTCGATCCCCGGCTTCGCGCTCAGCGGCTTCGAACGCGGGATGCGCAGCTTCGCCTTCCACCCCGACTTCAATCAGCAAGGCGCCGACGGCTTCGGCAAGGCGTACGTGATGTACAGCACGTTCGACGGCTCGGGGCCCAACGTCTTCGACACGCCCGCCGGCTTCGGCACCGACCACTACTCCGCCCTCGCCGAGTTCGACGTCAACCCCGAGACGCTGGTCTTCGACTCCAACTCCCGCCGGGACATCCTCAAGGTCGCCCAGCCCTTCGGCAACCACAACGTCGGGCAGATTGCGTTCAAACCCGGCACCACGCGCGGCGACGGCGAGCACGGCTTGCTCTACCTCGGCTCCGGCGACGGCGGCAGCGCCAACGACCCCGTCGGCGCGGGGCAGAACAACAACACGCCGCTGGGCAAGGTCCTCCGCATCGACCCGCTCCAAGACGGCAACGACGCTTACACCGTCCCGCCCGACAACCCGTTCGTCGACGTCCCCGGGCTCGACGAGGTCTGGGCCACCGGGCTCCGGGCGCCGACGCGTCTTGCCTGGGACGACGAGTCGCTCGGCGGCGACGGCCGGATGTTCATCCACGAGATCGGCCAAGACAGCGTCGAGGAGATCAACGTCGGCCGACCCGGCGCGAACTACGGCTGGGGCATCCGCGAGGGCACGTTTGCCAAGTCCGGTACCTCTATCTTCACCCTCCCCGCCAACCACCCCACCGACATCTTCAGCTACCCCGTCGCCCAGTACGACCACGACTTCGACAACGACGGGCAGAAGGAAGACACCGTCGCGAGCATCGGCGGCCCCGTCGCCCGCGGCCCCGCATTGCCGCAACTCGACGGGCATTACGTGTTTGCCGACTTCGCGAACCAGTCTGACGGGCCGATCTACGTGGTCCCGGTCGAAGACCTGATCGAGCGCGACGACTTCACCAACCTGTCGTCGTTGAGCGACGGCTTCCTCGCGCCGTTCAGAGAGTTGCGCCTCACACGCGACGGCGTCGAGATCGCCTCGTTCGAGGCCCTGCTTCAACAAACCACCGGCAACCCGTTCCAGGACCGCACCGACACTCGCTTCGGCTACGACGGCAACGGCGGCGTCTACGTCCTCAACAAGCACGACGGCTGGGTCCGCAAGCTCATGGCCGCGCCCCGCGAAGCAACCGACTTCAACTTCTCCGGCTTCAGCGACGTCGACGACCTCGACGACCTGCTCGCCGCTTTCGGCATCGTCAACAGCGACACCGCCATCTACAACCTCGACACCACCGGCATCAGCAGCAACCGAATCAACAACGCCGACTTGGTCGCGTGGCTCGCCCTCACCGGCAACGTCAACGGCGACGCCAACCTCAACGGCCAGGTCGAGCAGGGCGACCTCGACGCGGTGCTCCAGAACTGGGGCTCGACGGCCGCCACGAACCCGCAACTCGGCTGGGGCACGGGCGACCTCGACGGCAACGGCCTCGTCGCGCAGGGCGACCTCGACCGCGTTCTCCAGAACTGGGGCGGCAGCGCAGCGCCGGACTTCCGCGGCGTCGACGTGCCCGAGCCGACTGCCGCGGCGGTGTTGCTTGGCGGTGTTGTCCTGCTCCGGTATCGCCGTGCGTAACATCGCGGCGTGTTGCCGCTGGTCTATCACGAGGACTACGTCACGCCGCTGCCCAAGGGGCACCGGTTCCCGATGGGCAAGTTCGAGATCCTGCGCGACGTATTGGTCTCAGACGGCGTTGCACAGCCGGGGCAGTTCTACCGGCCCAAGCCGGCAGAGTTGGATGTGCTTCAAGGGGTGCACGACCCGGCTTACGTCAACGCCTTCGTGAACGGCACGCTGAGCCGCGACGCGGAGCGGAAGATCGGGCTGCCGTGGTCGCCGGGGTTGGTGCGGCGGACGGTCACCGCCGTCGGCGGCACGGTGCGCACGGCCGAGCTCGCGCTCGAACACGGGCTTGCCGCGAACTGCGCGGGCGGCACGCACCACGCGCACCGCGGCTTCGGGTCGGGGTTCTGCATCTTCAACGACCTCGCGGTCGCGGCGGCCGAGATGCTGCACCGCGGCGAAGTGGCGCAGGTCCTGATCATCGACCTGGACGTGCATCACGGCGACGGCACGGCCACGATCTTCGCCGACAAGACAAGCCGTCTGGGGTCTCGCGTGTTCACGTTCTCGATGCACTGCGGCAAGAACTTCCCGAGCCGAAAGCCGCCGAGTGACCTGGATGTCGCGCTGCCCGCGGGGCTGGACGACCACGCGTACCTCGACGTGTTGCTGAACGGGCAGCGCACGCACGGCAGCCCGTACGGCGGCCTGGACGCGTTGCTCGAGCGCGTCGAGCCGGACCTGGTGTTGTACGACGCCGGCGTCGACCCGCACCGCGACGACAAGCTCGGGCACCTGCAACTCACGGACGACGGCCTGTACCGCCGGGACCGCGCGGTGATCGGGGCCTGCCGGTCGCACGGCATCCCGACGGCGTGCGTGATCGGCGGCGGGTACCACGACGACTGGACGGTTCTGGCCCGGCGTCACGCGACCGTGCACCGTGCGGCGCAGTACTGGCTTACGGAGAAGCGGCTGGTGCTGACCGGCGCGGCTCGGCCAGCCAACGGATGAGGTTCTCGACGAAACCGTCCCCGAGCCAGCCGAACCGTTCGGACCAGTACTCCAGTTGGTTGGTGTTGAACACCAAGGTTCGGCCGCGCCCGATGTGGCCGGACACCATGACCGGGATCGGCAGAGCGGGCATGCCCGCATTCGGGCGGACCGGTTCCCGTTGACGGATGATCAGCCGGGCGGGCCGAACGGGTTGGTAGACCCGCCCACAGCCGCCCACCTCAAATGCCTGCCCCGGGACCAACCCAGGAACCGCCGGGTGACGCGCCACAACCACCGCCGGGCGCGGTCGCCCGCAGCCCAACCGTGTGGGCATCCACTCGTGATGCATCCCGACCGGCCCCTGGGCCAGCAGAAGCGTGCTGAGCACTTCGTCGGGTAACTCCGGCGACAGGTTACCGAACAGGTGATTGATCAATAGGCCCGTACCGCGGCGCACCGCCCGTAGTACGCGCTCGGCAACGCTCGGTAGCAGCGAGAATGCGTGGCTGAGAACGATAACGTCCAAGTGGTCCAGGTCGGTCTTGTCCGCGATCTCGATCAGGCCATCGTGGACCCCATAGTCTCGTACGGCCCGCTCGAGCACCGGGTCGCCGGTCGAGTCACCCTCGAATATGCTCACCAGATGAATCCCTAAGTCACCGACGCCGTCGGTAAACTTCGCTTGCTTCACGACCTGATCCGTCCCGTGGAGTGATCGCAAGTAGCTCGTCTGACTCAGCAGAAAGCCAACCCGCAGCGGCCGGTCCCAGCCCGACAGGGTGACATGCCTGGTTTCCCAGGGTGACCACTCCCCGGAGGCAGTCCGGTGCCAATCGTCCGCCACCCGTAGCCCGATGTCACGGACGTACTCGGACCCCAACGCGCGGTCCAAGGTGCCAGACGGATCGTCGAGCTGTTCCCCTAACGCCTGCCACACGCAGTCGCTTGCGTGGTCTGCCAACTTTTCCAGTACCCGGTAGACGCGACGGCTCATCGTCGCGATGGACACGCCCTCAGCGTGCGCCAAGACTCGCAGGGGGACACGCCGGACATAACGCTTTATCAGCAAAGCGCGTTCCTCGGCACGCAACGTCGACAGCACCCCCGGGAGCCGCTCGACGAGTTGGTTGAGCAGGTATCGTTCGTCACCGTCACCGTCACCGCGCCCCGCGGCTCGCGCCCACCCGTCACGCTTGCGGCGTTCAGCCGCCCGTTCACGGTCGAGGTCGTGGCACGCGTTGCGCGCTACCCGAGCCAACCAACCGGTCAAGGAGCCGGTGATCGTGTCGGCTTGGCGGTAGAACTGGATGAACGTGCGCTGAGCCGCTTCTTCAACCCCATCGGGGTCGCGCAGCAGGCCTCGGCATACCGAGACCACCAGCGGCCGGTGTCGGCGGACCAGTCGCGCGAACGACACGTCGTCACGATCGGTCAGGTACCGCACCAGATCGTCGTCGATTTCGGTCGCGATGACGGGAGAGGTCCGGTTGCGGCTGCCCTTCATGTGTTGCTTCCTGCCGGATCCATGAGCCCCCCAACCGACGGGCGTCGCCACGGGTTTTGCATCATTTTCTCTGTTGGTGCCTCCATCGGCAAAAAAGAACAGACCGGGCACACGGGGGCTGTAAAACCACCCGCATCGCCCGTCTGTATGGAAACGGCCCTGTGTCTCCGCCGTGCCCGAAGCCAAGGAGTCTGCGATGTTCATGGTCTGTACCTCCGGCCCTCCATCGATTTCCACTGTGCCCGTGCCCGGTGAACGGCTGGCCCCCCGAAGCCGAGGCCGCCTCCGCCTCGCCATGATTGCGGTCTCCCTGGTCAGCCTGGTCGGCGCGGGCCTGACTGTGCTGCCGATTGTGCTGCTGGTCGGCGTCTCGTCACTGCGGGACAGCGCGGGTCTGCTGCTCGCCGCCCTGTGGGCGTACAAACAGCCCTGGCTCACGCTGGGCCTGCTGGGCGTGGCGACGGCCGGTGCCCTGGCGGGGTGGGCGCTCGAGCCGCTTCGCGAGGACCATTGGCCACCCGCCACCCCGCTGCTCGTGACCGTCTGCGCCACTTGCCTCGGGCTCCAACTGATGATCCAGGCGCAGACCGGCTGAGTCCCCGTCCTTAGCCGGGGACCGACCGCCTTCGCCTCAGCCTCGGAGCCGGCCCTCGACGACGGTGACGGCGTGGCCTTGCAACTGGACCCGATCCGCCGTGACACGGACACCGAGGGTGCCGCCGCGCGACGAGACTTGGCGTGCCGTCAGGTCAGCCTTGCCCAACCGCGCCGCCCAGTACGGCCCCAGCGCGCAGTGCGTCGAGCCCGTCACCGGGTCTTCATCGATCCCCGCCGACGGCGCGAAGAACCGCGACACGAAGTCGACGCCTGGCGTCTCGGCCGCCGCAGTGATCATCACGCCTCGGTGCGCCGCGCGGTACACCTCGATCGACGGCCGGTGCGACACGACCGCCGCCTCGTCCGGCAGCGCGACCAGCCAGTCCTCCCCGGCCAAATGGAATGCCACGTCGGCGGTGCCGGCGAAGGCGTCACGCAGCGCGTCGGGGACTTCCGCCGGCCGAACCGTTGTCCGAGGGAAGTCCATCGTGACGCGTCCGTCGGGGGTGACGCCGCAGCGCAACGCGCCCCGGCGCAGCGTGTCGAAGACGACGACGCCGTCGCTGGCCGTGCCGGCTTCGCGGAGCGCGTGGGCCGACGCCAGCGTCGCATGGCCGCACAACTCGACCTCGACGGTCGGCGTGAACCACCGCAGCCCGTACCGCGCGCAATCACCCGTCGGCCGCACGAACGCCGTCTCCGACAGGTTCATCTCCGCCGCGACACGCTGCATCCATTCATCGTCCGGCCAATCGCGGCCCGGTAGCAGGCACACCGCCGCGGGGTTCCCGGTAAACGGCACGGTGGCGAACGCGTCGACGATCCACAGGTCGGTCGGCATCCCCGGAAGATATGCCGACGCCCGACGAACTGCGTCGCACTCGCCGACACGGTGGAGGTTCCGGGTCCGGCGGCTAGTACGGCTCGTCTCGTCGCGGCTCGGCGAGCCAGGCGATGAGGTCTTCTTTGAACGTGGGGCCGATGAACGGGTGGCGTTCGTGCCAGTGCTCGATGCGGCTGGTGCTGAAGGCCAACACCCGGCCACGGCCGATCGAACCACTCACCATCACCGGCATAGGCATGGGCGACAGCGGCAAGGGGTCGGGCGTGTCGAAGTGGCCGTTGCCAGTGAGTTCCGCGTCGGTGGCCACGATCACCCGGGCGTCCCGCTTCACACGGTACAGCGAGCCGCAGGGCCACAGCGACATGGCTTGTCCGGGGACCAAGCCCGGCGCCGCGGGGTGTCGCTCCCGGACGTGCCCAGGCAGGACGCCGTCGATGTGGTCGTGGATGATTCCCGCCCGCACGCCGCAGTAGTTGCAGATGTGGCTCTCCGCGAGCTTGATGCGCTCGATCAGCCGCGGGTCCGCCGACTGGCCAAGCGTGCCCGTGTGGTGGTAGCTCATGAGCCCGGTGCCGCGTTCGGTGGCGTCGACCACACGCTCGGCGACGTCTTGCCGAAGCACGAAGTTGTGTCCGAGGATGATCACGTCGAGGTGCCGAAGGTCGTGGTCGGCGTCGGGGCCGATGGCAACCAGCCCGTCGGTGATCTCGAAGGCCCGGACCGTCCGTTCGAGGACGGGGTCGTCGAGGCTGTCGGCCTCGGCGATTGTGATCAGGTCGTGCCCGGGGGTGGCGACATCACGGCAGACGGCGCCCTGCCAGTTGGCTTGCTCGGTGCTCAGCTCCGGCCGCAAGTAGGTCTGCCGGCTGATAAAGAACCCCACCCGCAACGGCCGTGTCCAACCCGGGAGGATGCGCTGCTCACGCGGGGCGTCGGGGGTGAAGTCGTCCTTCCAAGGCCCACGTACCAGCAGGCCCGGGTCGAAGAAGTAGTCCGGCTGTGTCACGGGCGCAGCGCCTTGGAGCATCGCCTGGGTCGCGCGGACGTCACCCACGCCGAGCTCGGCCAAGTGACCTGCAAGGCGTTGCACTGCCGCGGAAACGTGGCGGCTTACGGTCGGGATCGAGACGTTCAGCTCGGTGGCCAGCACCCGCAGCGGCGTCTGCCCGAAGAACTTGCGGGTGATCAGCAAGCGGTCGTCCTCGTCCAGCCGAGCGAGCGCCGCGGGGAGTTGCTCGGCCGCCTGGTGCCAGAGGAACCTGGCGTGGCGTTGCGGTTCGGCGCCGTGGGTGGCCGCCCCCTCGTGTGCACGCCGCCGAGCCGCCCGGGCGCGGTTGAGGTCGTGGCAGAGATTCGTGGCTACGCGGTTGAGCCAGCCGCGCAGCGAGCCGTGGACCGTGTGCCCGCGGTGGGCGAGGCGGACGAAGACATGCTGCACGGCGTCGTCGAGCACGCCGGGGTCGTGCAGCCGGGCCCGACAGGTCGCGGCGACCATCGGTCGGTAACGGTGGTAGAGCACCTCGAACGCCGCGTCGCTGCGGTCACGCAGGAAACGCAGCAGGTCCGGGTCGGTGCCTGCGCCGACGAGGGTGCCATCAGGCGTGCCCGACGTCGGTAACGCAGAGGGGACGGGAGGCGTACTTTCCTCGTGGGTGGGGGCGGGGCCAGGCATCGCGGTTCGAATCGAAAAACTCTCGCTCCACCCGGAAGACGGGGCGTTCCCGCCGGTTTTCACACTGGTTTGCGGGGTTTTTCGGAAAGCGCTAACTGCGTCAAGAAAAACACGCATCGGCTTTCGTCCTCCCCATTGAAACCCACCCCACACAGTCAGGTGATTTCTGGTTTTTACTTCCCGCTGCCTCCGGAGGTTCTTGTGACCACCCTCTCCCAACTGTTCCGCCCTGACCCGGCCGCGAAACGCTCTGACTACGCCGCGAGCCAGACTCATTCGGGCGATGTCAGCGTTGACCTCGCCCCGCTCAGCCCAGCGGCCACGCGGTGGCACGCGGCCGGGGTCGCCTTAGCGACGCTCGGATTGGTGGGCGGTCTGGGGCTGTGGGCCGTGATGCTGTGCCACCAACACACCGTCCTGGGGGCCGAGCAGTGGTTCGCGGCGTTGACCGTCCACGCCTTCCGACACCACGAGGCGGCGACGGCTTGTTTCGGGTTCGCGACCGCCGGGGCGCTGCTGGCGTGGGTATTCCCGAATCGGCCAGCGGTGGGTTGGCCTTGCCGGGGGGCGACGCTGGTGATGCTCGCGGTCCCACTCCTTGTGCTGGATGTGCTGGCCTGGGGCCAGCTCTACCGCTGAGCGAGAATGCGGCGTGGAGGGCCCGCGCCGCGGCGGCGTTCCGGTAGGATGCGGGGCTTGGCCTGATGCGACGCCTTTTTGATGGAGCCCGCCCCGATGTTGTTTGACGAACTCCCCGACCTGACCCTGTCTAACTCCGCGATGCAGGTCCTTGAGGCCGCGCCCAAGGTCACGCTGTTCGGCTCGTCGCGGGAGCTGTACGAAGCCGCCGTGCCCGAAGGTCAGACCGACCCCCAGGGCTACTTCACCGTCGGCTACGACGTGCCCGGCAAAGGCTTTGTCGAAGAGCTCAAGATCTGCAAAGTCCGCAACGGTATCTCGGCCAACTACGTCGAGGCGTACATGCGCCGCCGCGACCCTGAGTGCATGTGCATCGCCGACGACCGCGAGACCGACAAGGCCCGCTTCGCCGACCGCTGGGGCGAGAAGGTCGGCAGCTTCGACGACCTGCGGCAGCAAACCTTCGACTGGCTCAAGACTCAGGAACTCGGCGTGTTCTTCTTCGAGTCCGGTATGCCCGGCGAGGGTCTCAACGCCGTGGCCATCGTACCCGCCAACGCCGCGTTCTTCGCGTTCGGGCTGTCGCTGCTGCAGGGCATCAAGCCGCTGGAAGAAGTCCGCGCCGCCGGCAAGAACTACCACCACGGCGCAATCGTGTACGTCGCCCCGCCGTTCCGGCATTCACACTTCGGCGGCAAGCAGGTCGTCGTGCACAACCGCCGCTTCGACGAGCCCGACGCCGACCCCGCCAAGACCGGCAGCCTCAACAACCTGCACGAGTTGTACAGCTTCAACCTTTACCCCGGCCCGTCGGCGAAGAAGGGCGTGTACGGCATGCTCCTCACCGCCGGCGAACGCGCCAAGGACCGCTGGACCACTGCCCACTGCGCGACCGTCCAGGTCGTCACGCCGTATGACAACACGGTGACGATCATGCACGAAGGAGCTTCCGGGGGCGGCAAGTCCGAGATGATCGAGCAGATGCACCGCGAGCCCGACGGCCGGCTCCGCAAGGGCACCAACACCCTCACCGGCCAGAAGCGGTACGTCACCCTGCCGCACGGCTGCGAGCTGCACGCGGTTACCGACGACATGGCGCTGTGCCACCCGTCGCTGCAGAACGGCAACGGCAAAGGCAAGAAGATCACGCTGATCGACGCCGAACAGGCGTGGTTCCTCCGCGTCAACCACATCACGCACTACGGCACCGACCCGCAGCTCGAACGCATCTCCGCCGAGCCACCCGAGCCGCTGCTGTTCCTCAACATCGACGCCACCCCCGGCTCCCGCGCCATGATCTGGGAGCACATCGAGGATGCGCCCGGCAAGCCCTGCCCCAACCCCCGGGTCATCATGCCGCGGCGGCTGTACCCCAACGTGGTCAACGAGCCGGTCACGGTGGACATCCGCAGCTTCGGCGTGCGTTGCCCCCCGTGCACCAAGGAGCACCCGACCTACGGCATCATCGGCCTCTTCCACGTCCTGCCGCCCGCGCTGGCGTGGCTGTGGCGCCTCGTCGCGCCCCGCGGCCACGGCAACCCGTCCATCGTGGACACCGAAGGCATGACCTCCGAGGGCGTCGGCTCGTACTGGCCCTTCGCCACCGGGCGCCGCGTCGACCAAGCCAACATCCTGCTCGACCAGGTCATGGAGACCACCGACACGATGTTCGTGCTCATCCCCAATCAGCACATCGGTTGCTGGGAGGTCAGCTTCGCGCCGCAGTGGATCGCCCGCGAGTACCTCGCCCGACGCGGCGCGACCCACTTCGATCCGGCCAAGCTCAAGGCCGCCCGCTGCCCGCTGCTCGGCCGACACCCCGAGACCATCAGCGTGGAAGGCCAGATCGTCGGCACGTGGTTCTTCGACGTCGCCAGCCAGGCCGAAGTGGGCGAAGCCGCCTACGACCGCGGAGCCGAGATGCTTTACGGCTTCTTCCGCAAGCAGCTTGCGACCTTCGACCACGACGAGCTCGACCCGCTGGGCAAGAAGATCATCGCCGCCTGCCTCGACGGCGCGGGCGCCGACGACTATGCCGCGTTCACGCCGGCCTAAAGCCCGACGCCGCGAAGCAGCGTCGGGGAACATCCCGTGTCGG
>JANQPR010000170.1 GCA_028285385.1 Phycisphaera sp.
CGGTCGGCTTCAGCTCAGAAGCTGAACACCGCCGAGAAGGTCCAGCGGTAGCCGAACAGGTCGTCGTTGTCGGTGAGCGGCGTCTCGTAGGCGAAGCGCAACCCGAGGTTGTCGGTGGGCCGGAACTCGCCGCCGAGGCCGACGGTGACGACGTCCTCGCTCTCCCCGCCGCCGAGGTTGGCGACGTCGACGCCGGAGAAGTTGAGCGGCGTATTGTCGCCCTCGTTGATGGTGTGGTACCCGTTGAGCTCGACGACGGGGCTGAACCATTCGCAGAGGAAGTAGTCGGCGCGGGCGTGCCAGAACAACCGGTCGGAATCGCCGAGCGGGTCCTCGCTGCCGGTGGCGATCAACAGGTTGACGGTCGCGCCGACGTGTAGCTTGTCAAAGCCCTTGTCGACAGAAGCCCAGAGGCGCAGCTCGTCGTCTTCCTGCAGTGCTTCGTCGTCGCCAACGCCAATCTCGTACGCGATGCCGACCGCGGCGTGCAGGTCGTTGTCCCAGTCCTGGAGGAAGTTCCACTTCACACCCGCAGCGATGTCCACGAAGCCGTCGTCCTGGATCAATCCGGAGTCGAAGTCGGCGTAGCCGTCTTTGGTCGCAACAAACTGGAGCCGATCGGTCAGCGCGACGCGGGCTTGCACGGCGTAGACCTTCGCGTTGCCGCCGGTGATCGGCGAGGACTTCGGGAAGTCGTGGTAGAGGAACCACGCGCGGACGTCGCTCGTGACAAAGCTGTCCTCGTGGTAGTACGGCGAGGTAATGGGGTGAACGTGCTTCCGCTCGGCGGGTAGTTCGAGCCCGGCGGGGTTGGACTCACCGAACAAGACGAACTCGGCGTGCTGCGCGGCAGCGGGGACGGCGAGGCCGGCGAACGCCGTCGTCAGCGCGAGGGCGGCGGAGGGGATCAGGCGACGCATGGAGGCTCCTTCGAGGGGGACATGTCGGAATCGGATCGGTTAAATTCTGGAGTACCGGGTCGGAATATACACAACTTCTCGGCGGCCGCAACCCCCGAGCTTGAAGTTCTCAGCGGCACCGCGACACGGCATGACGCGAGTGAATCTCAACTCGACAAAATTGATAAACCGAGGTGCAAATCTGATTGACAAGCCAGTCCATGCCGATATCTTGTTTGTGGACATTCATATCCACATATGAGAAAAATTGGCAAGCCGGTCAGCCCCGGCCCGCCCGCCGTCGCCGCCCGGTTGCCGCGCCCCCGCCGAGCCATCCCATGGCCGTCTCCCAAACCGCCGACTACGCCCTGCGAGCCGTCGTCTGGCTCGCCCACCACCACGGGCAGACCCAGACCGCGCCTCAGCTCGCCGAGGCCACCGGTGTGCCCACCAGCTACCTGCCCAAGGTGCTCCAACCGCTCATCCGCGACGGGCTCCTCCGCGCGCAGCGCGGCCTGCACGGCGGGTACGCGCTCGTGCGCGACCCGGCGCTGCTCAGCGTCCTCGACATCATCAACTGCGTCGACCCCATGCCGCGCATCCACGCCTGCCCGCTGGGGCCCGGCCGGCACCACGACGAGCTCTGTGCGCTGCACCGCTTGCTCGACGGGGCCACCGCCGAGGCCGAGCGCCGCTTCGCCGAGACCCACATCGACGCGCTGCTGCCCGTCTCGCCGGGGACGCGCGACGCCGACCCGCACGATTGACCGATCAACACCCGCTCGCACCCGATCAGACCCACCCCGAGTCGAACCATGAGTCAGGCCCTCCCCGCCGACGCCGCCCCCGCGCCCGACGAACAACCCGCCCAAGACGACACCACCAACGCCGGGTTGGAGTCGTTCACCTACGACGACAAGACGCCGCGGATGTTCCTCATCGCGATGTACGTCTGGGCGCTGGTCGCGTTCCTCGTCGGGCTGCTCGCCGCGGTGGAGTTGCCCTTCCCTTCACTCAACGGCGGGATCGAGTACATCACGTTCGGCCGCATCCGCCCACTGCACACCAACGCGGCGATCTTTGCCTTCGCGGGCAACGCCATCTTCGCGGCGATCTACTACTCGACGCAGCGCCTCTGCAAGGCCCGCATGTGGTCCGACGCGCTCAGCAAGCTGCACTTCTGGGGCTGGCAACTGATCATCGTCAGCGCGGCGCTCACGCTGCCGTTCGGCATCACGCAGGGCAAGGAATACGCCGAGCTCGAGTGGCCGATCGACATCGCCATCGCCGTGGTCTGGGCGGGCTTCTTCGGGATCAACTTCTTCATGACGTTGATCAAGCGGCGTGAAAGGCACATGTACGTCGCGTTGTGGTTTTACATCGCGACGATCGTCACGGTCGCCATCCTGCACATCTTCAACAACATCTGGGTGCCGGTGTTTAGCGGCACACTGATCAAGAGCTACCCGATCTACGCGGGTGTCCAAGACGCGATGATGCAGTGGTGGTACGGGCACAACGCGGTGGCGTTCTTCCTGACCACGCCGTTCCTGGGGCTGATGTACTACTTCCTGCCCAAGGCCGCGGAGCGCCCGGTGTTCTCGTACCGGCTGTCGATCCTGCACTTCTGGTCGCTGGTGTTCATCTACATCTGGGCCGGGCCGCACCACCTGCACTACACCGCGCTGCCCGAGTGGGCGCAGACGCTGGGCATGCTGTTCTCCGTCATGCTCTGGATGCCGAGTTGGGGCGGGATGATCAACGGCCTGCTCACGCTCCGCGGTGCCTGGCACAAGGTCACCACCGACCCGATCCTCAAGTTCTTCGTGGTCGGCATCACGTTCTACGGCATGTCGACGTTCGAGGGCCCGCTGCTGTCGATCAAGGCCGTCAACTCCCTGTCGCACTACACCGACTGGACGATCGGGCACGTGCACGCCGGGGCGCTCGGCTGGAACGGGTTCCTCGCCTTCGGGATGATGTACTGGCTGGCGCCGCGGCTGTTCCAGACTCGGCTGTACTCCGTCAAGCTGGCGAGCCTGCACTTCTGGCTCGCGACGCTGGGCATCCTGGTCTACGTGATCTCGATGTACGTTGCGGGCATCACGCAGGGCCTCATGTGGCGGGCGATCGAAGACAACGGCACGCTCAGCTACGGCACATTCGTCGAGACCACCCGCGCCGTGCTGCCGATGTACTGGATCCGGATCGTCGGCGGCGCGCTCTACATGGCCGGCGCCGTTGTCGGCGGCTGGAACCTCTACAAGACCTGGGCCAGCCGGCCCGACGAGTACGAGCAGCGCGTCCACCAGGCGCCGCCGCTGCGGGACCAGCCGGTCCCTCAAGAAGACCGGCCCGAGCCGCGGATGGTCGGCGTGCTGGACATGGCCAACCGCGCCGACGTGTGGAGCACGATGTGGTGGCACCGTGCGTGGGAACGCATGCCGGTGAAGTTCACCGCGTTGGTGATCGTCGCCGTCGTGGTCGCGTCGCTGTTCGAGTTGATCCCGACCTTCGTGATCCGAAGCAACGTGCCAACGATCGCGAGCGTCCAGCCGTACACGCCGCTCGAGCTGGTCGGCCGGGACATCTACATCGCCGAGGGCTGCTACAACTGCCACAGCCAGATGATCCGGCCGATGGTCGCCGAGACAAAGCGGTACGGCGAGTACAGCAAGCCCGGCGAGTTCGTCTACGACCACCCGTTCCAGTGGGGCAGCCGACGCATCGGCCCGGACCTCGCGCGGGTCGGCGGTCGGCTCACCCACCAGTGGCACGTCTGGCACTTCGAGAAGCCGCAGGAGGCGACGCCCGGCTCGATCATGCCGCCCTACCCCTTCCTCATGGAGAAGAAGGCGGACTACAAGTCCATCCCCGCGCGGGTGGCGGCGACCATGGTGTTGCACCCGAACGACCCGAACTTCGAGAACTACCCCGTCGGGCAGGACGCGGTGGACCACGCGAGAGCCCAGGCCACGCAGATCCACGAGGAGTTCCTCGTGCAGAACGCCGGGCCGTACGTCAACGCCGACGGCGAAGCGGTCGACCTGACCGAGTCCCAGGCGGTCGCGCTGATCGCGTACCTGCAGCGGCTCGGCACCGACATCTACGCCGACCCACCGGTGAAGATTGAGCCGCTGCCCGCGACGCCGGACGCGACCGTCACCACGGAAGCAGACGAGGCGCCGAGGGAGGACGACGCCGACGCGTCCGCGCTGCTCGGGCAGGCCGCGACACACGGGGGAGGCCGCTGATGTTCAAGCAAGTCCTCGGCGACGACACGCTGACCCAGTTCGCGATCTGGGGCCTGGTGATCTTCGTCGCCGTGTTCGTCGGCATCGCCGTGTGGGCGCTGACGCGCTCGCGCAAGACTGTGAGCAAGTGGTCGCGCATCCCGCTGGAAGACGAGCCCGTCGAATCACGTGACGCCGACGCCAACCCGCAACAAGCCTGACCTAAACGTCCCAACCCCGTACCCGCAACACCGACATGGCCGACCACAAACCCGAACTCAACGAAGTCCCCGACGGGCACAACTACGACGGGATCCAGGAGTACGACAACCCGATCCCGGGCTGGTGGTCGTGGATCTTTGTCGCCACGATCATCTTCACGCCGGTCTACATCATCTGGTTCCACGCCCCGGGGATGGACCGCAACCTGCTCGCGCAGTACGACCGGGCGTACGCCGCCAACCTCGAGCAGCAGTTCGGCGAGATCGGCGAGCTGCTGCCGGATGCCGAGACCGTCATGCGGTTCATCGACGACGACAAGTGGCTCGCTGTCGGCCGGGCGACGTTCCAGACGCACTGCGTGAGCTGCCACGGCGCTGCCGGCGAGGGCGCCTCGGGCGTCAACCTCACCGACAACGTCTACAAGAACGTGACGAACGTGGCCCAGATCGCCGACGTGATCGCCAACGGCGCGGCCGGCGGCGCGATGCCCCCGTGGAAGACCAAGCTGCACCCCAACGCGGTGGTGCTGACCGCGTCGTACGTCGCGTCGCTGCGCGACACCAACGCGCCCGGCGGTCGGCAGCCCGAGGGCGTCGAGATCCCGCCTTGGAGCGCGGAGTAGTTGAGCCGGCTGCGTTGCGACGCGACGCAGCGGCGGAGTGACCGTCCGTTGCACACGCACGGTGCAACGGCCCTGCGTTGAGGCCGAGCGATGGCGTTTGAATCGCTGTTGGAACCCGAAGAACGCGTGCTGTCGACTCTCGAGGCCGACGGCTCTCGGCGGTGGCTGTACCCGCGCCTCTCGAAGGGCCCGTGGTGGCAGCGCCGTCGAGCGTTCGCGTACGCGCTGATCGCCGTGTTCCTGGCGCTGCCCTGGTTGCGCGTCGGCGGCGAGCCGCTGATCCTGCTCGACATCGTGCACCGGCGGTTCCACCTGTTCGGCTACACCTTCCTGCCGACCGACACCGTACTGCTGGCCATCCTCGTGCTCGCCGTGTTCGTGGCGGTGTTCTTCTTCACCGCGGTGCTCGGCCGGGTGTTCTGCGGCTGGCTTTGCCCGCACAACGTGTTCCTGGAGTACGTGTACCGGCCGATCGAGCGCGTCTTCACCGGCAAGGCCGGCGTCGGGGGGGCGCCCAAACAAAACCTCGCCGGGTGGCGCAAGCTCGCCATGTACGGCGTGTTCCTGCTGATCAGTCTGCTGCTGGCGAACACGTTCGTCGCTTACTTCGTCGGGTCCACCGAGCTAGTACGCTGGGTGTGGACGACCCCGCCGTGGGCGCACCCCGTCGCGTTCGGCGTCGTCGCGCTCTGCACCGCCTGGATCATGTGGGACATGGCGTTCTGGCGGGAGCAGCTCTGCATCGTGGGTTGCCCGTACGGCCGGTTCCAGAGCGTCATGCTCGACCGGCACTCGCTCATCGTCAGCTACGACCCCAAGCGCGGCGAGCCCCGCGGCAAGCCGCGGAAATCGAAGCACGGCGACACGAGCCTGCCCGTGCTCGGCGACTGCATCGACTGCTCGATGTGCGTCGTGGTGTGCCCCACCGGCATCGACATCCGCGACGGGCTGCAGATGGAGTGCATCAACTGCACGCAGTGCATCGACGCCTGCGACGACGTGATGGACCGCGTCGACCGGCCGCGCGGGCTGATCCGGTACAGCGCCCAGGCCCGCATCGACGGCGAGCCGTCGCGCCTACTCCGGCCACGCACCGTGCTGTACCCGGCGGCGCTGGTCGCGCTGCTGTCGCTGTTCACGGTCGTGTTCCTCGCGAAGCCGGCTACCGACCTGACTGTGCTGCGCGGCATGGGGCGGCCGTTCGCCGTGATGCCCGACGGGCAGATCGAGAACCAGCTGCGTATTAAGCTGGTCAACCGCACCGATGCCGCGCGGACGTACACGATCGCCGTGCTCCCCGAGGCCGGCGGCGACCCGCTGCATCAGCAGACGGTCAACGACGCCGACGTCACGCTCGCGCCCGGCGAGACCGCGACCGTGCCCGTTCGGCTGCTGCTGAACCCCGCGGCGTACACCACCGGCCGGCTCGACGCCGACGTCGTGGTCACCGACGACCGCGGGGACGTGGTGCACGAGACCGTGCTGCTCCGGGGCCCGGCGAAGGCCAAGGGCCCAACAAACGCGGCCGCCGCACCAGCCGAAGACTCCAACCCGAGCGCCGAGAACCAGCCATGAACCCAACGTCATCCCGCAACGCCAAGCCCGAAGCCCACGGCCGGATGCCGCGCCGTTGGGTCTACATCGTTGTCGGTTTCCTCGCCGGGCACGTCGTGCTGATGACCACGGCGGTGACGCTCGCCGTGCGCGGCCACGGCGCTTTGGGCGTCACTCCGGACTACTACCAACAGGCCGTGAGCTGGGACGAGTCGCGCGCGATCGTTAAGGCCAGTGAAGCGCTCGGCTGGGACGTGTCGGTCACGCCGGACATCTGGCTCGACGACGCGCTCACGCGCCGCGTCACGGTGCACGCCAACGATCACGACGGCCGGGGCATCACCGACGCGGTCGTCGCGCTGAAAGCCTACCACCGGCTGTACCCCGGGCTCACCGCCGAGGGCACGGCGGCCGAAGATGCACCCGGCGTGTTCGCGCTGCGGCTTCCCCTGGCCAAGCCCGGCGAGTGGCGCATCACCGTCCGGATCGAGCGCGGGGACGACGTGTACGAGATGCCGTTCGACCAGAACGTCGTTGCACCGCCCGCCCCCGTCGTGTTGGACGAAGACCAGACGCGAGGCCCGGCATGACAGCACTGTTGCTGGCCGTGTTCGTCGCAAGCGTCGTCGGCTCGCTGCACTGCGCCGGGATGTGCGGCCCGTTGCTGGCGTGCGCCGTCGCCACGCCGGGACAAGCATCACAACCCGCAGAGCTCGGCTCCGGCTTCGGCGTTTCCGCCCGCCGCGCCGCGTGGTGGTCGCGCTTCCAACTGCAGGCTGCCTACCACGGCGGGCGTCTGCTGAGCTACACCGCGCTGGGTGCCACGGCGGGCGGGGTCGGTGCGCTGCTGGACCTGGGCGGCGTGCTGTCGGGGCTGCAACCCGTCGCCGCGGTGCTCGCGGGCGGCGTCATGATCGTCATCGGACTGTTCGCACTCGCGCACGTCTCGGGCCGAATCGCGAAGTGGATCAAGCCCCCGGCGTGGTGGATGACATTCGTATCCGGAGCGCAGCGAGCGGCATTCACGTTTTCGCCGTTGCCGCGCGCCTTGGTGATTGGGCTGTGCACGACGCTCTTGCCGTGCGGCTGGCTGTACGCCTTCGCGGTGACCGCGGCGGGCACGAGCAGCGTCGGCTGGGGCGCCGCGGTGATGGCGGTGTTCTGGGTGGGCACGCTACCGCTGCTTGCGACGCTCGGCCTCGGCATACAGGGCCTGATTGGCTTGGCCGGGCGAAGGCTCACCGCCATCTCTGGTGTCGCGATGATCGTGCTCGGGGTTTTGACCCTGACGCAACGCCTCGGCCTAGACCCCACCGCGCTCGCTGCCACCGTTGAAGCGCAACAAACAAACCAAGCCGACCCCGTTCCCGACACCGACGCCACCCCCGCGTGCTGCCCCGTCGGCCGGACGCCGACCATCAACGCCGATACCCCGCGCGATGCCCGCTGAACTCACGACACCAACTCGCACATCGACATCGCGGATGACCGCAACGTCTGAATCTGCCACCGACGTGGTGGCCTGCGACCACTGCGGGTTGCCGGTCCCCTCCGCGCTGGTCGATACCACCGGGTCGCACCAGTTCTGCTGCCACGGCTGCCGGACGGTATACACGTTGCTCCACGACGCCGGGCTCGACCAGTACTACCGACTGCGGAACGAGTTCGACCCCGACGCCGCGCATCCGGTGGGCGAGACGACGGACGAAGCCACGTCTGCCTACGCCGTGTTCGACGCCCCGGCGTTTGCGTCGCGTTACGTCGAACACGAGAGCGACCACCGGGCTCACGTCGATCTGCACCTGCAGAACGTCCGCTGCGCCGCGTGCCTCTGGCTGATCGAACGCCTGCCGCGCCTCGACCGGGCCGTGATCGAGTCCCGGCTGAGCCTGCGCCGCGGCGTCGCGCGGGTCACGTGGGACCCGACGGTGTCGCCGCTGTCCCGCATCGCGCGGACGCTCGACCGGCTCGGGTACCCCGCGCGCCCCGCCAAGGGCAGCGCCGCCGAGCACGCCGCGGCACGCCGCGAGGAGGAGCGCAAACAGTGGGTGCGCATCGGGCTGGCCGGGGCGTGCGCCGGCAACACGATGCTGCTGGCGTTTGCGCTCTACGCCGGCGTGTTCGACGGCATGGAGGCCGGCTTCGTCGCGCTGTTCCGTTGGCTGTCGGCAGCGATCGGCGGCGTGGCGCTCTTCGGCCCGGGCCTGGTCTTCTTCCGTGGCGCGTGGGCGGCGCTGCGGTCGCGCAGCGCGAACCTCGACCTGCCCATCGCGCTAGCGCTCGGCGTTGGCGGGGTCGCGGGCCTGACCAACACGGTCACCGGGCGTGGCGACCTGTACTTCGACTCGCTCAGCGTCCTCGTGTTCCTGCTGCTCGTCGGGCGTTACGTCCAGTACCGCCAGCAACGCTGGGCCGACGACACCGTCGGGCTGCTGCTCAGCCTCACGCCGGTGTCGTGTCGCCGCGTGCGCGAGAACGGGGCCACCGAAGACATCCCCATTGAAGCACTGCAACCCGGCGACACCGTCGAGGTCCGCCCCGGCGAACTGCTGCCCGCGGACGGCGAGGTCACCTACGGCCGTTCCTCGGTCGAGCAGGCGCTGCTCACCGGCGAAGCCGCGGCGGTCGGTGTCGGCGTCGGCGACGACGTGTTCGCCGGGACAAAGAACTCGGCGGACACGCTGCACATCGGCGTTACCCGCGCCGGCGAGGATACGCGCGTCGGCCGCTTGATGCGGCTGGTGCAGGACGGCGTCGAGCACAAGCCCGCGATCGTGCAACTCACCGACCGCATCGCCGGGCGCTTCGTCGTCGCGGTGTCCACGGCGGCGCTGCTCGTGTTCGCCGGTTGGTGGGCGTTCGGCGGCGCGCTCGGCGCCGCGGTGAACCACACCGTCGCGTTGCTGATCGTGGCGTGCCCGTGCGCGTTGGCGTTGGCGACGCCGTTGACCCTTGCCGTGGCCTGCGGGCGCGCGGCCCGCCGAGACATCCTCATCAAACGCGCCGCCGCGCTCGAGCTGCTGACGCACGGCGGGACCCTCTACCTCGACAAAACGGGCACGGTGACGCACGGGCACACCGCGCTCGTCGGGTGGTTCGGCCCGGCGTGGCTGCGTGGCGTGGTCGCGGAGCTGGAGGCCGAGTCGACGCACCCCGTCGGCCGAGCGCTGGCGACGTTGTTCGGCGATACCGAGCCCAACGCCACGGACCGACGGGAGTTGCACGAACGGATCGAACGCGGCGACGGAGGGGTTGAAGCCCGGCTCGACCAACAACCATTGCTCGTGGGTTCCCCTCGCTTTTTGCAGCGTCACGGCGTCACGTTCGATGCCGGCTGGTTGTGCCGGATCACTGCGCACGAGTCTGCGGGCCGCACGGTGGTCCTGGTGTCCCTCAACGGGGAACCGGTCGCGCTCGCGGCGTTAGGGGACCGGGTGCGCGATGATGCGCTGCGAGCCGTGCGGTCTTGCCGGGATCACGGCTGGACACCGACCCTCCTCTCCGGCGACGCGCCGCGGGTGGTCCGACACGTCGCGGGACAACTCGGCATCGACGAAACAAACGCCACCGGCGGCGTGCTGCCCGAGGCGAAGCTCGACACGATCCGCGACACAGCCGGCCCAACGGTTATGGTCGGCGACGGTGTGAACGATGCGGCCGCGCTCGCCGCGGCGGACCTGGGCATCGCGGTGCGGGGCGGGGCCGAGGCGTCGCTCGCCGCCGCCGATGTGTACCTCGCGCGCGACGGACTGGCCGCGCTGCCGGAGTTGTTCGCGGTGGCGCAGCGAGCAATGCGGCTGATCCGCATCAACCTGGCGGTGTCGCTGTCGTACAACGCAACGGCGGTAGGCCTTGCCGCCGCGGGGTTGGTCACGCCGCTGCTAGCCGCGGTCATCATGCCGATCAGCTCGGCCGTCGCACTGGCGATCGCGGTCGCCGGGCACGGGTCGTTCCGAAACAACGCGAACTAGACTGCGTTCACGATGTCCGTGATCTATCTCCTGATTCCGCTCGCGCTGATCCTCGCCGGCGTCGCGCTGGTCGGGTTCCTGTGGGCGGTCCGCAAGGGGCAGTTCGACGACCTCGACTCCCCGCCGCACCGCGCGGTGTTTGACGACGAAGACTGAACACGCCGGTGATTTTCCTTGGTTTGCGTATCAGGCGAAGCTGTACCGCCGCGTGAAACCAACGCTCAGCGCCGACCGAGGGTCGCCCGCCCGTCCCCGTGCCGGTAAGCTGTGCGCCGCACCGCGGGTGTAGCTCAACTGGTAGAGCGTCAGCCTTCCAAGCTGAATGTTGAGGGTTCGAGTCCCTTCACCCGCTTTGGGGGCACGGCCGGGCGTGTTCCCATTCCTGCTCCCACCGGTGTAGCGTTGCGGGCCACCACTGACCCAATGGAACCCTCGTGTCAGGGCGTGGGTCCGATCCTTGCATGTCGGCTCGACAGGTGAAGACAAAGTGATTCCCTTACGAACAGATGGCGTTCGCAATAGGACGAATCGATAACGGGACTTCCCTCATTGTTTCGTTGGCTCCGATGCGTAAGGTAGTGTCCGGTTGAACGGACTTGGGGCCTGCAGGAGAGAGAGATGAACGAGTGAGGTGTCGTTAGCTGCGGCTGGTGTCACTTCTAGGAGTAGGGGCCATGCAACTGGGTTTCCCCCGCGTTGGGGTGCAGCGTGCGACGCCAGCACGTTTCGCTGGCGTGCCGTGGAGTGCGCTGCGGGCAATCGGCGAAGAGTTAGACGACGGCGCCGCGGGTGAGCGTCGTTGGTACGTCGCGCACACCAAACCGCAGCAGGAGTTCGCGCTCAGCCGGACGATGGAGGCGATGGGGCTGCCGTACCTTTTGCCCTTGCTTCCTCGGTCCAAACGCTACGGACACCGGCATCGCGAGACGATGCGGCCGCTGTTCTCCGGCTACGTTTTCGTGTGGGGGAACCCTGAGCTCCGCTACGACCTCGACCAGACCCGACGCGTAGCGCAGGTCATCGAGGTCTTCGACCAGCCACAACTCCAAGGGGAACTCGAGAGCCTGCATAGGCTCCTCACTTCGGAGGAGACGATCGATCCTTACCGGGGCCTGAAGCGCGGCGTGCGTGTCGAGGTCACACGCGGGCCTTTCGAAGGGGTCTGCGGTGTCGTCGAACGTCGAGACTGGGACCGGTTGTTCGTTCAGATCGAGTTCCTGGGCCGGGGGATCTCACTAGAGATCGATGGTTCATTGCTGCGACCGCTATAGCCCGAGACGGCGCGGTCGGTCAGCGTCAACGTCGGTCAGGGATGGCCGACCACAAACACACGGACGCATTTAGGAGGCCATTCACACGGTCGAAGCGGGTAGTCGGTGTCGCGTCTTGCGGGCACCGCCGCACGCGGGTGTTCGGTGCGCATCGGATTCAACGGTGCGCGCCATCAGGACGGAGTCCAACCGAACCGCGGCGCGGGCATCATCACGCCCGGGCAAACACAAATCACAGAGTTGACGCGGGGTCTGCACGATGTCGGCCGCACGGACTGTGACAACAAACTAACTGGACCCGACACACGATGCCAACGAAAGCCCAACCCGTCGCGATCCTTGCCGGCGGAGTCGGCACCCGCCTCGCCGAAGAGACAACCGTCCGGCCAAAGCCGATGGTCGAGATCGGTGGTCGGCCGATCCTGTGGCACATCATGAAGCACTACTCGCGTTACGGCTTCAGCGAGTTCTTCATCGCGCTGGGCTACAAGGGCGAGTACATCAAGAAGCACATGGTCGACTACTGCCACCTCAACGGGAACCTGACCGTCCACGTGGGCAACGGCAAGAACGGGAACTACGTTGAACGACACGGGCAGCAGCACCCGGACTGGACCGTCCACCTCATCGAGACCGGCTTGCACACCATGACCGGGGGGCGGATCAAGAAGCTCGAGCCGTATCTCTACCCCGACGGGCAGCGACGGGGCCCCTTCATGTTGACCTGGGGCGACGGCGTCTCGGACGTCGACCTCGACGCCCTGTTGGACTTCCACCACTCGCACGGCAAGCTCGCCACGGTAACGGCGGTGCGACCCGCGGCGCGCTTCGGGCACATGCGCTTCGAGGGGCAACGGGTCGCGGAGTTCACCGAGAAGCCCCAGACCGCCGAGGGCTGGATCAACGGCGCCTTCTTCGTGCTGGAGCCCGAGGTCTTCGACTACATCGACAGCGAAGACACGATGTGGGAGCGCGAGCCAATGGAGCGCCTGGCCGCGGAGGGGGAACTCATGGCCTACATGCACCACCAGTTTTGGGCCTGCATGGACACGCTGCGGGACAAGGTCCGCCTGCAGGAGATGTGGGACGACGGCGATGCGCCGTGGAAGACGTGGGCCAACTGACCCGTGGAACATCTACGAACGCCCGGCATTTGCTGAGGAGAGTTGACGATGCGTGTATTGCTGACGGGCAACCTGGGATACATCGGGACGGTGCTGACGCCGCGTCTGTTGCACGCCGGTCACGACGTGGTCGGACTGGACACCGACCTCTACCGGCGCAGCCACTTCGACGCCGGCGGAACGCTCGTCGAAACACCCACCATCGCCAAAGACCTCCGCGCCGTGGAGCCCGGCGACCTCAAGGGGTTCGACGCGGTCCTTCACCTGGCCGCGCTATCCAACGACCCGCTCGGGAACTTCCGGCCCGAGATCACGGACCAGATCAACCACCGCGCGACGGTCCGACTCGCCTCCCTCGCCAAGGCGGCCGGCGTGGACCGGTTCGTCTTCTCTTCGTCCTGCAGCAACTACGGCGCCGCGGGCGACACCCCGTTGGACGAGCGTAGCGCGTTCAACCCGGTCACACCCTACGGCCGGTCGAAGGTCGACGCGGAGATCGGCCTACGCGACCTGGCCGACGAGTCGTTCTGCCCGACCTGCCTCCGTAGCGCGACGGCGTACGGCGCTTCGCCCCGCATCCGCTTCGACCTCGTGCTCAACAACTTGGTGGCCCACGCGTACACCCGAGGGTTGGTGTACATGAAGTCCGACGGCACGCCGTGGCGACCGATCGTTCACATCGAAGACATCGCACGGGCGTTCGTTGCCGTACTCGAGGCGCCGCGCGACAAGGTCTTCGACCAGGCGTTCAACGTCGGGCAAACGGCCGAGAACTACCGGATCCGCGAGATCGCCGAGATCGTGGTCGAGACGGTGCCCGGCTCGCACATCGAATACGCCGACGACGCCGGCCCCGACAAGCGCTGCTACCGGGTCAACTGCGACAAGATCCGGCAGACGCTGCCCGCGTTCGCGCCGCAGTGGGACGCCCGCCGCGGGGCTCAGCAGGTCTACGAGGCCTGCGTCGAGGCGAAACTCCGGGCCGAAGACTTCGAAGGCCCGCGGTACCAGCGGATCGCCCACGTGCAGATGCTGATCGATCGAGAACTCATCACGCCCGAGCTTGAACCCCTGCCCGGGCATGCCGCGGAGAACACGGTCGACGTCGCCGGCGCAGCGCGGAACGGCACCCCCAACGGCAACGGCGGCAAGCCAACGGACCGGGCGGCGTTCGAGCGGCGGTGCGCCCAGGCCCGATGCCGGGTGTGTCACCACGCGGGGCTGGAGCCGGTGCTCGACCTGGGCATGATGCCCGCCAGCGACGGGCTTTTGACCGAGGAGCGGCTGGCCGAGACCGAGCCGCGGTGGCCGCTGGAGGTCGGGTTTTGCCCGGCGTGCGCGTTGCTGCAACTCACCCACACCGTGCCGCCCGATCAGCTGTTCTCGACGGAGTACCAGTACTTCTCGTCGTTCAGCGAGGCGCTGCTGGATCACGCGCGGACGAACGTCGAGGAGTTGATCGAACGCTACGGCCTCGGCGCCGACAGCTTCGTCGTGGAGCTGGCGTCGAACGACGGGTACCTGTTGAAGAACTTCGTGCAGGCGGGCGTCCCGTGCCTCGGCATCGACCCCGCCCCCGACCCCGCGGAAGCCGCACGCCAGGTCGGCGTCGAGACCCTCAACGCCTTCTTCACGCCGAAGCTCGCCGCGCAGCTGGCCCAGGAACGCCGGCGGGCCGACGTGATCATCGCCAGCAACGTCCTGGCGCACGTGGCCGATACCAACGGGTTCGTCGCGGGCATCGCCCACCTGCTCGACGACGACGGCGTCGCGGTCATCGAGTTCCCGTACGTCCGCGACCTCGTCGACCACGCCGAGTTCGACACGATCTACCACGAGCACCTCTGCTACTTCTCGGCCACGAGCGTCGACCGCCTGCTCCGCCGACACGGCTTGTTCCTCAACGACGTGCGTCGGCTACCGATCCACGGCGGGTCGCTGCGGCTCTACGTCTACCCCGTCGAAGACGTTCAGCCGACGGTCCGTCGACTGCTCGACGAGGAGCGCGAGCTCGGCGTAGACCGGCTCGCCTACTACCGGGACTTCGGCCGTCGCGTCGACGGGCTCCGCCAGCGTATCCGCGGGCTGGTCGACGGCCTCGTCAAACAAGGCAAGTCGATCGCCGCCTACGGCGCCGCCGCGAAGGGCACGATCCTGCTCAACGCGGTAGGGCTCGACGCGGGGACGATCCGCTGGGCGGCCGACCGCAACCACCACAAGCACGGCCGGTACATGCCCGGCGTCCGCGTGCCGATCACCGCGCCGCGGCGCATCCTCGACGAGCACCCGGACTATGTCCTGTTGCTGCCGTGGAACTTCCGCGACGAGATCCTCGCGCAGCAGAAGGCCTACCGCTCTTCCGGCGGGCGGTTCATCGTGCCCATCCCCGAGCCGTGCGTCGTCTGAACCGCAGCCACGCCATCGGTATCCACGCCGGCCACGACATGGCGACGACCGCCTCACAACCCGCTGCCCGGCAGACGGCTTCGCCGACCACGCCGAGCGACACGTGTCCCGGCTGTGGCGAAGGTCCGACGCGCACCATCTACCGCGTCGACCAGATCCCGGTGCACAGCTGCGTCGTGATGCACGACCGCGCGACGGCCCTCGCCTACCCGCGTCGCGACCTGGTGCTGAACGTCTGCTCCGGTTGCGGCTTCGTCTACAACGCCGCGTTCGACCCGTCGGCTCAGGAGTACTCGACCAACTTCGAAGAGTCCCAGCACGCGTCGGAGACCTTCAACGGGTTCGCGCGCGGGTTGGCCAAGCGGCTGGCGGACCAGTACCACCTCGACGGCAAACGGGTGCTCGAGATCGGGTGCGGCAAGGGCGAGTTCCTGGTCGAGTTGTGCCGGGCGGGCGGGTGCGACGGCGTGGGTATCGACCCGGGGTACCGGCCCGAGCGCACCGACGCCGCGGACGCCCGACGGGTCCGGTTCATCCAGGACTTCTACGGCCCGGCGTACCACCACGTCGAGGCGGACCTCGTCGTGTGCCGGCACACGCTGGAACACATTGGCCCGACGCAACGGTTCGTGGCCGACCTGCGGCAGACGTTGGGTGATCGGCCAACGCCCGTCTTCTTCGAGACGCCGGACGCGATGCGCGTGCTCAAGGAGGGCGCGTTCTGGGACATCTACTACGAACACTGCTCTTACTTCACCGCCGGGACGCACGCCCGCCTGTTCCGACAGCAGCGCTTCGAGGTAACCGCGTTGGAGCTGGCCTACGCCGGGCAGTACATCCTTCAGGGCGCGACCCCAACGGCCCGCCCGACGCACGCTCGGCTGGAACCCGAGCGCGACCTCGATGACACGCTGGCTGCCGCGGAAGCGTTCCCCGGCGTGGTTCAAGAACAGATGGAGTACTGGCGGGAACTCGTGCGGTCCGCGCACCGGGCCGGCCGACGGGTCGTGGTCTGGGGCGGCGGGTCCAAGGCGGTGTCGTTCGTCACCACGCTCGGCCTAAACGACGAGATCGACCGGGTCGTCGACATCAACCCGTTCAAACAAGGCAAGTTCCTGCCGGGGTCGGGACACATGGTCGTCGGCCCCGAAGCGCTGCGGCGGGACACACCCGACCTGGTCGTCGTCATGAACCCGGTCTACGTCGAGGAGATCCGCAAGGACCTCGACGGCATGGGCCTGCATCCCGAGGTGGTGGCGCTGTGACGACGCGCACCGCTGCGAGCTCGGCGACGGTCGGTGGGGGCGGACCGCAGGCCGAAACGCGCTGCCCGGTCTCGGGCGAGGCGTTTGATCAGTCGTTCTTCCGGGCCCCGGCGGTACCCGTGTTCTGCAACGTTCTCTGCGAGGACCGGGAACAGGCCCTGGCTGTGCCTTCGGGCCCGATCGATCTGTGCTACTGCCCGAGCAGCGGGCTGGTCTTCAACACCGCGTTCGACCCGGCGTTGGTGGATTACAACCCGCGTTACGAGAACGCGCTGCACCACTCGCCCCGCTTCCGGGCGTACGCCGAGGCCACGGCCGACCGCTTGATCGGCCGATACCGGGCAAAAGGCCAGACGGTGGTTGACGTGGGATGTGGCGACGGCTATTTCCTCGACCTGCTCTGCCGGCGCGGCGCGGGCCGTGGCGTCGGCTTCGACCCGGCGTACCCCAGTGATCGCGCCGCCGCGGCCAGCGACCGGGTCACGATCAGACGCGAGTACTTCCAGGGCCTTGGCGACACGGCGTCGGCGGCGCTGCTCTGCTGTCGGCATGTGCTCGAACACGTGGCCGAGCCGGTCCGCTTCCTCCGAACGATCCGGCGTGGCCTGACACCCGAGACCGTGGTTTACTTCGAGGTGCCGAACGGCCGGTGGTTGCTTGAGACGGGCGGCGTGTGGGACGTGATCTACGAACACTGCGGCTACTACACGGCGTCGGCGATCCGGGCATTGTTCGAGGTGGCGGGGTTTGAAGTGCTCGACGTCGCCGAGGGGTACGAGCGGCAGTTCCTCTGGGTCGAAGCGCGGCCATCGGCTCCGGTGCAGTACGCCCCTCCCGAACACGAGGGGCTGAGCGACGTGGTCTCCGTTTTTGCAGATCGAGTGCGGCGGAAGCTCGCCGGTTGGCGAATGCGCCTGGACGAATGGCGGGCCTGCGGACGCCGTGCAGTGATCTGGGGCGCGGGCTCCAAGGGCGTGACGTTCCTCAACCTTCTGGACCGCAGCCCGTCGGGCAGCACGATCGTCGCGGCGGTCGACGTGAACCGACGGAAACAAGGTTGCTTCGTTGCCGGCACCGGACACCCGATCGTTGCGCCCGATGCGCTGGGCCCGTTGGGCGTCGACACGGTTGTGCTGATGAACGCGACCTACCGCGACGAAGTCGCGGGGATGATCGAGGGTTTGCAGACGGGCGGTCGGGTGTCGGTCTTGGTGGCCGAAGATCCAGGGGAAAGGTGGGAGAAGAGGGAGTAGAGATGATCGCACCGATCAAGCCACGGCGACGCGCGGTGATCCTGGGCGGGAGCCGCGAGACCGGCCTCTGCCCGTTGGCGAACTGCCTGCCCCGGTTGGCCTTCCCGCTGGCCAACCGTCCCATGCTTTACCACCAGATGGCGTTCCTCCGCCGCCATGGGGTGCACGAGGTGGGCGTGAGTTGCGCATCCGAGCGCCAACACGAGATCGGATCGCTCGAAGGCGTGGTCCAAGAACTGAGTCTGCCCGTTCACTGGTTTGTGGACGACGGCCTGGTGGGTTCGGGGGGGTGCCTGCGTCCGCTGCGAGGTTTCACCGGGGATGAAGACTTCCTGGTGTTGCAGGGCGGCTTGTTGCTCGAACACCTTGATCTCGGCCGGCTGTGGGAACGGCACCGGATGTCGCGCAGTGTGGCGACGATGGTGATCACGCCGCGCGGGGCGGAGCCCGATCCGGACGACGTCGAACTCGCCGGCGACGAACAGTTCCGTGCGGTGCACAGCATCGACGAGTACGGCCGGCAATCCCGGCACCAGTTCGGCGGCGTCTGCCTGTTCTCGTCGCGTGTATTCGATTTCCTCGGTGACGACCCCGAGGCGTACCTGGACCTTCGGCAACAGCTGTTGCCGGCGCTGCTCGAGGGCGGCGAAGCGGTGCACCTGTACCGGCACGGGCAGCGGATCCTCTCGGTCGATCGCCCGGAGAGCTACATGAACGCGCACCGTGCGCTGCTCCTATCCGGGAACGGCACGTTGACGGCCGCCGTGGCGCGGCTCCGCCGGATCCAGCCGGAGGTCTGGGCGGCGCCGGGCGCGCGGGTGGACCGAACCGCGACGGTGCTGGGCCCGGTGGTGCTGGGCGCCGGGAGCGAGATCGAGGCGGACGCCAAGGTGATCGGCCCGGCGAGCCTGGGCGACGGCGCGCGGGTCGGCGCCGGCGCCGTCGTCCGCGACAGCGTCGTGTGGGCCGGCGTTCATATCGAGCCCGGAGCCCACGTGCGGTACTGCATCGTCACCGACCGGGCCCGCATCCCCGCTCACCACGCCGCCGACCGGCAGGTCGTGCTGCGTTCCGACGTCGCGACCACTCAGAGCCGCGCGATGAACCTCCTCGCCACGTTCGAGCCGGCCCGCCACGACCCCGTGGTGATCCGGACGCCGCGCCGGCTGCGCCAAGTCAACGGCGGCGCACGCGGCTGGCTGTACCGTCGGGCCAAACGCGGTCTCGACCTGTTCGGCGCTTTGGCCGGCCTCGTGCTGTTCGGCCCGGCGATGCTCTGCATCGCGTGGGTGATCAAGCGGGACTCGGACGGGCCCGCTCTGTTCGCGCAGACCCGCATCGGAAGCCGCGGCAGGCCGTTCCGGATGCTCAAGTTTCGGACGATGGTCAACGACGCCGAACGGCAGCAGGCGCAACTCCGCGAACACAACGAGACCGACGGCCCGATGTTCAAGCTGTCGAGCGACCCAAGAGTGACCCGCGTTGGTCATTGGCTACGGCGCACGAGTGTGGATGAGCTGCCGCAGTTCGTCAATGTGTTGCGGGGGGAGATGAGTTTGGTCGGCCCCCGGCCGTTGAGCGCCCGGGAGAGCCGGTGCGCAAGCCGGTGGCGAGACCTGCGGGGGCGCGTCAAGCCCGGGATGACAGGGCTTTGGCAGGTCAACGGCCGCAGCGACGGCCGATTCCGCGATTGGATCCGGGAAGACCTGGCGTACGTCCGGCGTCGGTCGCTCTGGCTTGATCTCTGGATCCTCTGGCGAACGGTCACGGCCGTGCTCACCCGGCGGGGAGCGATGTGACCCGCCGTCGGGGCCGTCGCTCGTTCGGACGGTCTCGCTTTGCAGCGGCTGTAGCGGTTGCACCAGCCAGCGAAGCTGGTGTTTCGAGGGAGGCAGGCGAAGGCGTGGCATTGTGAGAAACCGTATTGGATGGTCGGGCACTTACCTGAGCCTCGCCGGAGCGGGGCTGCTTGGGGGCCAGTCCAAGCAAAGGTTGTTCACGATGACACCGCGAGACCGATCGAAGCAGAATTGGGGGATCAAGACAAGGAAGTGGCCCGCCCTATTCGCCCTCGCCGGGCTCACCACCCTGCCACTGGGCACCACGTCCGCCGCGACCCTCGACATCGAGAGCGTCCGTGCGAGCGCCTCGGGCGACAAGCGTGGCCCCCGTCCCGCCTCCGCCGCGATCGACGGGCGCCTCGACACCCGCTGGTCGGCCAACGGCGTCGGGCAGTGGATCGAGGCCGACCTCGGCCGCACGCACCGCCTCGACCGCCTCGACGTCGCGTGGTTCAAGGGCCACCGCCGCAGCAGCAGCTACGAAGTACAGGTGTCCGACGATGGACGGCGCTGGCGCCGCGTCGCCGCCGGGCGGAGCAGCGGCAAGGACCGCGGCTTCGAGGCCATCGCTCTAGCCAACGTGAGCGGGCGCTACGTCCGGATCGTCGGCCTCGGCAACAGCATTAACGGGTGGAACAGTATTAACGAGTTGCGTCTCGACGGCGTCGCTCTCGGCGGGGACGCCGTTCCGCCGACGCAGCCGCTGGACGACGACCGCGGGGCCCCGGCGCCGCGGCCGATCATTGACGAGTCGCCGATCGTGGGGGGCGACGAACCGCCCGCGCCCATCGAAGAGCCGGCGCCAACCGCCGAGCCGGAGCCAGAGCCCGAACCAACGAACGCTGATGAGCCGGTGAGCGACGACCCTGCGCCAGCCGTGGAGGAGCCGACCACTGAGGACCCCGAGCCGCAGCCGTTGCCTTCCGGCACGCCCGCGCCGTCGGGCACGATCCCGGTCTTGGTGGCCGGCCCCGGGTTTGACAGCGCGATCCCGCCGGCGACCGTGCTGAGCCAAGAGCCGGGCGGCGACGAGACCGCGATCGCCCGCTGGGATGTCGTGCCTTACCAGGAGTTCGAGTCCACCTTCACGGTGGGTGTGCTCGCGTTCCACATCAACGGGATCGAGCGCGTCGACTTCAGCCTCGACGGCGGGCCGTGGGCGTCCGTTGCCGAGCCGACGCTCAACCCCCGCACCGGCGTCAATGAGTACACGGTCGCGCTGGACCCGGCGCGGCTCTCGGCCGGTCCGGTGAAGCTGCGGGCCGTGGCCGTCCCGAAGGTCGGGCTGTACCGCGCCCTGCCGACGCTCACGCTCAACGCCGACGGCCGGGGTGAGTTGCCCAACCTCGGGCGCTACGTCTCGCCCACGGGCAGCGACAACAACGGCGACGGCAGCCGCGCCGCCCCGTTCCGGACGGTCAACCACGCCGCCAAGTCGATCGCCGATGCGAACAACGGCCTCGCCGACGGCGGCACGATCTACCTGCTACCCGGCGAGCACGTCCTGGGCGGCAGCCCCGGGAAGGTGACGACCAAGAATCGCTGGCTCACCGTCACACGCGCCGCCGGCGTGGCCGAAAACCAGGTCAAGATCGTTGGCACCGACAGCCGGCTCAAGACCCGCCTGTTCCGCGTCAAGGACCTGACGTATCAACGCCGTGCCGGCCGGTCCGAGGCCATGTTCCCCGCCGACCGCAACGCCGAAGACCACCTCTGGATCGACGGCTGCGAGTTGATCGGCAACGGCCGGCTCGACAAGGCCCACTGGTACCAGAAGTCCCCACCCTACGAGGGGATCTACGTCACCGATACGTCGGCGACCAACAGCAAGGACGGCTTCCTCGACAGTGACCTGCAGCGCAACGTCCGCCTCGGGACCATCGGCTCCGACGCGTTCAGCAAGTGTGTCCTCGTGATCAACAGCTCGGTCGACCGCATCGACAAGAGCGGCTCGAGCTACCACGCGGACGTCTACCAGTTCGGCAAGTCGCCGGACAGGAACACGAACGTGATCATCTACGGCCTGCGGGCCGAGGGCGACATCAGCGCGCAGGGCCTGTTCTGCGGCGACGACCGCAAACTCACCGACGTGGCCGTGGTCAACTCGCTGTTCGACAACCAGAACCGGCCCAACCCCGACAAACGCCGGGTGTTCCAGATCAGTTCGCCGGCCCGGCACTTCTACGTGTTGAACAACGACTTCGTCGGCATCGCGGTGTTCCGCACCGACGTCCAGTTCGCCGCGAAGAACGTCGTGCTGGAAGACAACCGGTTCCTCAAGACGACCGGCGTGCTGGGGCTGCCGTCCAACTGGGACGAGCCCGGCGTCACGGTCCTGCCGGTCCCGCCGTTGTTCGACTGACCGGCACTCGTCGAGACACCACGCTCTTCACTGCCGCTGCGCTCGTGACTGTTCCGAGTCACGAGCGCGGCGGTCTGTTTCGTCGCCCCACGGGCGCGCCGTGCCATGACCACCGCCCCAACCCAACCCAAGGCCGACTCGGATGCGCGGGTGTACGCCCGGGTTCCCGTGGCGTCGGACTTCCCCGGCCCGCCGGTCGTCGTCGTCGGCGTGCCCCGCAGCGGCAGCAAGTTCCTGACGCACGTGCTCAACCAGGTCGAGGACCTCTACGTCTTCGACGACCTGTACCTGCGGCGCGAGGCGGACGGCGTCGGAGGCGGCAGCGGACCGCTCGACGACCATCAACTCAGCGAGCTGATCGGGTGGCTTTCTCGCCGGACCTTCATCAAGCCCGACTACCCGTACGCGTTCGAGCGACCGAACTTCACTCAGCACGAGGCGGATGCGTTGCGCGACGCGGTCCTCGCGGCGTTGCGCGGGCGGGGCCGCACGTGGGTCGGCGTCCTGCAGGAGTGGATGGTGCGCGTCGCGCTGCGGCACGGCCGAACCCGCTGGGGCTACAAAGCCCCGGGCGACTTCTTCTGCATGGATCAGATCGACGCGGAACTCCCCGACACGCGCTACCTCTACCTGCACCGGGACCCCCGCACGATGTTGGCGTCGCGCAAGTTCTCGCCGGACCTTTACGGCGGACGGGGCCTGTATCACCCGTGGGTCTACGCGTCATACTGGAGGCTGGCCCACCGGATGATCACGGGCTCTCGCGCGTCGCGCGAAGGACGCGTAATGCGTGTCGCGTTCGAAGACATGGTTAAGCGCCCGAACGAGACCGCCGAGGCGGTTGCCGCGTTTGTCGGCTCCCGGGTCACCGGCCCGGTGCCCGTGGGCAAGGTCAACTCTTCGTTCAAAGCGAACGCTCGCCGTGCAATCACACCGACCGAGCGCTGGCTGTGTGGCCGCGTCGCGGGCCGGGAGATGCTCGACGCGGGTTACGACCCCGACGGGTCGTGCCTGAGGCTTCGCGACGTGCCCGACCTGATCGCGACGTCGTGCCGCTTCTCGGCCCACCAGGCCCGCCGCGCCGTGGTCAGCCCGCGCAGCCGCGCAGCCGTCCGGAGGATGGTCTCCGGGCTGTGCTCGCATCGCCCCTCAGCGCCGACGACCGCCGCCGCACCATGAAGCCCACCCGCCCCCCGGTCATCGTCATCGGCATGCACCGCTCGGGGACCACCCTCGTCACGCAGGCGCTCCGCCGGCTTGGCCTGTTCACCGGGTGGCGGCACGAGGGCAACGGCGAGGCGCGCTGGTTCCTCGGCGTCAACGAGTGGTTGCTCCACCAGTCCGGCGGTGCGTGGGACCGCCCGCTCCCGATCGACGACCTGTTCGCGCACCCGACCGCGCACGGACTCGCGGCGGCCTACGTCCGGCGAACCCTGCGCGGCCCGCGCGTCGTGTCGTTCCTGGGCCCGCGACGGATGCTGCGCTGCGGCTCACCGTTCGGGCTGGACGAGCCCTGGGGCTGGAAGGACCCCCGCAACACGTTCACGCTGCCGCTGTGGCTCGACGTGTTTCCCGGAGCCCGGGTGATCTGTGTCGAGCGACACGGCCTGGACGTGGCGCGCAGCCTGGTCGCCCGTGAAAGGACATCGCTGACGCAGCGTAAGGCGTCGTTCGAGCGGCGTGGTTGGGTCTACGGTTGGTGGCCGAAGCGACACGGCTTTACGCATTCGCTGCGGAGCGCAACGATCGAGGGGGGCCTCGCGCTGTGGCTGGAATACGTGCGTCGTGGACGCCGCGAAGTCGAACGGCTTGGGCCGCGGGCGATGACCGTGCGCTACGAGGCGTTGCTCGCGTCGCCGGTGTCTCAACTCACGGCCGTCGCCGACTTCGCGGGCCTTGACCCGTCGGGGGCCCGGCTGGACGAGGTCGCGGCGGCGATCAACCCGCAGCGCCGGTTGGCCTTCGCGGAGGACCCCGAGGGCGCCGCGCAGTGCGAGGCGTTTGCTGACTTGCTCGCGGAGGGCGGCTACCCGCCGACGACGGGCCGAGCCGCGGATGAGAACGAGCCGGGCCGCGGCGTGGCCGCGCGGGGGCTGGCCCTGACCGAGGCGCGATGAGCGAGCCAAAGCCGTCGAGCCCGTTCCGGCACGCGGTGGCCTGGTCGTACCTGATGACCGGCGGTCAGAAGGGCTTCGGGGCGGCGGTCGTGCTGGTGCTCGCCGCGCTGCTCGCGCCGGAGGACTTCGGCGTCGTGGCGATGGCCCTGGTGTTCATCGCCTTCATGGAGATCTTCCTGGAGCAGGGCTTCTCGGTGGCGCTGATCCAGCGGCGCCGACTCCGTCCGCAACACGAAGACGCGGTCTTCTGGGTCAACCTCGGGCTGAGCCTGGCGTTGACGGCGGTCAGCGTCGCCGCCGCGCCGTGGTGGGCGCGGATGAACCGCACGCCCGAGTTGGCCGCGGTGCTCGTGGCGTTGTCGCTGATGCTGCCGCTGCGCGGGCTCTCGGTCGTGCAGCAGGCCCGGCTGCAGCGTCACATGGCGTTCAAGGCGTTGGCGATCCGCAAGAACGCCGGGGTGGTGTCCGGGGGGACCGTCGGCATCGTCGCCGCGCTCGCAGGGACCGGCGTGTGGGCGCTGGTGGCCCAACAGTTGGTCACCGGCACGGTCATGCTCGCGCTGCTGTGGCGCGTGAGTGACTGGCGGCCCCGGCTGAGTTTTTCGTGGCGGCACTGTCGGCAGTTGATGGGGTTCTCGGGTCATGTGTTGGTCAGCCGGATCGGCCACTTCGTCGGCGGCCAATCGGACGCGTTGCTGATCGGCTTGTT
>JANQPR010000199.1 GCA_028285385.1 Phycisphaera sp.
GGCTCTGCGCGTCCCCGGTGATGCGCTCGGCGCCGCGCACCGTCGCCTCGCCGGGAAGCTCCGCGACGCACGGCCCGGCCTTGCGCGACGCGACGGCGAAGAGCTGGCCGACGAGGGAAGACACGACGAGGGGCGTGGCGTTGTCCGCGTCGAGATTCCCGCCGTACGCACGGCTCGACTCGATCAACATGTCGGCACGCACCCAACCCACATCCACGCCGACCGCCCCGCCTTGGATGGGCAGCCACACGTCGTCGCCGACACGTTGAGACTCGCCGACCGTGACCGCGTCGCCGTGCCGCAGCTGCGTCGCCACCGACGCGGGCACGCCGGGCTCGTCGAACACGAACGCCGTGGACGCTTGAACGACTTGGGTCGCCGTTTCATCGCTGGTATTCGGTTGGTGATTCGGGCCTGCGTTCACCGTCGTCGCAGAGTAGCACAGCCCGCGAGCAGCGCGAGCCCGCCGAGCGTTGCGGGCTCGGGCACTAGCGTCACGGACAGGTCGTCCGCGTAGTGAAACACCGCCGTCGTATCGTTGCGGAAACGCCGGCCAAACGACAGGGACAGATCAACGGCACCTGTCACGGAAGGAACTACGACTTCGTCGAACTCCGTTTGGGTCGTACGACCTTCTTCGATGAATCCGACGTCCAGCGAGGCAACGACTAAATCGCCCAGACGGACGACGATCGCGCCCCCATCGCCGTTGTTGGTGCCGAAACCAAATGGAGTTTCCTCGATCGCCAACAGCCCCCCGGTGACACGGTACGGCTGACCCGCGGTGATCACGACCGTCTGCGACAGCACGCCGCCCACCCGTTGCGTGCCGGCCAGATCCAGCCCGGGGTTCACGCGGAACGCGAGGCTGCCGTCAAAAGCTGCGACCGTCGCCAACATCCCGGGTGTGCTGTTGGCGTCCGGGGTCCAGGTCCACCCCGTCAGGTCCCCCGTCTCGAAGTCGCCGTTGGTGAGCAGCGTGGCCGACGCAGGACGTATCGCCGTCAAGACAACGACAGCCACCCCGAGCATCCGGAACATCTGATACTTCATTATTTCTCCCGTACAAACCGCCCGCAGCAACACCCGGACAGACAGCCTAAACCTTCCGAAAAATACTGTCGGTTTCGATAAATGGCAAGGGTTTTGATGGGCCGGCGTGGCGTGCTCTTGCGAACGACCTTTCGATCGTTCACCGCCCACGCCGCTTGAACTTCGTCGCCAGGTTCTTCGGCGGGAGGTTCTGCGGGATGTTGCCGTCGGGGAACATGGCCTTGAGCTCGTCCTCGGTGTAGCCGCTGAAGTCGGTGTTGCCGCCGACGGCGCGGTCGCTGGCCTTGCTCGGGGCGTCGGGCTTGCGGCGGGAACGGGCGCGCTCGTCTTGGATGTCCGCGGGGACCGGGCCGGGTTTGAACGCGGGGTAGTCCAGGAAGTCGATCATTGCGCCGGCGAGCTTCTCGACCTCGGTGAGCATCTGCCCCTGGTCGGGGGTAACAAACGTCCACGCGGTGCCCCGTCGGCCGGCGCGCGCGGTGCGCCCGATGCGGTGGATGTAGACCTCCGGGTCCTCGGGCAGGTCGTAGTTGATCACGTGCGTGATGTGGTCGACGTCGAGCCCACGCGCGGCCAGGTCGGACGCGACGAGCACGTCGACGTTCTCGGCGCGGAGCTGTCTCATCACGGAGTTCCGGCGTTTCTGCTGCATGTCGCCGTGGATCTCGCGGGCGTTGAGCCCCTTGTCCTTGAGGTACTTCGCGACCTTACGGACGGTCATCTTCGTTTTGCAGAACACGACGGTCGCCTCGGGCTTCTCGCGCTGCAACATCTTGAGCAGCAGCGCCCGCTTGTCCCACGGCTCCACAGTCAAGTACTTCTGGTCGACGGCGGCGACGGTGAGCGAGCCCGCGACGGTGACGATCTTCTCGGCGTCGGGCTTCATGAACCGCCGGGCGAGGCGTTCGATGTCCTGGTCCACGGTCGCCGAGACGAAGACGGTCTGCCTCGGCGTAGCGGCGTCCTTGTCGTCGCCCTTCTTTTTCTGCGACCGGTCGATGCTCTGGAAGATCTGCCGGATGTCGTCGCGGAAGCCGATGTCGAGCATGCGGTCGACCTCGTCGAGCGCGACGAAGCGCAGCGCGCGGAAGTCGAGCTGCTTCCGGCCGTGCAGATCCATGACGCGCCCGGGCGTGCCGACGACGAGGTGGCCGCCCTTGGCCAGCGAGTCGCGCTGGTCGCGGGACGACTCGCCGCCGATGACGGTCGTGGTGCGGACGGGCGTGTGCTTGCCCAGGGCGTCGAGCTCGGCGGCGAGCTGGTGGGCGAGCTCACGTGTCGGCGCGAGGATCAGGCCCAGCGGGGCGGACTTGTGGTCGCCCTGCTCGGCGAGCACGGCCATGGCGTGGTGGATGAACGGCAGGCCGAACGCCGCGGTCTTGCCCGTGCCGGTGCGGGCCTGCCCGATCACGTCGCGCTCGGCGAGGATCGGCTTGATGAGCTGAGCCTGGATCGCTGTCGGGTAGACGAAGCCGTGGTCTTCGAGGCCCTTGAGCACATCGGCGTGCAGGCCCAGGTCGGCGAAGGTCACTTCCTTGTCGAACAACTCGTCGTGGCCGGCGGCGACACGGGCCGCTTCGATCGCGGCGGCGTGCTCGGCCTGGTTGGGGTTGTTCGCGTGGGCGGGGTCGGCGGCGGGCGTGGAGGGGGCGTGGTCGTCGGACGGGGCGTCGGTGGGCATGGGGTCGAACTTCCGGGCCGGCGGGGCGTCTGTACGAGAGCCGGCGGGTGGTCCCGGGGCGGGCACGCGCGTCACGAGCGCGGCGACCGGGAGGGGCGGGGGCGTGGCGTCGCACGCGATGTCGAGCGGAGATTGTAGGCCGGGCGAGAGATCGTTGTTGCTGCACCACCGAGCGGTTAAGATCGAACGTAAGTTCAGGGTCTGGCGCGGCGAGGTGCCGGTCAGCCTGCCCGTTCCCGGGAAACGAGTCATGCAAGCAGCGGCGCGGCGTTCGCTCCAGAACCGGCATTGGTTGCCGGCGGTGGTGATGGTGGCGGTGGGCGTCGCCGGACCGATGTGGAACGGCACTGCGGAGGGTGCCACCTTTCAGGGGCTGGGGCTACTGCCAATCGATGGCTCGCCGCCGCTTGGGTACAGTCACGTCACGGACATCTCGGCGGACGGCTCGGTGATCGTGGGACACGCCGGGCCTTGGTTCGAGTCGGTGCCGCACTATTCGTTCATCTGGACCGCCGACGACGGCATGCTCGGCCTGGATGCGTCGGACCTTCGGCTCGACGTTTCGGCCGACGGGCACACGGTGACCGGGATCGATCGGGCCGGCCGGCTCATCCGGTGGGATACCCGGGGGCACCCGACCGCGGCCCTGCTGCCGGGCGGCGTCACCGAGGTGCTAAACATCGACGACGTGACGTCGGACGGTGCCGTGGTGTACGGAACCTGGACCCGTGAACTCGACGTGGGCGGGCAGCCGGCGACCACGTACGCGGAGCGTTTCCGTTGGAGTGAGGTCGACGGGTTCTCCGTCATCAACCACTTGCCTCGCGGAGAGCACTCCTTTCACACATCCGATGACGAGTCCCGGTTCGTTCTCGATCGTCGAGAGTTCATCTACACCTGGGACGAGAATCCTGGAGTCGGGGAGCCAAACCTCGAAGAAGTTTCGGAGCTCTCATCCCCGCGGCCGACCGAGTTCGTGGTCACCGGCGCGTCGGCGGATACGGCAACATTGTTCGGATATCAAAAGCTGAGCGTAACCGAAGAGCAACTCGGCAAGATCTGGCTTTCGACCGAGGCGTTCCTGTGGAGTGAGCGCACCGGCCTCACGATGCTGGGCGACTTGCCCGGCGGCATCCAACAAAGCGCTACCCGCGCGATCACGCCTGACGGTCGGGTTGCGGTCGGCAACTCGAACAACGCCGACCGCCGACACCCGGGACGAGAGTTTTCCGAACCGTTGCCTGAAGCGTTCATCTGGACCGCGACGGCGGGGATGCAGCCCCTGGCTGAGTTGTTCACCGACGCCGGCTTGACGGAGGCACTCGCAGGCTGGACGCTTTTTTCCGCGAACGCCATCAGTGACGACGGGCTAACGATCGCCGGCCACGGCATCAACCCCGACGGGCAGGAAGAAGCCTGGGTGGCGAAGCTCGACGCGATTACGTTCATCGCCGGCGACTACAACGCCAACGGCCAGGTCGAACAGGGCGACCTCGACCTCGTGCTGCAAAACTGGGGACAGAACGCCGCCGGCAACGTCCCCGCTGGGTGGACGAATGACCCGCCCGTCGGTGTGATCGATCAGGGCGAGCTCGACGGCGTGCTGCAGAACTGGGGCATCACCAGCGGGCCGTCTTTTG
>JANQPR010000164.1 GCA_028285385.1 Phycisphaera sp.
CGTTCTCGTCGCCGGTGAACGTGCCGGTGCCCCAGTTCTGGAGCACGAGGTCGAGGTCGCCCTGCTCGACCTGGCCGCTGCCGTCGTAGTCGCCGGTGAGGACGGCGATGATGGTTTCGACGGCGCCGGGGATGCGGATGTTGTCGATCGTGAACGTGCCGGACGCTTCGGGCGGGCCCTGGGCAAAGAACTCGAGACGGAAACGCTCTTGCGGGTCGGCGTCGTTGCCCGCCACGAGGAGCGCGATGTCGTCCGGGTTCAGGAGGTACTCGGCGTCCGTCGTGCGGTTGCCGTCGCCGACGAAGAAGCCGCCGCTGTTGGGGCCGTCGGGGTCGAGTTGACGGAAGTTGCCGGAGTCCGAGAAGAGCGCCGCGGTCAGGCCGCCGAACGTGCCGGAGTTCAGGTCCAGCCCGAAGTCGACCTTGATGCTGGTGGCGTTGGTGTAGTCGATGTCGCGGGCGTTGAGGTCGAAGCCGCCGATGTTCTCGAACTGCTGCTCGGTGCCGGGCCCAAAGGCACCCGCCAACGCCGCTGTGCCGTCGGTCGCGAGCGGGCTGGGGTCGACCACGACGCCGGTACCTTCGTCGTTGACCTGCTGTCCGGCCTCGAACGAGGTGAACAGGAAGTCCGGCATAGGCGCGACGGCGCCGACCGCGCGGACGTTGTCGATCACCATCGTGCCTTCGACGTTCGGGCCCTTGTTGCCGAAGAACTCCAGCCGGAAAGTCTCCTGCGGGTCGGCGTTGCTGGCGGTGACGATCTGACCCAGCGCGGTGGCGTCGACGGTGAACTCGATGTCATTGACCTGCGTCCCTCCCGGGTCCGACACGCCGAAGGGGAGGCCGCCGGGGCCGCCCGCCGCGGCCGGGAGCTGGTTGAACCCGCCGTTGGTGGTGAAGATGGCCGCGGCGAGGTTGTTGAAGTCCACGGGGTTGCCGGTGTAGTTGGCGTCGACGAGGAAGCCGGAGGTGCTGGACCAGTCGAGGTCGAGCGGGTTGAGGTCGAACCGGGCCAACAACTGGAACGTGTTGGCCGGGTCGTAGACCGTCGACACCGCGGTGACGCCGTCGGTGATCCCCGGGCCGGTGGTTACGAACGAGTTGAAGGTGCTGCCGGGGTCAAAGGTGGGCACCGGCTGACCGGGCTCGAACGAGGAGATCAGGACTGGCTGGGCGGCCGCGAGGGGTGATAAACCGAGGACCGTCGTGATCGCGAGGGACCGAGTCAGAGCCGACATGGTGAGTTCCTCCAAGAACTTGGGGGCGACGAGAGCCGTCGCCGTGAACAAAGATCTCGTAACTACTTTTTTTATCTGAAGTTGAAGAAAAAACCCGGATGTAAGACGCGATGTTTATCGATGAACATTTGGTATCGTAACCCATCCGGCTCGGAAAACAAGCCTCAAGTTTGGATGTGTTGCCGTTACCGGCCCGGGGCGTGGGCCGGCTAGGCCGTGTCTGTACACATCGAAAGCAACCGGTCCACGGTCGTGAACCCGACGCACTGGACCGTGTCCGCGCCGCCGTAGTAAAGCTTGATCGTGCCGTCGTCCTCGGCGATCGCACCGGCGGTGAACACGACGCTGGGCGTTTGACCGTGTAGCTCGTAGCCCGTGGTCGGGGTCAGGATCGGTTTGCGGGACAGGCCGATGACCTGCGAAGGGTCATCCAGGTCGTGGAGGCAGACGCCCAGTTGGTACACCAAGTGGGCCTTGGCCTGGTTGCGGACGCCGTGGAAGATGTTGAGCCAGCCCCGGTCGGTCTTGATGGGCACGGCCCCGGCGCCGACCTTGCTCCACGCCCACGGCACGCGGCTCTTGGGCAGGATGCAGTCGCCCCGGCCCCAGTGGATCAGGTCCTTCGAGTAGCTGATCCACATGTCGCCCGAGTCCCACGTCGTGAGTGGCCGATCGAGCCGGACGTAGTCGTCGCCGAACTTCTGTGGGAACAACACGAGGTTGCGGTTGCCCGCGTCGGTGATGAAGCCGTGCCAGGCGAAGGTCTCGAAATCTTTGGTGCTCTGCAGCGCGCCGCGGCAGTCGTACCGGCTGTGCGCGGCGTGCAGGAGGTAGTACGTGTCGCCGAGTTTCGTGACGCGCGGGTCGTAGACGTTGATCTCCGCGTACTTGCGGAACATCGGGTCGTCTTCGGGCATCGGGATCGGCTTGGGTCGGGGTGTGAACGCCAGCCCGTCGTCAGACTCTGCGATCCAGAAGTAGCCCCGCAACCCCGCGTCCTCGCACCGGCAGACCATGAGGTATTTGCCGTCGTGCTTGACGACCCCGGAGTTGAAGACGTGGAGGATGTCGTACGCGTCGGGGAAGTCCTTGCCGGTCAGGATCGGGTTCTTCTCGTAGCGCTCGACGACGTTGTAGTTGTGAAAACTCATGGCTTGCCGCGCGGGGATTCAGGCGTAGGAGAGCTCGACCATCTGGTGGCCTTCGAGCCGGGGGACGGTGAAGGACACGGCGTCTCCGTTTTGATTCAGTTCGAGTGCGCCGCCTTCGGGGACCAACGCGGCGGACTTCACGGCCTTGGGTGGCCGGAGGGTCAGCGTCAGGTCGTGCAGCGGGATGACGTCTTCGACGGTGTCGAACGCGTCGCCGCGGCGCTCGGGGATGTAGTGCTGCAGGTGCATCACGTAGCGTGACGCGCTCGCCTGCTCGTTGAGAGTGACGATCAGCGTGGACGGGCCGTCGTGTCGCACCAGTGTTTCGCCGAGCAGCAGCGTGACCGCGTTGCGGACGATCCGCTTGACCCACCGGCAGGCCTCCCAGTCGTACATCTGGAAGACCGGGTGGGCGAAGTAGACCACGCGGCCCTTGCGTACCGCGGACGGGTACACGAACTCGCCGCTGGACGGCGCGTATTGGTGAGAGCAGAACTGCTTCCATGTGCGGTTGAAATAAGGCCGTTCCGTTTGGGCCAAGACTTCGCTGCCGGGGAAGGGGGCGACCTCGACAGCGCGTTGGGCCATCACGTACTTCGTGTCTTTCAACCCGTCACGCAACGCCGGCTCAGGACGGAGGAAGTCGGGGTGAAACTCCGCGTCGCCGCGGTACGACACGCCGAACAGGTCGTCGTCGGCGAAGGCGTCTCCGTCGGGGTTTAGTCCCGAGCGGTGCGACATGATCAGCGACCCGCCGGCATCGACGTAAGCCCGGAGCTTCGCGGCCAACGCGTCGTCGACCGAGATCCGGTCGGGCAGCACGACCAGTCGGTACTTTGAGAAGTCACGCGTCGAGTCGATCAGGTCGAACTGTTGCCCGAGTTCCTGCAGCATCCGGACGACTCCGAAGTCGGTCCGGCCTTTGGCCTCTTCCTGTTCGTGGAAGACGCCTTCGCTGCGCTGGAACTCCTCGGGGTGTATCACGGCGACGTCGCAGACCGCCTTGGCGCCGCGGCACCACGGCTCTTTCCGTTCGACCTCGGCGAAGACGCCGCCGATCAGTTCGTAAGTCTCGTAGTCGAGCACGCCACGCGGTGGGAGTTGGTCGCCGATGTTCGTCGCGTCGGCGGCCAGGGCGAGCATGTTGAAGATCTCGAACTGCAGCGACGCTTCGTTCTTGTAACCGTGGAAGTCACCCCAGGACGAGTGGAACTTGCCGGTCATGCCCAGCGTCGGTCGGCCGAGGCCGCGCGCGTACCGCTGTGCGACGGGGAAGTGCATGTAACCCCAACCGCCGCCCGGAAGTGATTCGAGCTCGAAGTGCGTGTAGGCGTCGACCGACCCGCGGTGCCGGACGCCGACGTGGCCCGAGTTGTAAAAGATGAAGCAGTCTTTGGTGTACTCGGGCAGGCCGCGGACGTAGTCCGTCATCTCCTGCTCGAAGGAGTACATCACCTGCCGGGCGAAACGGGTGCGGTGATCGGCGTTACGGACGTCGAGGTCGGCGTCGTCCATCGCGTCTAGCCAGCGCTTCGTGTACGAGAAGCACGGAACGCAGATGTCCCACCACAGCCCGTCCACCGGCATCGTCGAGAAGACCTCGGCGACATGGGCCTTGAGAAACTGCCGGAACTCCGGGTGCAGCACGTCGAGCCGGTTGTAGAAGCCGTGCCCGGGGTCGAACAACGGGAAGCCGTAGGGCTTCTGGTCTTCGTCGATCAGCAGCCACTCGGGGTGCTCATCCGCGGTGAACTTGTCCCACTGCACGGTGAGGTAGATCGGGACCTTGATGCCCTCGCGGTGGCAGGCCTCGATCTGTTCGGGCAGCAGGTTGCGGTTCTGGAGCTGCGGGTGGATGCGCTCGGGGTTGAGCTTGGAGTCGTAGTAGACGTGCCCATGGTGGCAACGGCCGAAGCAGTTGATCGAGCTGACGTGGGCCCGTTTGAGCGTGCGGGCGAAGTCGGCGGGGTCGAAGTCGGCGGCGATGCCCGGGATGTCCGGCGAGGTGTGGAAGTCGAGATGGACGTGGCGGAAGCTGAGATTCATGGCGAGACACGGCGTTGAGGTTAGAAAAATGTTTGGATTAACGGAGGAGATGAGAAACGTTTCGTTACCCAGAACGGGACTCTAACCGCAAAAAAGGGGTTGCATCGGTGGAGGAGTCGGCTAAGCTAGCAAAAGTTCATCGATAAACAAGATCATCGTTGAATAAGTTCAGGGTTTACTCTTCGAACCGGACCCCTTCCTCTCCCGGTTGAACGCATGGCCACTCTCCAAGACATCGCGGACGTCGTCGGCGTCTCGACCGTCACGGTCTCCAAGGTGCTTCGCGGCAAGGTCAAGGGCAGCTACGCCCGCTCGGCCAAGCAGGCCCAACGCATCCGCCAGGTCGCGGACGAGTTGGGGTACCGCGTCGACTGGCGCGCCCGCGCCCTCAAAACCAAGCGCACACACATGATCGGGCTGCTCTCCACGGACAAGCGCGAGACCCGGACCCACGAACCACGGTTGCTGGAGGGCCTGGTTCAGATGCTCGGCGACGCGGGTTACCACCTGGTCTTCGTCCGGGTCGGCGGCGGGGGGGCCGGGGACGACTTCGCCGACGCCCGGTTTGATGGCGTGATCATCGACTACCACCTCGAGCCCGAGGAGATCGAGGTCATCCAGCAGAACAACCTGCCCGCGGTGATCATCAACGCCCCGAGCGTTGAGAACATCCCGTCGGTGATGCCCAACCACCGGTTGGCTGGCCGGCTCGCCGCGGAGCACCTCCTGAAGCTGGGCCACCGACGGCTCGGGTACGTCCAAGCGGCGCCCGTCGAACAGAAGCGTTGGCCCGATCACATGGTGAAGCGCTGGCGTTTGGGCATGCTGGACGCCATGCGCGAGGCGGGCCACGAAGACGGCCTGGTCGACGTCATCCCGGATGTGGCCCCCGGCGCGCCCGAGACCGGCGAGGCCTACGGCCCGGCGCTCCAGCGGCTGTTCTCGGCCGATGACCGCCCGACCGCTCTGGTCGCCAACAACCCGTTCCGCAGCGACATCGTCCTGCACCACCTTGACCGCCTGGGGCTGGAATGCCCGCGCGACGTCAGCCTGCTGTCGATGGGCGACCGCGAGGGGTTGAACTACGGCCGACCTTCGATCACCTGCATTGACCTGCCGTTCGAAGCGATGGGCGACACCGCGGCGCGGCTGTTGATCCACCAGATCGAGGCCGCCGCCGTGCCCCCGACGCCCGCGGAGGCCACCCCGGGACACTTCCCGGTCCGTCTGATCACCCGTCAGTCCACCGCCGCCGTGCCGAGTCGCGTGTTGCGTCTCGCTTCGCCGGATTCCTGACCGTCCCTGTTCCCGACACAGATGAGGAACCACGGAGATGCAATCCGACGGACCCGGTCAAGTTGAGTTGCTGACCAAGCGACCCCGCCGCCACCGGTTCCGATGCGTCTGACCACTTTCGCGTTTCGATTCTTTTCCTTGAGGAGACCCGTGATGAGAGTTCTCGCTTCGTTGACCGCTCCCGCCGCCGTGCTCGCGTTCGCCGTGGCCGCGTCGGCTGACAACACCGACCCGATCCTGTTAACCAGCTTCGAAGAGCTGAATGTGGGCGACCCCGGCTCCGTCGGCGCCCCCAGCGGCGGCGCTCCGCTCGGCGACGTTGTGGACTCCGGCGTCGGCATCACCGACGGCGCCCAGGCTGTCCGCGCTGAGAACACCACCGGCTCGTACGACAAGATCGCCTCGATCGACCTCAACCTGCTGGCGGACCCGAGCGACCCGATCACCGCCTTCCAGATCGACTGGTACTACGAATGGAACGCGTCCAACCCCGGCGCGTCGTACAGCAACCTGTCGGCGGCCCTGGGTGGCAGCTTCCCGTTCCACCAGATGCCGCAGATCGGCGGGACCGGTCTGGAGCTCAACGCCGACACCGGCGACGGGCTCTACACCGTGATCTACACGCTCGACGCCGCCAAGACCGCCGAGCTCCAGGCCGCGCTGACCAACGGCACCCCGGTCAGGCTTGAGCTGTTTTCGAACAAGTCCGGCGGCGACACGCTCGACGTCACCCTGACCGTCGACAACATCATTTTCGACGGGGCGATCGTTCCCGAACCGGCGTCCGCTTCGTTGCTTGCCGCGGGCTTGGGCCTGATGGCCACGCGTCGCCGCAAGGCCTGACGCCAGACCGGGGAACCCGACGCGGCCGAAAGGCCGGGCCGGGTTTTCTGCATCCCGCACACCACACCCGGCCAAGCGATGCAGCGCCGTGCCGGGTCTGGCTCCCGCTCCTGTCGTGACTTCCCGATTCACCCGCGCTTCACGCCGCCGAGGCCCGCCATGACCCGCAACCCTTCCGTACCGTGCCGCCGCAACGGATTCACCCTCATCGAGCTGCTCGTGGTGATCTCGATCATCGCGTTGCTGATCGGCATCCTCCTGCCCGCCCTTGGGGCCGCCCGCGAGACGGCCCGCAAGGCCGCCTGCCTCAGCAACATCCGGCAGCTCGGCATCGCCGTCACCACCTACGCCACCGACTACAAGGACTACGTCCCGTACAACTCGTTCGGGGGTTCTCAAGCCGGACAACTGGAACCGATCTTCGCGCGGTACGGATCGGGCATCCTGACCTTCGACGACCTGATCGCCGACTACATCGGTAACCCCATCCCCACCGAATACAAGGTCGCTTACGACTTCATCCCGCCGATCCTTCAGCCCTACCAAGCAGACGTACTCGGGTGTCCGTCGGATGATGTCGAGCGGTTGCCCACGCAAAACGGCGACCCCGGCAAGCGCAGCTACCTCATGACGACGGGTTTGCTGAACACGTCTAAGACCTCCGCAACCCAACAGGTCAGTTCCGGTATGGCGGGAGCCGTCTGGACGGATACGCAAGGCCTCGTCCGCCCTTGGCAGGCCAACCTTGCCGCCGACGTGCCCGCCGCCTCGGAGACCCTGATGCTCGGCGAGCAGCACCAGGAAGACAACGTGCCCACCGGGATGAACGGCGCCGCCAACTGGTTGCTCAACCCCGGCTGGCAGTACATGGAGATCTGGGGGACCGCGAAGCAAGACGACTTGGTCGACCACCTGCCCCACGGGGCCCGCAACGGCAAGGTCGGCGACGACGTCGACAAAGTCAACGGCAACTTCAACTACGCCTACGCGGACGGCCACGGCGCCACCGTCGGAACGTGGGACACCTACGACACCGAGGCCCACCCGTCGGTCAAGAGTCCGTTCTACCAGAGCGACGCGGACACCGGCGTCGGCGGGCAGTGGTCCCGCGACCCCAACGACTGACGGCCTGTCATCTCCCCGGGGCGTCGTCTAAACGCGGCGCCGCGGCTTTCTCGCTCGATTGAGCGTCGGTGTCCCGTCTGGATTTCGCATCGAGGAGGTAAATCGCATGTTGACGCCCCGTGACTCCCGGCGCGCCGCAGCGCCCGCGACCGCCGCGCTGATTGCCGCCCTCTCGACGCCCGCGCTGGGCGTCGATTGGCTCTTCACCGAGGACTACAACAGCCTCAGCACCGGGGACCTGCTCTCCGTCGACGGCATCCAGAACCCCGCTAAGGGCGACATCGTCAACCAAGTGTTCGACCCGGCCACGTACCCAAGCTCGATGGACTTCGTCGGCACCCCGGCCACCTACGAAGCCCAGTTTGGGTTCGGCTCGGCGCCCAGCACCACGCAGATCACCAACGGCACGCTCGAACTGATCCGCGACCCCAACGTCGGGACCGAGGCGTTCTCCGTGGTCTCGACCGGCCTCGAAGCCAACGCCCCGCGCAACCAGATGGCCGCCGCCACCGTCAAGTTCCGTATCGACTCGGCCGGCACCGACAACCTCGGCGCATCCGCCAACGGCTTCCACATCAGCTTCTACCGCAACCTGATCCACAACGGCACCCGCGACGACGGGCCGTGGGTCAACAACATCGCCGCCCTCAAGTTCCGCAACATCGGCGCCTCCACCTTCGACCTCTGGGCCGACGGGTACCTCAGCCCGTTCGGCAGCGCCGGCGACGCCGAGACCTACCGGTCGCTCATCACCACCCTCGACCTCGACACCTGGTATACGGCCGAGGTCTACATGCCGGCCTTCAACGCCGCGACCACCCCGGACCACGTCGACGCGCAGTTCCGTGTCCTCGACGAGACCGGCACGACGCTGCTCGCCTACGGCGCCCAGGAGTCGCACCACCTGCTCCGGTCGATCCCGCTTTCCAGTTTCTCGACCGAGAACACGCCCGAGATCACCGGCATCCAGACCATCAACACCCAGTCGATGAACGCCAAGTGGGCCGTGGACGACCTCAAGATCGGTGAAGGCACCGCCGCCGACATCGACGCCATCCGCGCGAACCTCGGCGGCGGAACGGGTTCCTACTGGGACTACAACTTCGATGGCACCGTCGACGGCACCGATGTCGACTTCTACCTCAACGCCTACCTGCTCACCGAACTCGGCGACGTCGACCTCGACCGCGACGTCGACGACGACGACAAGGCCATCGTCCAGGCGAACCTCAACACCGCCGGCGGCTACGGCGACGGCGACATCACCGGTGATGGCCTCGTCGATGCGCTCGACCTCGCGTTCTTCGCCACCACCATCACCGGCGACTACGACGGCAGCGGCCAGGTCGAGCAGGGCGACCTCGACCTCGTGCTCCAGAACTGGGGCACCGGCACGTTCACCGGCGACGAGAACG
>JANQPR010000165.1 GCA_028285385.1 Phycisphaera sp.
CGATGTCGAGCTGCACCACCGCGCGGTGCGTGTCCGGCCGAACCGCGACGTAAGCGACCGGCGCCACAGTCCGGACATCCGCCGCCGGCAGGTTCGCCGCGGGGTCGACGACGCCCTCGAACAGCGTCACCGCCGCGAGGTATGGCAGCCGGTGTGACCACGCCGCACTACGCCGCAGGTCCACGAGTTGCAGCCCCGGCTCGGCGAGCAGGCCGCGCATCAGCGGCGCGTCCGGCGACATCACGAAACACGCCGCGTCGGCGTCGCCGTTGCGCAACGCGTCGGCAGCGGCTTCGCCGCCGAGATCGAGCAACTCAGTTTCTGTTTCCGCAACCGCGGCCGACAGCCCCGCCGCCTCGAGCAGCGTAAGCACCAGCGTCCGCGTCCCGCTGCCCTCGGCGCCGATGGCCACCCGCTTTCCCGCCAGCGCGTCGAGCGACGTCACGCCCTGCGCTCCGGTGGGCTTGCTGACCTCCGTGGTCGGCCGCACGAACACCAGCAACGGCTCATAGGCCAGCGCAACGACCGCTTCCAGTTCTTCCATCGCTTCGGCCGGCACCGTGCCCGCCTGCACCAGCGCCGCGTCGACCTCGCCGGCCCGCAGCTTCGCCACGTTCTCCGACGCGCCCGCGGTGGCGACCGTGTCCAGCGTGATTCCCGCCTCGCCGAACGCCGACGCGAACCGCTGCCCGATCCGTTCGTACATCCCCCCGGACGCCCCGGTCGCCAACCGAACCGACGCCGGCGGCGCGGGTTCCACAAACATCCACGCCACCACGAACAACACCAAGGCCACCAGCCCGATCGGGCCCCAGACGACCAGCGCGTCTTTCCACCACGGCGAGGCCTTCAACCGCCGCGGGTTCGGGGCCGGCACTGGAGCACCCCCCGAACGCGACTCTGCCGCAGCGACCGACGCGGAACCCTTCGACATGCCCGGATGATAAACCGGAACCGCCGCCGGGAATCATCGCGCTATGCTCCCGGTTGAACTCAAGATGAAACCATTGCTCCTCCCCCTGCTCTTGGTGCTCGCCATGAACCCGATCGCTTGCTCGCGTTCGACCGCCGACCCCGTCGATGCGCCCTCCCCCGACGCCGCGACCCAGCCCGAGGGCGTCGAGGTCTTGAACGACGCCGGCCAAGCGATCGCCGTGTTCGCCGGCGGCTGCTTCTGGTGCACCGAGGCGGTGTTCGAGCGCGTCAAGGGCGTCGAGTCGGTTGTTTCCGGGTACGCCGGCGGCAACGACGACGACGCGAACTACCAGCTCGTCAGCGCCGGCGCGACCGACCACGCCGAGGTGATCCAGATCACCTACGACCCACAGGCCGTGACCTACGGCGAGTTGCTCAAGGTCTTCTTCACCGTCGCCCACGACCCGACGCAGTTGAATCGCCAGGGCCCCGACACCGGCAGGCAGTACCGCTCGGCCGTGTTCTACCTGAACGACGCGCAGAAGCAGGCCACCGCGGCGTACATCCAACAGCTGCAGGACGCCGGCACGTTCGCCGAGCCGATCGTCACGACGCTCGAGCCGTTGACGAAGTTCCACCCAGCCGAGCAGTACCACCAAGACTATGTCCGCCTCAACCCCGCCCAGCCGTACGTGGTCTACAACGCGCTGCCGAAGGTCAAGAAGCTCGAGAAGCAACTGCCCGAGTATGTCGAGACCGGTATTGAATAAAGCCGTCTACGGTGTTGGCGGACTCGGTGAGCTTCAATACGCCCCGCGCTTCGACCACACCGCACCGACCGTGCGCCGCAGGATCGACCCGTCCAGCCGCCACGAGCGCTGCCGGATGTAGAACGTGTCGAGCTCGACCCGCTTCGCGTACGGCAGGTCGCTCCGGCCCGACACCTGCCACAACCCGGTCAACCCCGGCGTCACCCGGCAGTACAGCGCGAACGCCTTGCCGTACGTCCGCCGTTCGGACAACGGCAGCGGCCGCGGGCCCACCAGCGACATATCGCCCCGCAGCACGTTGAACACCTGCGGCAGTTCGTCCAGGCTCGTCCGCCTCAGCAGCCGGCCGACGCGCGTCACCCGCGGGTCGTCGCGAAGCTTCCGACGCTCGGCCCACTCGAAGGCGTGCTGCGTGTTCGCGTCGAGGTGGTCCGCCAAAGCCTCGTGCGCGTCGGCGTCCATCGTGCGGAACTTGATCAGCGTGAACTTCCGCCCGCCGCGTCCGTACCGCCGTTGATAGAACAGCGCCGGCCCCTTCGAGTCCAAGCGGATCAACACCGCGATCAACGCCATCGCCGGCAGCAGCACCGGCGCTGTCACCAACACCGCCGCCACGTCGAACGTGCGCTTCGCCGGGTCGACCCGACTCGCCAGCGTGCGCTTCTCCCGGCGGTCGTGCGTTCGCAGAAAACGCTGCGCGACGGCGTCGTCCACCGTCACCCGCGACGGCGCATCGACCGCGGCCTCGGGCCGGACCGGCAGTCGGGTTGAGATCGCCTCAGCCATGAACGCTAACCACGGGAGCCAAAAGGTCGGGGGAATCAGGAATCGACACAGCGCACGTTCAGTGGGCCGTTTTCGCCGAACGCTTCCCAAAGCTCGCCAACGCGCCGCCGCATCGTCTCGGCAAACCGTTCCTTCGCGAACCGCCCTGCTCGGGCCCGGATTGTACCGGCGTCGGCCGAGACACCGTGTTCGAGCAGCCGCCGCACCGCCGCAACCACCGCGTCCGGCGTCGGTTCGTCGAATAACACCCCCGTGACGCCGTCCTCCACAACCTCCGCCGCCCCGCCCCGCCGCAGCGCCACCACCGGCGCCCCCGCCGCCTGCGCCTCGACCAGAACCATCCCGAAGTCTTCTTCCCCCGCGAACACCAAGCCCCGACACGCCCCCAACGCGCCAGCGACCGCCGCGTCGTCTGAGTCAATCCGGAACGTCACGTTGGGCTTGGCGACCGATTGCAGACTCTTTCGCTCCGGCCCGTCGCCGATCACCGTCAACGGCAACCCCAGCCGGTTGAACGCTTCAACCACCACACCCACCCGCTTGTACGGCACCAATCGCCCAAGATAGACATAGCCGTCGCCACGCTTCTGCTCGGCGCTGAACCGATCCACGTCGACCGGTGGGTACACCACCTCCGCCCGCCGCCCGTACACCCGCGCCACCCGCCTCGCCACGTGATGCGAGTTCGCAAAGAAGTGGTCCACGCGTCGCCCCGCGTGCTGGTCCCATTGTCGGAAGCGGTGCAAGGCGTACCGCTTCACCGGCGACCACTTCGCCGGCGACACGTGCTCGGCGTACAGGTCCCACGCGTAACGGGCCGGGCTGTGCGTGTAGCAAAGATGCAGTTGGTCGCTGCGTGTCAATACGCCGTGAGCGACCGCGTGGTGCGAGCTGATCACGACGTCGAACCCGCGCAGGTCGTGCTGCTCCACCGCGTACGGCATCACGGGCAGCAACACCCGGTGCCGGCGTCGCAGCCACGGCAGCCGGTCCAGAAAACTCGTCCGGTGCTCGCGGTGCTCCAAGACCGTCCCGCGTGTCGCTTCGATCTGATGGATCAGCGAGAAGACCGGCGCGTCGGGGTACAACTCGGCCAGCGCCGCGAGCACGCGCTCCGAGCCGTGGTAACCGGCGATGCACTCATGGATCAACGCGACGCGCATCACGGCATCGTAACGACGGACATCACTCACCTACGGTTGGCTCAGCGGATGGCGTTGGGCGCATCACCTCGTGCAGCGTCCACGTATCCCCGCGCCGAGGGTCGTCCGCCTCGAACAACGCCGGGCCGAGCGACCACCCGAGCTCCGTCATCGCCGCCCGTGCTGCTTTATCCAAGGGTTCTACGGCATACAGCACCCCCGCGTTCATCGCCGGCGTCGAGATCAACGGCAGCGCGTCCCGCCTTGACCACCACGACACCGAGGGCCGCTCGTCCAGCGTCACCAGCACCCGCGACCCCGGCAATGAGTTGTCGCGCAGCCAGTGCGACACCTCCATAGCCGCGGCGTACTTGCCGTCCCGGTACCGCTCCAGGAACGGCTCGCCCCGCTGCTCCACGATCAACCGGCCCACGCCGACGCCGTTCGCCGCCAGCAGCAACCCGGCCGCCGCCAAGACGGCCCACCCCGAACGGGCCCCGGGCCAACGCCGCTCCATCAAGACCAGCAGCCGCCACACCCCCAGCAACAACAGCGGCAGCACCGGCACCACGTAACGCGGCGTCGACAGAAACAAGAACCAAGGCAGCACGAACGCCAACACCAACACCCCCCAGAACAACCGCACCCGCGTTAATGCGACACCGGCCCCGATAAACAGTACGCCCAGCACCGGGCCGACGTACACGCTCGGGTCGATCCCGATCACGCCCTCCGGCACCGCCCAGACCAATGCTTCCCGAGTCGCACCAAGGACCCGCCCCGGCCCGTCGGACAGCAAGCCCGTGAACAAGACCTCTAGGTCACGCCGAACACCCGGGACAAAAAACAGAAACGCGAACACAACGAAAAGACCGGCCCAAACCGAACGTTGCGCGGTCGAAGCCAACGAACGGTCGCCCGGCGGTTGTTCGACGCGAGCCCGAACCATGCCGATGCCCCAGGCGAGCCACGCCGCACCCACCACCAACGCCGTCACGGACCGCAGGGCGACCATGACGACCAACAGGACGGCCACAATCGCCCAGCGCCACCAACCCACGCGCCACGCCTCGGCCCACAGCACCGCCGCCAGCAGCGCCGCAAACACCATCCCCGGCAGTACGTCTGCCCCCGCCTCCATCGCCCGCGCCGACACGCCGCACAGCAGCGTCACCCACACCGCCGTCGGCCGATCCACCACCGCCCGCACCGCGAGGAACACGAACGTCAACCACGCCAGAGTCGCTGCCAGGTTGAGTCCGATCGCTGCCGTGATCGCGCTCTCTTCGGAACCGGTGATCGCGATCAGTTGCGACAGCAGCCACGGGTACCCAGGCATGACGCCGTCGCCGTACCCGGTCATCGTGACGAGGTCGCCGTGCTCGTGGAGGCGCCGCCCAAGGACCAGGAAGGCCGCGCTGTCCCCGCCGGGACGCCAGCGCCCGGTGAACGCGAGCAAGTGAAGCA
>JANQPR010000205.1 GCA_028285385.1 Phycisphaera sp.
GGGGGGGCGTCGACCGCCCCGCCCGCTGCGCCGGCTTCGGCCGGACGGCACCCCACCGCCAGACCGAGCACGAAGCCCACCCCCAGCACCCCGGACGCCGCCGCCCACCCGCCGCCCCCGGGCGCAGGCCACCCCCGGCGTGCCCCCGGGCCGCCCCACCCCGCGGAGTTCGTGAGCCAAGTGAGCAAGCGTGAGCCTCGATTCAACAACTGAAACGCCCCCCAGGGCGGAACCACGGGCCCGACAACGGCGTGGCGAGATGCCCCGATCGATCGCCGGCCGAACCCAACTGTTTCACAGGTTATAGAACCGCCCGGCTGTTTGCACGACTTTTCCGGGGCAGTGTTTCGCAAAACCACGAAAAACCGCCCTCACCGCTCGGAAACCGCGTTAATCAGACCCGACCCCGCGTCCCGTGAACCCCCGAATCAGTCCGGCTGCCCTTCCCGGTAAGCGCCCAACGGCCGGACCGCCACCACCTCCGGCGCCTCCGCCCCCGGCTCCCACTTCAAGTCCACCGCGTACCGCTGCGGCCAGTTGTGGGCCTTGAGGAAGTTGGCGTGGGTCAAACGGAACTCCAACGCAAACTCGCCGTTGGCCTGAAGCGCAGACCATCGATGGCCAAGGTCCACCACGCATTCAAGACGGACCTGTCCGGGCCTTTCCGGGTCGGGCTTGACATTGATCCCCGCGTCTTTCCCGTCGACTTCGGCGAAGAAAGTCGACGCCAACGTCCGGCCTTGGTCGTGCCCCCACCATTCGGGCATCCCGTCGTCCAGCGCGGTCTCGACAATCAGTTTCTGGTTCACGAACCGGGCGTCCGGCACACGCTGCGTCGGCCTCCCGCTGTACGCCAACTCGCACAGCCCCCAGTAGATCGCGTACGCCTCGCGGATCAGGTACCCCGGGTCGGCGAGGCGTTGCTCCTCTTCAGGATTACTGAAGAAGCTCGACTCGGTCAGCACGGCCGGGACGCGGGCGTGCCGGAGCACCGCGAAGCCCGTGCCGTACATCTGCCGGTCGTTCATCACCGGGCAGGTGAGCCCGACGTCGGTCCGCAGCGCCCGGCCGATGTCGCGGGCCAGGTGCCGCGCGGCGTCGAGTTCGACGGTGGCGTGCTCGGCGGGGCCGTGGAACCAGACGGTGGTGTAGTTCGACTTCGGCGAGCTGCTGGCGTTGTGGTGCAGGGAGATGAACAGGTCGGCGCCGACCGGGTTGCCGTCGGCGTCGAAGTGCGTGGCCGGGAGCTTGGCGTCGTCGGGGCGGGGGAACGTGTTGGCGAAGTGGGCCCGGCGTTTGAGCGTGTTCCAGTTCGCGGGGTCATTGGGATCGGCGTCGGCCCCGTGGTCGTAGTCGCCGATGCGGTCGTCGGCGATGTCGCTGACCTCCTCGGTGCGCGTCATGCCAACCGTTGCGCCGGCGTCCTCGAGCATCGCGCGGAGCATCAGCCCGACGCGGAGGTTCATCTCGGCCTCGCGCACGCCGGTGGGCCCCATCTTCCAGCCGGGCGTCTCGAGCGACTTCCCGCCGTGCCCCGGGTCGAGCACGAAGACCCAGCCGTCGAGGTACTTCTCGGCGGGGTGTCGGGGCAGGTTCCACCACGGGTGTGACTTCCAGCCCGGCCGGTGGTCGAGCATGGCCAGGGCCTGGTCCATCGTCATGTTGGTGCGGGTGATCCCGTTTTCGAGCAGGACTTGCGACATCCCCTCGATATCCCCGGCCATCATTGACGCCATCAACGGAAACTTCTGCGCATCGGCGATTTCCAGTTCCGTGGAAACGGTGAACCTGTCAGTGGACGCGTGGGGCTCGACCTTGTACCCCGTGCACACCGACGGGTCGGATTTGCAGGCTTGCAGCGGGAGCAGCATGATCGCCAAGAGCGCCAAGGGGCCAAGACGCCAAGAAGAACGCAAGAGTTCGATGTTCATGATTCCGCCTGATTTCGATTCGGAAAGCCATGGGGCAACGCGACCGACTGAACCGGCCCAGTGTCACAGTTCCTTGGCGTCTTGGCCACTTGGCGTCTTGGCGATGAACAATCCGTCGCGGCTTAAGCGATCGCCGACACGCCGACCCACGCGCCGTTCTGTTCCAACGAAGAATGCGCCGCCTCGATCACGGCGATGTTCTCGACGATGTCGCGCAGGTCGGCCGGGGCGTCGCCGCCCTCGAAGAACCGCACCATGCCGGCCACCAGACGCGAGTACACCGGGGCGAAGTCGACCTTGAAGTGGTGGACGCCCTGCGTGCCGTGCAGCGTGGCGGCGAAGTCGTAGCCGCCCCGGCGTTCGAGGCGGAGGTGGGCGTACCGGCCGTCGCGGTAGCGGAGCTGGATCACGTCGCGGTCGTCGCCGGCGTCGGCACGGACGTGTGAAACCCCAGGCCCCCAGAGCGCATCAACCATCTCGACGGTGTGGACGCCGTAGAACAGCAGCCGAGGCATGGCGTCGTTGAGTTCGCCGGGGCCGACGGCATCGATCGCGACAAGCTCGCCGAGTTGTTCGCGCGGAACTTGGTCGAGTTCGGTCGCGAATCGCAGCGAGGAGGCGCTGTAGCAACGTGCCTTCCCTTCACGCGCCGCGGCGAGGATGCGCTGCGCGGAGGCGAGGTCGTTGGCGAGGGGTTTGTCGATGTAGGTCGGGAGGCCACGCTTCAGCGCTTCGGCCGCTTGCGCCTCGTGTTTCGCGCCGTTGACGGTGAGGACCAGCACGCCGTCGACTTCGTCGAGCAGCGCGTCGAGGGAATCGGCCTCCTCCACGCCCATCGCCTCGGTGTCGGCCCGCCACTTGGCGACCTCGCTCTCGGGCATGTCGTGTTGGCCGTCGGACCAGAACCGGGTGACCCGGCAGCGCGACGTGCCGGCGTCGGTCATGCCGTGGATGCGGCGGGTGAACTCGGGGACGTGGGAGCTGTCGAGGCCGAGGATCCCGAGGCGCAGCGTGCCCGTCGCCGGCGCGGCGTCGACCACGACCGGGCGGTCGAGCTTGGGGGCGGGTCGCTTGGCGGGGGCTCGGCCCATGAGGAACTCCTGGGGCACACGACGGAACGGCGGCGCAAACGGGCCGGCGGCTCAGGCCGGGGCTTTGGTGCGCGGGGGAACGGCGACGGGGCGGACGGTGACCGACGGCGCGTCCTCCGCCGAAGGCACCGCTTGGCGCGGCGCGGCTTTGGCGTAGGCGTCGGCGACGAGGTGAGCGACGCACGCCGCGTCGACGAAGCGGGCGAGCGGGGTGTCCGCGGCCGGGTGTTCGATGAGGTCCGCAAAGGTTTCGAGCTGGTGCTGGAACCGCAGCTCGTGGTTGGCGACGGCGATGTCTTCGGGCTCGCCCTGGGACGGCGTGAACCGCAGTGTCTCGGGCGCCGTGATGAAGTCGTAGTCCAACGCGCCCGCGGTGCCGACGAGCCGGACGGTGAAGCGGTCCTGCTCGGCCCAGCCCGAGGCGATGACCCCCGGGAGCTGGGGCAGGCCATGGCCGTTGGTTTGTTCCAACACGCCGGGGGCGAAATCGGAGGCGTGGAGCGCCGCGGCGACGAGGACGGTGCTGTTGGTCTCGCCCCGGCCGGCCCAGCCGTGGTGCAGCAAGGCGGCCTCGACGCGGAGCCGATCGACTCCGCCGACCAGAAAGCCGAAAAGGTCGAGGCTGTGGCAGCCGGTGTCGATGAGCGAACCGCCGCCGCTCTGGGTCGGGTCGGACATCCACTTGCCTTCGAGCGTCGGGTGCCAGCAGGCGAAGACGTTCTCGAAGCGGACGGGCCGGCCGACCTTGCCGTCGGCGAGGAGGCGCTTCATTTCCACCAGCGCCGGGGTCAGGCGGTGGCAGTAGGCCACGGCCGTTGGGGTTTCAGGGTGTTGCGCCGCGAGCGCCGTCAGGGCGTCGGCGTCTTCGGGCGTATGGGCCAAAGGCTTCTCGGCCAGGACGGGCAGACCCGCGGCCAGCAGGGCCTGGATCACGTCCCGCCGGGCGTGCGGGGGCGTGCAGACTACCGCCGCGTCGACGACTGGCGACACGGCGTGGGCGTTCAGGAACCCTTCAACGGAAACAAACGCCCGGGCCCCGGTCGTCTCGGCCATCGCCTCCCGGGCCGACGCGACCGGGTCGACCACCGCGGCGACCTCGACGCGGTCGGATGCCGCGGCCGCGGCGGCGTGGGCCCCCGCGATCCCGCCACAACCTATAAGACCTAGACGAATTCTTCCCATCATTGTAATATAACGATCTTTCCCTGAGGGGGAAGCGCAACTTGTCCGCCGGCGGCTTTCTCACGCGACCGTGACCCCGCCGGGCCGCGTACGGTGGGTTCCGGTTCGCTTTCGTGTCTGTTCTGTTCCATCCGCCGCGATCGCCCGCCGCCATGCCCCGCCACCCCGCCCCGATAACCCGGATCGCCGTCGTGCTTGCTGTCGTCGCCGCGGCATGGGTCGCCGTCATCCCTCAGCGCGCCGCCGCCGCCGAGGTCCGCGGCACTTGGCTGACCACCACCGGCGTCGACCACATCCGCTCCGGCGTCAACACGGAATCGACCCTCGCGACCCTCCGCGGCGCCGGGCTCAACACCGCCTACATCGAGTCCTGGAAGGCCGGCCACACGCAGTACCCCTCGGCCACGATGCTCGGCCTCACCGGCTGGGAACGCCACCCCGCGCTCGGGCCCGTCCGCGACCTGATCGACGAGTCCGTCATCCAGGCCCACCGCCAGGGCATGGCCGCCGTCGCCTGGTTCGAGTACGGCTTCGCCACCAGCTTCAGCGGCGCCAACCAGCCCTTCCCCATCGGCGACCTCGCCAACGCCGCCAACCAGCGCGGCTGGATGCTCCGCGACATCAACGGCAACCTCACCAACTCGGCCACCAGCTTCCAGTGGATGAACCCGGCCGTCCCCGAAGTCCGTCAGCTCCTGATCGACATCGTCGTCGAGGCCGTCGTCCAGCACGACCTCGACGGCATCCAGTTCGACGACCGCCTCGCCTGGCCCCGCTCGCTCGGCTACGACGCCACCACCAACGCGATCATCAACGAGCGCTTCAACGTCAACATCACGCCCACCCACCCGTCGTACACCAACCTGCTCAACCAACTACAGGACGAGTCGCTCGACTTGTTCGTCGAAGAACTGCACACGGCCGTCCGCGCCGTGGACCCGGACGTCTGGATCTCGCTGTCGCCGTCGGTCAACGGGTTCTCGCAGGCCAACTACACCGCCGACTGGCCGAAGTGGCTTCAGCAAGGCTACTTCGACGAGGTCGTCCCGCAGGTCTACCGCCCGAGCATCGGCAGCTTCAACGCGTCCCTACCCAGCAACGTCTCGCCGTTCACCTCCACCAACCGTGAAGAAGACGGCATCATGGGCCTCCGCTTCAACGGCAGCGGCGGCGACACCCCGCTCGCCGACCTGCTCGCCATGATCCAGGCCACGCGCAACGCCGCGAACGGCGAGCTCGCCGGGCACTCGATCTGGTACAGCGACAACGCCGTCGACTTCGCCAACGACCTCGCGAACTTCTACGGCGGGTGGACGGAGAACCCGAACCTCGAACCGGGACACCGCCCCGCCCCGGTCGTCGGCAGCGACGCCGGCAACGACGACTGGGCCGTGACCGTCACCGACGAGGGGCTCTACCGCGTCGTCGCCCCGATCTACGCACAGGGGCAATGGGCCACGCTCGGCACGCTCTACCTCTACCCCGGCGACTGGCTCATCAACGCCCCCGAAGCACTTGGTGAGCTCGAACTGCTGCGCGACCGCCGACCGCTGCCCGGCGACTTCGACGGCAACGACCGGTACGACCCCGACGACCTCACCGCGCTGTCCAACATGATCCTCGGGAACGACCCGGTCGGCGACCTCGACGGCGACGGCAGCACCGACCTCGACGACCTCGCGCTCGTGCTCGAGACCGCCAACACCGCCGCCGGCGACCTCGACCTCGACGGCGACGTCGACCTGCTCGACGCTCAAACCCTCGCGGCCAACTTCGGCGTGATCACCGACGCCGCCGCCCCCTGGGCCCTGGGCAACCTCAACGCCGACAGCGTCGTCGACCTGCTCGACGCCGCCCTGCTCCGCCAGAACTTCACCGGCGACCTCGCCGCACTCGACGCCGCCTTCGCCGCGGTCCCCGAACCCGCGGCCGCGATGCTGCTGCTCGGCTTGGCTGCGCTTCGGCGACGGCGGCTTAAGACCGCAGATGAACGCGGATGAACACAGATTCGATTGACGCCACGGAACCTCGGGACGCACGGCAATGAACCACGAACGCATTTTTTCATCCCGCAATCCATTGTCCCGTACCCCGGACGCTCAGCCAGACCGGGTTGCAACCCGAAACGTATCGGCGTTGATCCGCGTCCATCTGCGACTCCTGCTCCTGCTGCTCTGCTTAGCCCCCATGACCGCCCTCGCCGACGGACACGACGTGAAGACCGCCCCCCCCGAAGTCCGTGGCACCTGGCTGACCACCACCGCCAACGACGCCATCGCCAACCCGACCAATACCGCGGCCACGATGCGCCGCCTGCGCGAGATCGGGCTCAACACCGTCTACGTCGAGTGCTGGAAGAACGGCTACACCGAGTTCCCCTCCGCCGCGATGGACCAGCTCATCGGCGTGCCGATGAAGATCAACAACGCGCCCGACGACCTCCAGCGGGACCTCGTCGACGAGACGCTCAACGCGGCGCACCGCGAAGGGCTCATCTACATCGCCTGGTTCGAGTACGGGTTCATGGCCGCCCACCAGGACACCCACAACCACCTCCGCAAGCAGTTCCCCGAGTGGATGACCACCACCAAAGACGGCGACCTGGTCTCGTCGCAAAACCCGTTCGTCTGGATGAACCCGCTGCGCCCCGAGTCGCGCCGGCTCATCCTCGACATCGTCACCGAAGCGATCCGCAACTACGACCTCGACGGCGTCCAACTCGACGACCGCATCGCCTGGCCCACGTCGATGGGTTACGACCCGTACACCGTCGAGGTGTACAAGCAGGAGCACGGCGGCCGGGAACCCCCGAGCGACCCGAAGGACCGGCGCTGGGTGCAGTGGCGGGCCGACAAGGTGACCGAGTTCGCCAAGGAGTTCTACGACGCCTGCAAGGAAGCCAACCCCGACATCCTCGTGAGCATCAGCCCGGCGATCTACGACTGGTCGCTGGACAACTACGCCTGCGACTGGCCTCGCTGGGCACGGAAGGGCTGGATGCAGGAGTACGTGCCGCAAGCCTACCGCTTCAACTACGACAGCTTCGAGCAGACCTGGCTCGAACAGGTGAAGTACATCGGCCAGCGGCGCGAAGACCTGATCGCCGGCATCCGTGTCGTCGGCGACGGGCCCGATACGACGTGGCCCGACATGGTCCGGAAGATGGACCTGACCCGCAAGACCCGTACCGGCGGGCACGTCCACTGGTTCAGCCGCGGCGTGCTCGACGTGTACCCCGACGAACTCACGGGCTACTACGACATCAACAAGAACGGCCCGGCTCCTCACCCGAAGTTCGACGCGGACCACCGGCCGGCGCCGATCCCTCTTGAGCGAGACCACGAAAGCATTCAGTTCCCGGAAGAAGGTAAGGCGTACTGGAGCGCCAAGAACTGGCCTAAAGGAACTTACCGGGTCATTGGCCTTAAAGACGATGCGTGGGAAACCATCGGGCCCTACACAAGCTCACTTTCTGGCGACGGAATCGTTGTCACGGATGACAAGTACGACGCGGTGGAACTCCTCGTCGACCGCCGCCCCGCCACCGACTAACCGACCCCGCGCCGCGTAACGGGCGACGCGTAGCGTCCCGTACCGCTTTCGATACCGCCACCCCGCGAGACGCTGCGCGTCACCCGCCTCGCCCGAGAGAGACGAGACCTGCTACTCCGCCTTCTTCAACATGTGCGCGTATACGCCCGGCTCGCTGCCCTCGATCACGGTCGCGCCCACGGTCTTGGCGTACCACCCGACCGGCCCGGCCCAGCCGATGAACGCGTAGCCGTAGCCCAGGTGCCGCAGCTCCCGGAGCGCCGCGTGCAAGAGCGCCGCGCCGATGCCCTGCCCGCGCTGCGTTTCGTCGACGCCCGTCGGCCCGAAGAAGCCCCGGCTCGTCGTGTCGTAACTCGCGAAGCCAACAAGTTCACCGTCCTTGACCGCGAGCAGGCACGGGATCGGCTGCCGGCTCCACACGCTCGTCGCCTCGGCGGCCCAGTCGGCCGTGAAGTGTCGCGTGATCCAGTCGCGCACCTTGTCGAGGTCGTACGGCATCGCGTGGCGGATCACGACGCCGGCGTCGGCGACGGGCTCC
>JANQPR010000208.1 GCA_028285385.1 Phycisphaera sp.
GGACCCGGCGGCGCTGGTTGGCGGCGGCCCGTTCGACGGCACCGTCGACCAGAACGAGCTCGACGGTGTGCTTCAGAACTGGGGGAGCACGTCGTCGCCGGCCTTGGGCGCGGTCACGGTACCCGAACCGGTCTCTGCGGTCGTGCTGGGTAGCGTGATGTTGTGCCTTGGGCGTCGCCGGGTGTGAGCCGGCGTTCTTCCGCGGCGGCGGCCCGACGGCCGAGCCGCGGTTTCACGGGGTCGGTGGGCCCGGGCCTGTGTTCCGTTTTCTCTCTACCCCGCACGGGTAAGGACACCAGAATGTCACGCTCCCCACGTTCTTCGGCGTTCACGCTAATCGAGCTGCTCGTCGTAATCAGCATCATCGCGTTGCTGATCGGGATCCTGTTGCCGGCACTCGGCGCAGCTCGTAGCCACGCTAGAACGATGGTCTGTCAGTCGAGCCTCAGACAGTACTATCTCGCGTCCATGGCGTTCGCGAATGACCACGAAGATGCCATGCCATATCAAGACGCGGCCACGGGGTCGCTTAGCTTTACCGGCCAGTACATTTGGCGTGATTCAATCAACTACTACCTCGGCAGCCCTGAGATTGGCTCGACCAAGTTTGCGTCACTCCGCTGCTCAGAGTTTGAGGGGAATGCCCCCGGGTATCAGTACAACGCGTTCTTGGGTTCTCACGGGGGAGATGAAGCTGGATTCATCGGGTATACCGTCGATGGACTGTATCGCGGCCCCCGTATTGCGAACGCACCACTTTTCGTTAACCATCCGAAAGCCCGTGGCGCAACATTCCCGGCCGATGCGTTTGTAACTGTCGGGATGTTCTTCTGTGGCGGCTCGAGCCGGGCAACCTCAACGCCATACACCGATCTCAGCGCGACCGATTTTGCGGGCATTCAGGCGCCTTGGCACGGAAAGCCTGAGATTTCTCGTGGCTTTGAGGCTAGGCATGGCTCGTACACCGGCAACATCATGCGTGTCGACGGTACGTTCCACATCCTGAAGGCTCAACCTGACTGGACGTCAGATGATTTCAAGAATCTCGACTGGGGAGGAGAGGTGCCGGTGGACTGGCTTGATCGGCCGGGGCCGTGAGCTTTTTGCGGGTGTTGGTCGACCGAGCCCGCTCGTTTCTGAAGTGAAAGATACTGGCGATGACAGTTAGCGTGCCGCGGTGTAGTTTGGCCTGGTCGATGATCGCATTGATCGGACTGACGGTTTCGACGACCAAGCCCATTCGGGCCGACCTTACGTTCCCGGCCGATGCCGGCGTCGTCGACGTCACCGCGTTCGGCGCGGTGCCGGGTGACGGGCTCGACGACAGCGCCGCGATCCAGTCGGCGTTGGACGCCAACCCATCGGGCAACACGATCTTCTACTTTCCCGACGGTGTGTACGACATCGCCAACACGCTGGCGCCGGCGCGCGACGACGGCGTGACGAAGCGCAATATCTTTCAGGGCCAGAGCGAGGCGGGTGTCGTGCTGCGCGTGCCGGACAACAGCGGCTTCGCCGGCGCGGTCATCGACTACAACCAGAACGCCGCGGTCGGCGCGGCGCAGTTCTTCCGGAACGCGGTGCGGGACCTGACCATCGACGTCGGCACCGGGAACCCGAACGCCAACGGGCTCCGCTTCAACGCGTCCAACCAGGGCACCGTGCGCAACGTGACCATCCAGGCGGGCAGCGACAATGTCGGGGACGGGCTGGTGATGGGTGCCGCCGAGCCGGGGCCGCTGCTGATCCAGAACGTCACGATCGACGGCTTTGGGACGGGCCTCCGGACGATCCTGCCCACGGCGAGCCAGACGGTCGAGCACCTTACGCTGCGAAACCAACAGAGCTTTGGCTGGGTCAACGACGTCCAGCAGCAGGTTTTTGCCCGCGGCATCGACTACGAGGGCGACGGTCTGGCGGTGACGAACCTGGATCAGAGCCGGATGCTCATCGTCGACAGCACCTTCCAGGGCGTGAGCCCGAGCTCGGACGCCGCGATCTTCAACAACAAACGCCTGTACCTGCGCGACGTGCAGACGCCGGGCTACAACACGGCACTGCAGAACGCGGGCTCGTTTGGGCGGGGCAACGACCGGACCGGGCCGAGCACGAACGTCATCGAGCACTGGGCCAACGGCGCGTACGCGCCGGAAGGGACAACGCTTCGGCGGGGCGGCGCGTTCGAGCTGTTCGACTCGCCGGACACGTCGCTTCGGTTGGAGGTGCGCGAACACCCGACCCTCGCGTACGCCCCGCTGACGGAGTGGGACGGGCCGCAGAACCACATAATCGACCTGGGCAACGGCCAGTTCAGCGGCATCCCCAACGACGGGGTCGACGACACCGCGTCGATCCAGGCCGCGATCGACTCGGGCGCGAGCACGATCTACCTGCCCAACGGGTTCTGGACCGTCGACGGCGAGGTGGTTGTCCGCAACAACGTCGAACGCGTCATGGGCAGCGAGGCGCGATCGGGCGGCACGGGCGGTTACCGCGTGGTTGACGGCGCAGCCGACATGGTCTTCTTCGAGCGGATCGAGAGCATCGCGGTCGAGCATGATTCGAGTCGGCCCATCGCGTTTGAGCACTTGTTGGGGCTGGACTACGAGGTGACGGCCGCGGCGCCGGGCGACGTGTACCTCAACGACGTAGCGGGGACGGCCATGCGGTTTGTCGAAGGGCAGAGCGTGTGGGCCCGTCAACTCAACATCGAGAGCGCCGCGGACGCGACCGATCCGACCCTGCCCGACGCAAAGATCGTGAATGACGGCGCCGACGTCTGGGTGCTCGGGCTCAAGGTCGAGGACACGGGCACGTGGGTCCGCACGATCAATGGCGGCAAGACCGAGCTGCTCGGCGGCGTCAAGGTCGGGAGCGGGCCGTCCTTTGGCCCGGAGAACGCGTTGTTCGTGACGGAAGAATCCTCGCTGTTCGCGGCGTTGCCCTTGACCGCCGCCGCCGAGGGTTACGAGTACGTCGCCACGGAAGTCCGTGGCGGTGAGACACGGACCGCGTTGTCGTCGCCGAGCTTCAACCTCAGCGACGTGTACACCGCGTTCGACGCCGACGCGATCCGCCACCGTGAAGTCATCGTCGACAACCAGGAGGCCACTGTCGCCGGGGCGTGGACCGCAACGGACTCGTTCCCGGGCGGGTTCCTCGACGAGGACTTCCTCTTTGCCAACGCCGGGCCGGGGAACTCCGTGACCTACACGCCCGACCTGCTGGTCGACGGGGAGTACGAGGTGTTTGTCCGATGGGTCACGGACGAGTTCGCCGACCACTTCGGGCATGCGACCAACGCGCCCGTTGAAATCGCTTCGCTCGACGGTACTACGACATTGTCGGTCGACCAGACCGCGGGCGGCGGCTACTGGGCGTCGCTGGGGACGTTCGACTTCAGCGCCGATGACTCGGGCTTCGTCCGCTTCTTGACCGACGGCGCCAACGGCAAAGTAATCGCCGACGCGGTGCGTTTCGTCTTGACGGCGGCGCTGCTCCCCGGCGACTTCAACGGCAACGGGCAAGTGGAGCAGGGCGACCTTGATCTGGTCCTGCAGAACTGGGGCGTAGACACCGGTAGCGCGGGGGTTCCTGCGGGTTGGGTACATGATGCGCGAGACCTCGGGGTCGTCGACCAGGACGAGCTGGACCGGGTCCTGCAAAACTGGGGCGGCACGGGATCGCCTGAGTTCGCTCCTCGTACGGTGCCCGAGCCGGGAGCGGCTGCGCTCCTGTTGTTGCTGGGCGGACTCTCGATGCGACGTAGGCGCTTTTCAGTTCTGGCTGATTCGCGCCGGCGGGGGCAGAGCGATTAGGTCTGGATCGGCTCCAAGTGTGGCGAGGAGCCGGCTCCCGTAGCGAACCCCTGCGTCGTAGAGCTGTTCGGGGTCGGTCGAGGTTCGAGCGAGTCCGGGATGGTCCGGGCTCGGCGGCTCCGGGCAAAAAGTGGCGATGCGCACGCCCGGCGACGTGGCGGGTGGGGCCGTGTCTCCGAGGACGAGGCTCCGAAAGCGGTGGTCGACCCGGTGGTAGTGTCGCAACAAGCCCCATAGTTCGGACCGCCGGCGGGCGGCGACAACATCGAACGCCAAGGAGGGCCAGAAGGCGCTAGGCGCGCGGACGTACTGGCGAGGACGCGTCAGCAGCACGAGGACATCGGTAGCGCCACTTCTGATGGCGTCGTAGACGGGGAACGGGTTGAGCAGGCCGCCGTCCATACACCGGCCCGCCTCGACGAGAGGCACGGTCCGGTTGTAAAGGACGGGAATAGCTGTCGCGGCTTTGAGGATGTCCAGTGGCGGGCTGGGCGATCGCTGAAGGTCGATAAGCAGCGGCTCGGCGTGCGTGCGATCGATCATCGCGATCAGGCACCGGGTCGCTGCGCGCGTCAACGCATCGAGGTTCAGCGGCTTCGCGACGGTCACGATGTGGTTGAACACCAAGTCAACATCCAGGATCTTCCAGAAGCGCCACGGTCGGATAAACGTGCTGGTGGCGAGTTCGTCGTAGTAGATGCTGATGCCCAGGTCGGGTTGACCGGACAGGAAGTACGCGGCATTCATCGCGCCCGCGGACGTCGCAAAGACCTCGTCGAAGGCTTGCGTCAGCCCCAGCCGCGCCAGCGCGACCGCCCCTGCCCCAGACAGAACCCCACGCATCCCTCCGCCCTCAATGACGAGCGCGACCTTGCGGCCGTCCGAATGCTGTCCACACCTGTGCCCTGACGCGGCCCGTCGGTGAAGCGTCTCGATCACGCCGGGGGCGTCGTGGCCGTGCAGTTGATCGGCGCGCAGCCGGAGCGGCTGGCCGGTCCAGCCGTGGGGCTGTGCGTCGGCACACGCGGCGGCGGCGACGCGGGACAGAGTCACATCGCCTCCGAGCGCGGCTCGAGCACCAGCCCACGACGAAGCACGATGATGCCGAGGCCCAACCCGACAACGGCGAACGAGCCCCCCACGAGTTGGGTCATTCCGTCCGCCACGGACCCGACCCAGACCCACTCCTGCTTCTTCTGCTCCGCGGCTTCGCTGCCGGGGACCGAGATGGCGGTGACGACGGCGCAAGCGCACGCCAGTGGCAAAGCCGTCGCCCACGCATACCGGGCGACGAGTTGGGTGATCCGCCGGGTCGTGGTGAAGAACACCTTGCGGTTTAGCCCGTCGACCTGGTTGAGGAGCGAGTCCCAGCGTCCCGACGCCCGCAGCGCGTTGGTCGTGAGGGCCAAGCCAAGACCGAGTGCGGTGCCCTGGATCAGGTGGGCCCAGCCCAATCTGGTTTTGATGAAGAGGTCGTGCATGAACTCGCCGCCGTACCTGACGGGGCGCACGTGTTCGACGTCTTGACCCAACGCTTTGTCCGCGAAGCCGTCGATCCAGCCCATCGTATTCAGTGAGTTCAGCGTGTAGACCGACGTTATCAACCCGACAACGATCACACTCGTGACGAGACCACCGATCAAACCGGCCACCAGCGCGCCGGCCGGCCTGATCAGGGAACGCTTCCCCCGGACCTTCCAAAACACGAGCCGGTGCAAGGCCAGGGCCACGACGATGCCGCCCCCCCAGATCACCCCGGGGACGACGCCCTGGAACATGCCGATGCCCGCGCCGGCCTCGGCTTGCACGAGGGCCCAGTTGTAAGTCCCCGTGAAGGCCTTGAACGCGCCCGCGGAGACGGCGCCCAGCACCGCGGCGGGGATGAACAGGTAGGGGAGCACCGGCAATGCCGCCAACAGGCGCAACCCCCAGGCCGCGAGCCGGACGCGCACCCGCGACGCGGTCGGCAGCGCGCGATAGGCGCGTTCAAATCGGGCGATATCGCTCCGTTCCGCCGGCCACACATCGGCCAGCGCCCGCAACAACGGCGCCGGCTTGTACGATGGCCGGACGGTTGGCGGTGATCCCTCTCCCGGTGACGGATCCGCCGGCGGGGTGTCGGGCTGAAGCAGAAACTCGTAGAGCCCGGCGTGATTGAGGGTGAGCACTCCTTCGGCGGCGGCACGTCGGACCTTGCGGTTCGGGTCGTGGCACAGGAGCGACGCGACCCGCCGGGCCGCCCGGTCGTCACCGCCCGCCGCATGTATCAGCGAATGCGTCGCCGAAAGCCGGACCTCGCGTTCGGGCTGGCCCAGCGCGTCGTCGATGACACGCGCATAGACCTCCGGGAAATCGCGCTGGATGCGATCGGTCCAGGCCGGTACGTCGATCCGCGTCGCCAGCGCCGCGCGGAACACCAGCTCGGATTCTTCGGCCGACAGCCCCTCCTGTGCCTGGAACGCCGAACAGGCCCTGAGCATGTCCGCGTGCGGTCGGAAGTAGCCGGTCATGCCGCGTGTGGGCGATTCTTCTCGGATGCGTTCGACGCGTTTCTCGAGGAGTTCCGCGCCGAAGAGCAGCTCCTGCATCGCCGGATCACGAGCACGATTGACCATCTCCGCGAGCAGGTCGTGGGAGAGCTCCCACCAGCGCTCGCGGTTGACTTGTTCGGGCCTGACCAAGTGACGCGCGGACAGCTGGTTGATGATCCAGTTGGGCAGCCGGCCTGTCCGCTCTTCGGTTTCCTGGACTTGGCGGCGCGTCCCGTCCGCCGTCACGAACTTCAAGCAGCCCAGCTTGATCAGGCTCTCCGGGAAGCCGCCCATCCGCGCTGTCTCGGCGCTCCCGGCCACCTTCTGGATCACCTGCTGGTAGTACACGTCCAGGGCGTTGCGGACGAAATCCTCGAAGCGGCCTCCCGCCAACGAGGCCGCGGCCCGGCTCAAATCCTCGAACCGGATCAACTTCGTCTCCGGGGACAGCTCGTCCCAGAGTTGACTGCAGACGATCTGCAAATGCACCAGTTCGACAAACTCACCCGGCTTCTCCTGGACGCGCCCGTCGGGCTGCTTGAAACGCACGAGGTTCAGCTGGTCGATGATCTGTTCGGCCACGCCGGGGGCGTACGCCGCGTACTCTTCGGCCGGCCTGCGGATCACCTCCAGCAGCGCTTCACGCTTCATGCGATCGAGCTGGACCCGCAAGGGATTGCTCTGCTCGGGTGCGTCAGCAAACACGAGTTCCGATTCGACCAGGTACTCCTGCCGCATGGCCAACAGCACCCGCAAGCCCGGGTCTTCCTCGATGGCTTGGTGGAGCTGCGTGGTGAAGCCGACACGGTCCTCAAACCGACCGCGGTGCTGCGTAAAGATCTCTTCGAACTGATCGAGTATCAACACACGCAGCTTGCCGGGCTCGGGCTTCGGCAATCCACGCAAGCCCTGCGCTAAGGTCAGGTTCATCGTGTCGGGGGTTAGTTCACGGTCACCCAGCCCATGGAGCACGTTGAACGAGAAGACGTTGTCAATCTTCCCGTGCAGCGGAACGAAGCGATCCGCAAGGGCGCGGCCGATCCGGGCGTCCCCCCAGACCTGGTGGCCCCCGCTCCGGAGCAACGGCTTGATCCCCGCGGTAAGCAGCGAGCTCTTACCGGCTCCCGACGGAGACGTAAGCAATATGACTCGCCGGTCTTCCGCATCGACCAGGAGCCGCACAAGTTTGGCCTGTTCGGCGTCTCGTCCGAAGAAGCGCGTCTCCGTCTGTTCCGGGAAAGGCTTGGGCCCGATGTAGACCTTCACGGCTGGGTCGATGCCGGCGGGCTCGACCTTAGGAGGCGTGGGTACCCCCGACCGGGCCGCGTGTTCTTCCACAATGGCGGGAGCCAAGTCTTCGCGGACCCGCGCTACCACGCGTTCGACGTATGCGCCACTGAGCTCCGCGTCGGCAACCAGGTACTGTGTACGGTTCAGTGAAAACTTGAGGTTCTCGGGGATCAGCAGGTCGCCCAGCAGCACCGGGATGAGCCGTTTCCGCTGGTTCTGCCCCGCGACAATCTCGTTGGCCACGTTGTGCGACGACAGCCCCTCTTCCGACAGCAGCAGCACCATCACCTTGCAGGCCGCGATGGCCGGCGGGATGAGTCGGGTGAAATCCTCTCCGAGGCCGATCGAATCGGGAGCGAACCAAACGTTGAGCCCGGCCTGACGCAGCGCGTGCGCGAGCCTGCTCGCGGCGTCCAGGTTGGCCGTGCTGTAGCTGATAAAGACTTCTTCACCACGGCTCAAGGACACCGCTTCGCCGCAGCGCGAACACACCGCTGAGGCCGAAGCATCCCAAGGCACGGGCACAATGCTCGCGCAGGTATCACAGAATGCGGGTGCCTCGAAGCTCATTCAAAGGTCCGTCCCGGAGCCCGTCCGGAGAAAGCAAGGTCTTGATTCAACGCCGGTTGCATGATGCCGTCCGATACTCGACGCCGCGAAGAGGTTTAGAAGGATTCGATCACGGCACGAATCTCGCATATGGTGGCGTCGGCGTGAGAGGCCGTGTGGTTTGAGTTGATCTGGATCGAGAGGCCCAGCACGCGTCCCGGGGGCTTGCCGTAGAGCCGTTCGTAATCATCGCGGACGTTGATCCGGTAGTCGAGCCAACGGCCGAGGTTCTCCGGCCCGGACTCGACGACCTGAGTCTGGATCGCGGCGACCGGCGACCATTCGTCGATGGTGGTGCCGACCGGCGCGCTGGTGTCCCATACGTAAGACAGCACCTCGTCGCCTTCGAAGCCAACCAGCACTTGGGCGGCCTTGTCGTTGCGGGTTTCGCCGACGAAAGGGATCTCTCGCCGTGTACGTACGTCGCCGCCGGGCGGCAGGGCGTCGACCTTCCACGACCACTCAAGGATCGGGAACGTCTCCGGGTCGTAGGGGCTTGCGCCGTGCCAGAGGATGAAGTGGGACCGGTCGCTGCTTATTCGTACTGCGCGGGTGTCGGGGCACCTGGAGCCATGGACGATGCTGACGTCAAGGCTGCCGCGGATCACCTGGCTCTGCCACGGCGCGGGCACGCCGTCGGCGTTGACTTCGCCATCGAAGCCGAAGACCACCTCGATCGCTTCACCACCCGGTTCGCTCACCGGCTGCGTCGGGTGGGTGACGGGCACGTCGAAGCCGTACCACGACTTGAGCAACGCAGGCGCTGCCGCAATCAGGCCCGCGGCGGTGAGCGCGAGCAGCACTCCGAGCGTAACCGCTATTCCGGTTGGGCGTTCGGGCTTCATGCGTGACGCAAAAGACTGCCTTAGAGTCACGGATCGGGCTCCCGGAGAGGGGTCACGTAGAGTGAAGGGGCGAGTCAAGCCGTTAGATCAGAGTCGGCATACAGGGCTAGAGAGTACTCGACCCTGAGCGAAGCTAGTATTTTGTGCCTTGTTCACTTTCTAAGACTGTACCGAGGCTGCGGGCATGGAACAATTGCTGCACATTCTGCTATGGGCTTGGGCCATTATCTGGGGCGGGCTGGTGTGCTGGGTCTTCTTTGGGGATCGAATCAACCGCATTGATCCGATGATTCCTCTGATCGGGCGGCTGGCGCGGAGGCGGACCAGTGATCCATATGCTGTGCCGGTCTATAACGGCAAGCGGTGGCGTGCGTGGGTTCTAATTGCTGCCATTTTCAGTGCTTTCGTGCTAGCGAGCTTCGAGTACTTGTACCGAGACTTGTACCAGGGCTTGGATTGGGAAAGCTTGGGTGCTTCGTTAGTAGTCGCTGGCTACCGAGCGTTGCAGCACTTGCTATTCAACGGATCCCTGGAGCCCCCCCCGGCGGGGAGTCCGGAATGGAGCATGTGGTTCTTGCATTTTTCCAGTGTCAGCGCCGTGGCCAGCTATCTGTTGATCATCCTTGAAGCGGTTCGGCGGCTGTTCACTGAATCCGTTCAGGTCGTCGAGCTGCGTCTATACCGTGACCACGTCGTCGTTTGTGGGCTCGGCGAGGTCGGCCTGCTCCTGGTGAAGGACGCGGTGCGAAAGCGTCAACGGGTCGTCGTGGTCGAGAAGTACGCCCAGAACGCCTACGCGCATCAGGTAGCCCTGCGTGGGGTGACCGTGGTCTTTGGAAATGCGAAAGACGAACAGGTGCTCAAGCGCGTCAACGCCGCGAACGCGAGGTATGTGTTCTTCGCGTTGCCCTCCGACGAAGACAACCTGGAAGGCGCAGCCGATCTTTGTGCGCTGGCCTCGCGGTCGCGGTCGCAGTGCTCCTTCGAAGAGCGGCTATGTCGTGCAAGGACCGGCAGGCTCGGCGTGTACCTGCGGCTGCGCGACGAGCCGATCCGCCACGTTGCGGAACAGCTGATGATGGCCGCCCCCGAGGGCACGACGTTTGGGGTGTTCAACCTGGCCGAGCGGACGGGCCGTTCACTCGTCACCGAGCTGCTCGTTCCGGACCGGCCCCTTGAGGAAACGCAAGCGGCACACTACGTCGTATTGGGTTTTGGGCCGATGGGCCAGCAGGTGCTGCGGAACCTCGCTGAGTTCGCACACTACGAGAACCTCAAGCGACCCCGAGTGACCGTGGTGTTTAACGCGAGCGAGCGGCGTGCGGTCGTGGCGTTTGCCCGAGCCTACCCGCGGCTCATGCCGCCCCGCGCGTTTGTCAACGGCTTCAGCCCCGACCCCGCTTGCGATGACTGGTCCTACGGGGTCGAGGGCGACCCTGACGGTCGCTCGGCGCAGAGCGGTGTCGAGTTCGTCGTCAACGGCGGCTGGATTCGCGATGACGGCGGGGCCCGATCGCCGAAGGTACTCGATGCCTTGATCCGTCTTGCGTCCGCCCCGGATACTCGGCCGACCGTGATTCTCTGCCGAGAAGACGACGATCAAAACTTTACAGCGGCCCGTCAGCTCCGGGACGAACTCGACCAGCGCATGTCTGGCTGGGCTTCAGGATCGAGCCGGGACAACGGTTCCTACGCCGGGCGGGTGCCGGTCTTTGCGTACGTCCCCCACCGACCGCTGCTGACCGGTTCAGCCGTGGAGCAGCCGGACGGGATCACATTCTTTGGTGTATGGGAATCGTTGTGTACGCTCGATGCGCTCACCCAGGATTTGCACGCGGAGTTCGCGGCGTGCATCGCGGTGGACTACGCCCGTCGTCACGACCCCGAGTCGCTTACCGGTTTCGGTGCTACCTCTCGAGAGAAGGTGTGGTACCTCCGGTCGTTGCCGGTGTGGTCGCAGCACTCCAGCCTCCGGGCCGCGGCGTTTGCGCCGGTGAAGTTGGCGGCCATGGGGCTTGTGGATGTCGACGTGAGGGTAGCCAACGGGCTCTGGAGCCAGCTCGCCGCGGGTGTCACCGCTCCCGACAACATCGAGGGGACGCCGGCGTTCGAGCGTGCGGTCCAGATGGAACACAACCGCTGGATGGCGGAACGCTTGCTCATGGGTTGGGCCTTTGGGCAAGAGCACGAAACGGCGCGGCTGCGGCGACCGCAGTTGGTGCCTTGGGGGTATGTTTCTGAAGCCGAACAGCAGAAAGACCGGGAACAACTCCGGGCGTTGCTCGCCTTGTGCCAAAGCGGATTAGCTTGATCGCGTGCGCTCGAAGCTGTTGGATCAAAAGTAGCCGCCGCGGTCGTTGATCTGCTTCGCCGACAGGCCCGCGTCGACCCACTCTTTGATCTCGCCCTCGTTACGCTTGATCTGCTCGGCGCGCTTCAAGGCCTGGACGGCTACAGGTCGGGGGATCACCAGCACACCGTCCAGATCGGCCATGAGGATGTCGCCCGGTTTGATGATCACGTTCTGAACGACGACCGGCACCTGGTACGCGGCAACGCGGGTATGGGACAACGCCCCGGTCGACGTCCGGTATCGATACCAGACCGGGAAGCGTTGGTCGAGGATGTCACGGGTGTCGCGGATCCCACCGTCGATCACCGCGGCTTTGCAGCCCCGCTTCATCGAGGCGCGGGTCATCACGCCACCCCAATGACTGGCGGTCCGCTCCCCGTTGGCGTTCCACAGCACGACGTGGTGTTCGCGGATCTGGTCGAGCATCTCGACGCGGACGTCGAGTTCCCCGGTCATCGTTGGGTCGGCGACGCTGCGTACCGTGAAGGCTTCGCCGCAGACAACCTGGTCGTCGCGGAGCGGCACAATTTCGGTCGGCAGCGCCTGATGCGGGAGACACAGCTCGCGCAGGACGTCGTTGACGGCGCTGGCATACAGTTGCTCAAAGCGTTCACACAGCTCGGCAACCGGTATCTCCAGTGGGAAGTCGTTCGGGGCTTCGCGCAGCCGTGCGAGTTCGTCGGTCTGCATGAGTTTCGACATCCGGTTCTCCTTGCTTGCGTGGGCCTGGGGTCACACGCCCGCCGACGCCAGGAAGCCGCCGTCCACGGCCACGGTCTGTCCGGTGACGAACGCCGACGCGTTGTGATCCAGCAGCCAACGGGCACACCCCAGCAGGTCGTCGGGTTGACCGAACCGACCAAGCGGCGTGTGGGCCAAGACCTGCTCGCCCCGTGGCGAGAGCCCGCCGTCGTCGGCCATGAGGATCCGCTTCGAGCGTTCGTTGACGAAGAAGCCGGGGGCGATGGCGTTGACGCGCACGTTGGCGGGGGCGAGGTACACCGCAAGCCATTGCGTGAAGTTGGCGACCGCGGACTTCGCCATCGCGTAGGCCGCGACGCGCGTCAGGGGGCGGTAAGTATTCATCGACGCGAAGTTGAGGATCGCGCCGTTGCCGGCCTGAACCATGTCCCGGCCGAACACCCTGCACGGGAGGACGGTTCCCATCGTGTTGGTCTGCAAGACGTCGGCAAAACGTTCGGCGTCCAGGTTGAAGAATCCGCGCGGTGCTTTCGTTGCCGACGGACCGTCGAGTTCCTTCGGGTCGAAGCGGGTTAGTGTGGTCACCGAGTCGGGGTGGTTCCCGCCCGCTCCGTTGATCAGCATCGTGCAGGGCCCGAACACGCGGTGAACCTCAGCCTTGGCGTGATCCAACTGCGACGCGTCGTTGACGTCCGCCACGGCGACGTGCGCGTCGCCACCCTCGGCCGCGATCTCGATCGCAACACGTGCCAGTGTCTCCCGCGTGCGACCGAGCAGGGCAACCTTCGCGCCGCCACGGGCGAGGTTCCGGGCAATCGCGGAGCACAGCGTGCCGCCGGCGCCGGTGACGACGGCGATGTCTTGCGAGAAATCGGGCTCGGGTGTCATGCGATGGCAGCCTCGGTGTTCGTGGCCTTGAGTCGGTGTGGGTTGAGCCCGAGCAGTCGAGCCGGGTTGTCGACGAGCACGGCTCGCAACAGCGACTGCAGGGCAGGCCGGTCGTCGGGGATCAGCCCGTCGCGCGCCTGCCGGCCGAGCCAGCCGCAGAACAGACGGCGGAAGTACTCGTGGCGGTGCATCGACAATGGGCTGCGCGCGTCGGTGGTCATGCCGGGGAAGTTCCAGAGCAGGCCGTAGTTGGCGGTGTTTTCCAGGTGATCGACGATGCCGCGAGCGTGGTCGGCGTACCACCAGGCCGGGCCCCAGGACACGTACCCGGGCGCGTGGTCACGCGTAAACGATCCGGTCAGCGTGGCAAAGGCGGCGTTGTCCGCCGGGTTGAGGTTGAAGAGCACGGTCCTCGGGAGCGCCCCGTGCGTTTCGAGGTGATTCAGCAGCCCGGCCAACGCCGCGATGTCCGTCGAGCTGCCGGCCGCGGCGTACCCGCCGGCCGGGCCGGCGAGTTGGGCCAACCGTGCGCTAGTCTGCCGTTGAGCGCCGATGTGGAGCAGCATCGCCCAACCTCGCCGCCGGTAGGATCGGCCCAGTGCCGTGAGCAGTGCGACTTGGAGGTTGGCTTGCGCGTCATGGTTGAGCGGTCTGCCCCGGCACCAGGTTTCGAACAGCTTTGCCGCGCTCGTTGGATCAGATGGCGTCGGCGGGATGCGATCCAGGCCGTGATCGGCAAGGGTCGCGCCGTGTTCCGCGAAGTGGTCGAGTTGCTCCTCGATCACGGCTTCAAGCGCATCGAAGCCGTGAATGGCAGCACCCGTGCGCTCGGTCAACGCTTCCAAGAACGGTCGGCCTGGTTCGCTGCCAAGGGCCAGGACGTCATCGCCTCGCAACGACGGCAATACACGCGTCTCGTCATTGGACGCGTTTTGGGCGAGCGCGCGGTGTGCGGTGAGGTCGTCGAGCAGCCGGTCGGAGGTGCACGCGACCACGCAACCGCTGTTTACGACAAGCCGGCGTGCCGTGAAATCGGGTTGGGCGAGCCGTTCGCGCGTCGTCGACCAGACCTGCGTCGCGGAGCCCGGGGAGAGCGGCGACTCGATGCCGAGGGCGCGGAAGAGTTCGAGCCGCCCCCATTGGTGGAGCGGGTTGCCTATGAGCCGTGGCGTGGCGTGGGCCCAGTAATCGAACAACCGGCGGTCGTCGTGAGAACCGGTGATCTCGGCTTCCGGGATCCCGAGCATGCGCATCGCCCGGTGCTTGTACGGGTCGTTGGCGAGCCAGAGCTGGGTGAGATTGTCGTATCGCCGGTCGGTGGCCAGATCATCGGGTGACAGGTGGTTGTGGTAGTCCACGGTCGGGAACGCGGCGGCCGCTTCGTAGAGCGTCCGGGCCAGAGGCGTGTCCAGCAGCCAGTCTGAATCGATCAGCGTCACAGGGGTATCCACGGGCAGGTCGAGGCAGCTAGGGACATATCTGTGTGTCCGGGCTGAGAACAGCAGTATAATCCAAATGAAGAATGAAATTTTCCTTATTTGGAATTATCCCATGAGCTCCTCGGACGTCGTTCCGGTCCTTCAGAAAGCGATCCGCGTTCTGGAAGAGATCGCACGGAGCCCGGCCCTGGTGTCGGCTCAGCAAATAGCCACGGCCGCCGGGGTCGCTTCGACGAGTTGCTTCCGAATCCTCAACACGCTGGAGGGCGCCCGGTGGATTGCTCGGCCGGTGCACGGGCACGGCGGGGCGGTCGCGGGTTATCGCTTGTCGTACGGGTTGCTTCCGTTGCTCGAGTCCGTTCGCGGGTACGCAGAGCTATTCGAGGTCGCAAGGGAGGAAATGGATGCGCTCGCGACTAGGACGCAGATGAGCGTGAAGCTCTCGGTTCGAGAGGGCGACGAAGCGGTCACGGTCGTCCGTTCAGACCCCCCGTCGGGGCTGTCGGTCACAAGCCCGATCGGGTCTCGACACGCGCTGGCGTTCGGCGCGACGGGCGCGGCGCTGTTGGCATCGTCGCGGCCGACGGACCGCGAGGCGGCGGTCCGTGCGGCGCCCGAGGACGCGTGGCAGAGACAAAGCCGTGACGGCTTCCTCGGCCGGTGTGAAGCGTGTCAGCGTGACGGGAGCGTCGTCGATCGTGGGTCGTACCGGGAGCACATCGGCGGGGTCGCCGCGCCGTTGGCGGTCGATGGCGTGCACGCGGCGGTGACGGTGACGGGGTTGGTTGACGACCTCGACGAGTTCGGGGCCGACGCGTTGGCCGAGGCTTTGCGTGAAGCGACATCACGGATCAACGCGAGGCTGGACCGCGTGTCACCGGTCGCGGTGGTGTGACGCGTTGGCATCGGGTGTTGCTCTACTCCGGCAGGGCGAGGCGTTGATACTGCTCTGCGGCGGCGTCGCAGCGGCGCATCTCCCGGATCAAGAGCTCGGGCATCCGCGACTCGGGGTCGGCGTCGTCGATCGGTTGTGACTGCGTGGGGTCCGCTACCGTGTCGTACAAGGCGTTGCGCATCGACTCGCGCTGCACCGCGAGAAAGCGGTTGACCTGCGTCTCCGCAGCGAGCCCGATCTTTAAGACGGGGCAACCTTTAGTAAACATGAATCCATCGTGTACGGCCACGCAATCCGCCCGTAGCTCGCCCGGCGTGAACCGGTCCTTCATGTGGGTCGGCATCAGCGTGTAGTCGAATAGGGGGGCGTTGTTGCCGCCGGAGATGCCACGGATGTGGACGTAGCGGCCGCCCGTGACGTTCACCGCCCGGCCGTGGTAGCCGAAGATGGCCGCGTCCCGGACCGGTGTGTCGTCTTCCAGAATCGGCGCTAGATCCTGCCCCAGCATGTCGGGCGTTGACGTCAGTCCAAAGTGTCGCAGCAGCGCCAGGTCCAGGTCGATGCTGGGCTGCACCAACGCGGTCCGACGCGCGTCGCGAGTTTGGCCGATCCACGTATCGCCCTCTTGGCCGCGGATGTGCCGTCTCAGCTTCGGGCGACCGATCGAACCAGTTTAGACCAAAAATGGCGAACGCACGATCGTTGGATCTGCATCCTTCCGGGGGCGATCAAATCGCGATATGAGACCATCGCGAGACAAAAAATTAGTCAAAACGCTGAAAAATATGGATTTAATGAGAAAAACGCGACATAAACCCCCGCTTTCTGTCCGAACTGGGGTTGCTCGACGAGTACTTCAAACAAGGGCTTGCAAACTGGTTCAAACTGGCTATTCTCGTTAGTGTCGTGGTGGCCACTTCAGCCATCGCTGGCCGGCACCTTCGGGGTGCCTTGCAGGCATCGGGACGCGAGCCCGGGCCGTACCCTCGGGGGGGTGGCCCGGACGGTCGGCAGACCCTCCGGTCAGCCGCCGCGAGGGCCTGTCCGTCCCGGGCGGCGTCCGAGGCAGGGGGTCGGCCCGATTGGCTGCCGTGTTTCCGCGATCTGGCGTGCTGCGTTGCCGCCTCGTCTTCCAGCGACCGTCCCCTGCTCCGTGAAGTTCACATGCCCACGCCCCCGCCGAGCCCACCGGACCGTCCCGTCTTGTTCGAGCCGTTGGAGCCGCGGATGCTCTTCTCGGTGGTGATGGCCCAGAGCGCCGACGCCTTCGTTGACTCCATCGGCATCAACATCAAACTCGACCGCAGCGCTTACTTCGGCTCCAACTACGCCAACAAGATCCTGCCGGCGCTCCAGGACCTCGGCATCCGCCACTACCGTGACGGGCTTAAGCTCCTCGAGAACTCGACCTACCTTGGGCGTTACCAAGGCCTGTACGACGATTTGGGCATGCAGATGCTCGGGGTTTGGGGGCTGTTCGAGGACCCGAACGGGACGCCAGGCCGAGCCCCGCAGGTCGCGGCGCTGGGTGCCGATTTTGTCGAGGCCATCGCCGGCCCCAACGAGCCGGACGTGTTCGCCCAGCCGTCATACGGCGGGTTCGTGGATGACAGTCGGTTCAACGACGGCGACGACCCAGACTACGCGGCCAGCCGGGCGTACCAGAACGACCTCTACGCCGAGGTGAAGGGCGACCCGGTGACCCAGGACCTGCCGGTGTTGACGCCGGCCATGGCGTTCGCCGAGTCGGTGCGCTACATCACCCCGGCGGACCACGACGTCATCGCGGCGCACCGCTACACCGGCCACGAGCAGGCGACGTTCGGCATCAACAACTGGTTCAGCCGGACCCGTGAGTGGAACGGGGACAACCCGATCTGGATCACGGAAGCGGGCCATGTCACGACGCCGAACCTGAACACGGCCCAGTCGGTGTCGGAGCGTGCCCAGGGGGTCTACACCCCCCGGCTTCTCGTTGAGTACTTCTCGCGGGGGGTTGAACGCACGTACCTGCACCAGCTGTCCGACTTGTTTACGAGTGCCACGCAGGACACCGCGAACTGGGGTCTGATCCGGCCGGACGGCTCGGCCAAGCCGTCTTACAACGCCTTGGACAACATGATCGACCTACTCGCCGAGAGCACTTGGGACACCCAGCAGCATGAGTGGGTCACGCCTGAGTTCGAGCCCGGGCAAGTCGACGTGACCTACGCCAAGGCCAACAACCAGATCAAGACGCCGCTGCTGTTGCAGAAGTCCGACGGCACGTACTACTTCCTCACGTACCGCGATGTCGACGTGTTCGACGGCGAGACCAACGACGGCGACGGCAAGGGCGACATCACCTACGGGACCATCAACCTCTCGCTCGGCTTTGTCGACGACGTTGATTCGGTGACGCATTACCGGTTCGACGACGCCGGGAACCTGGTCGACGTTGGGGCGGCCGTTACCGGCAAGCAGGTGACGGTCGGCGTGTCAGACGAGATGTCGATCATCGAAGTGCGGCTCTCCGAGTCGGGCACGTACCAGCAGGACAGCGGCGCGGACGGCTTGGTCTCGATCGAGGCCGAGAACTACTCGGCGATCGAGGGGGGATCGACCGACGACTGGCTCGGCCGCACGGGCGGGTCCGGCGGCGCCCACCTCGAAGCCGGACCGGACTCGGGGAACCTGTTCAACAGCAACTACGTGGGCAACGCGCCGCGGGTCGACTTCGACGTCAACTTCGTGAAGACCGGCACGCACTACGTGTGGGTCCGCGGCAAGGCCGGGGGCTCGAGCGTCGGCGGCAGCGACTCGCTGCACGTCGGGCTCAACGGCCAGGCGCGGAGCACCGCCGACCGTGTCGACGGGTTCGGCGTCGACTTCGGCTGGACCAACGAGACGATGGACGGGCCGGTCGCGACGTTGCAGATCAACGAGACAGGCGTCCACTCCGTCAGCGTCTGGATGCGCGAGGACGGCATCGACCTCGACAAACTCGTGCTCACCACCTCGAGCGTCTACGACCCGGGTGAAGGCGAAGGCCCGCCGGAAAGCCCGCGCGTCGTCGCGACGGAGTTGCCCGGTGACTACAACGCAAACGGTCAGGTCGAGCAGGGCGACCTGGACCTCGTCCTGCAGAACTGGGGCTTGGATACGAGCGGCGGCCCCGTGCCCGCGGGTTGGGTGAGCGACCTACCAGATGGCCAGATCGACCAGGGCGAACTGGATCGCGTGCTGCAGAACTGGGGCAGCGTGTCGGTGACGGCCTTCGCGGCGGATGCCTCATCGGGCCAGGAGGACGAATCGATTGCCGAGCAGTCGACGGATCCCAATACGTTGACGGCGACGGCCGAACCGGTGGCTGCGACCGAGCCAAACAGCGTGCTGACGGACTCGACGGCGTCAAAGGACTCACGGCCAGACTCCGCCTTGTCCCGCAGCTTGATGCGGCCGGCGTTGGCGCGTGGCGGCGGAACGTGGACCACCATCGACGTCAGCGCCGTCCAAGCCGACACCGTCGAATCGGCCCTTCGAATCGACGAGCAAGACACACCGCGGCAGCGAGTACGCGGTGCTTGGTCGCCTCTGTCGACGCGTGCTTCCTCCGTCTCGTCAAACCTGGTTCACGAGAGCCTTCCGCGCCGATCCGCCTTGAGCTTGGAGCAGGCGGACGAGTTCTGGAGGACGGCCACGCGGTGAGCGCTCGGCGCGGTAGCGATCGCGCCGCCGGCGATGCCAGACGTTTAACCCGGCGGCTCCGGGAAACCTCGGGGGCAACTCCAACCGCCGACGCCGGTGGTTTGGCTCCTCCGGCAAGTCTTCATGCAAAGCGACGCGATGATTGCCCACGGATTCTGCTGGCGGGAGGGCGCGCAGCACTGGCGTGTTGACGCCTACGGCCCCGACACGCTCCGGGTCCGCGGCGGATTCACTGCGGAAGTGGTGCCAGACGATCCGGACGTCCTGATGGCGCCGGCCGAGTGTGAAGCGAAACTGGAGACGATTGACGACGAACGGCAACTGACCAACGGGAAGATCACGGCGAGGCTCGATGGCGAAGGTCGTCTGTGCTTCTTTCAGCCAGACTCGGGTCGTGTGTTGCTGCGTGAGCCGACCGCACGATACAACCGTCGGCTCCGTCGGCTGGCCCAGAGTGACGACTTCTCGGCCCGCCTGACCTTTGAGGCGCAGCCCCGCGAGCGGTTCTTCGGCTTGGGCCAATACCCCCACGGGCGCCTGGACCACCGCGGGTGCGTCCTCGACCTGGAGCAGCGGAACACGCAGGTCTCGATCCCCGTGTGCTTCTCCGACCGGCGTTACGGGTTCTTGTGGAACAATCCGGCGCAGGGCCGCGTCGAGTTCGGCGAGAACGCGACGCGGTGGGTTGCGGATCGCACAACCCAGGTCGACTACTTCGTGTTTGCGGGCGGAGACTTCAGAAGCCTGCTACGCCGGTACGCCGAACTCACCGGATTCGCGCCGCCGATGCCGGAGTACGCGACGGGTTTCTGGCAGTCGCGTCTGCGCTACCGGACGCAAGAGGAGATCCTGGAGGTGGCGCGCGAGTACCACGCCCGCAAGCTGCCGTTGTCGGTGATCGTCCTCGACTACTTCCATTGGCCGTGCATGGGGGCTTGGGATTTTGATCCCGAGTGTTTCCCGGACCCCGATGCGATGATCGCCGAGCTACGCGGATACGGCATTGAGTTGGCCGTCAGCGTTTGGCCGACGGTTAACCCGAACGCGGCGTCCTGGGACGAACTCGAATCTAACGGCTGGCTGGTCCAGACCGAACGCGGCGAGATCGCCCAGCACCGCTTCATCGATGCACGCGACCCGGGCAAGGTTTTCGTGCAGTACGTCGACTCGACCCATCCCCAAGCCCGCAACTTCCTGTGGCGGAAGCTGAAGGACAACTACTTCCGCCGCGGGGTCCGGGTGTTCTGGCTCGACTCGATGGAGCCCGACTGGCAGCCGCACTTCGACCACGACCACATCCGGTACCACCGCGGCAACGGCGAGGCGGTCGGCAACCTGTACCCGCTGCTCCACGCCAAGGGCGTCTACGACGGGATGCGGCAAGCGGGCGAGGAAGACGTGCTGACGCTCAGCCGGGCCGGCTGGGCCGGAAGCCAGCGGTACGGCGCCGCGGTCTGGTCCGGGGATACGTGGTCGACGTTCGCGTCGCTCCGCGAGCAGGTCGTCGCCGGCCTGAGCATGGCGATGAGTGGGATCCCGTGGTGGAACTGCGACATCGGCGGGTTCAAGGGCGGCGACCCGACCGAACCCGCATTCCGCGAGCTGCTCGTACGGTGGTTCCAGTTCGGCTGCTTCTGCCCGATCATGCGTTTGCACGGCGTCCGCCTGCCGAACACGCTAAAGGGCGGCGCCCCGAACGAGGTGTGGAGCTTCGGCCCCGAGGTGGAAGCGATACTGATCTCGTACCTCAGGCTCCGCGAACGGCTTCGGCCCTACATCACGGAACAGATGCGGGTCGCGTCCGAAACCGGTTTGCCGGCGATGCGGCCCTTCTTTGTCGACTTCCCCGACGACCCCTTGGCCTACGACGAGTGCGACGCCTACCTGTTCGGCTGCGACCTGCTTGTCGCGCCAGTGGTCGAAGCAGACGCCAGAGTACGCGAGGTCTACCTGCCCGCCGGCGCGCAGTGGGCGGATGCGTGGACCGGCGCGGCGCATGACGGTGGCCGAGTGGTGCGTGTCGCGGCGCCGCTGGAGCGCATCCCGTTGTTTACGCGGGATGGCGCCGAGTTGCCGATCCTTTCTGGGTCGCCGCGTGATAAAACAGAGAGTCGCCGAAAATGAACCGTTGGCCTTTACTGACAACGTGCATTGGCCTGATCGCCTTGGTTTCCATTGGCGGGGCCGTCCCGCACGGGTCCGGTGGGTCGTCAATAGCGGACGAAGTCCGATTGGCCTCGGAAGCGTTGGCTGCGTTTAACTTCGACCGCGCCGTGCGGTTGTTCACCGCGGCGCACGACGGCCTGGAACGGGCCGATCCGCTGTGGGAACGGGCGACGCTGGGCCTGGCGCTGTCGACGCAGTACCTCGACCCACCCACGGCTGACCGTGCGCTTCGGGCCGAGCGTCTCTTCCGGGAACTGGCCGACGCGGAGACGAGCCCCAGGTTCACGGCCCGCGCCCGGCTCTCGCTGGGGCGGCTCGCCGAGTTGAGCGACTTCCGCGGCGACGAGCCGGATCCTGACGCCGCGATCGGCCACTACCGTTCGGTCTACGAGCGCTGGCCGGAACTCCCGGCGGCGGAGGAAGCGGTCCTGCGTCACGCGGGCGTGCTGGCGGAGCGCTTCGATGACCCGGCATCACTCGACGCGGCGATCCAACTCGTCGAGTCCTGGCTCGCCACCGACGCAGACGGCACGTACGCATCCCTGATGCATGAGTTCATCGGGACGATCGCGCTGTTCCGCGGCGACGAACGCGAAGCCATCGCTCGCTTCCAACGCGCGGAAGAGTTGGGGCTGTCCGAGCCCAACCTCTCGGCCCGCACGTGGTGGCTGATCGCGCGGTTCTCCGAGAGCCGCAACGACGACCCCGAGACGGCGGTGGCGTTCTACACGCGCATCGTCCGCGAGGCGCCCTACAGCGGCCACGCCTTCGAGGCCCGGCTCGCGATCGAACGGCTCAAGTCCGCGTTCCCCGAGATCGACGCGCCCACGCCAGACCTTGAGACCTTTGGTATCGACGTGGAGCTTGATGGTGATGAGTAGCAGGGTCCCGCGACCGAGCATGGACCTTATCGGCGCGCTGTTGGTCGGCGTGGCGTACGCCTTCAGCGTCGTGGCGACCTCGTTGCCCGGTCGAGGCCAGAGCGCGGACGCGCTCGATGTCGATCCCGATGCGCGGGTGGTCCAGGTGATGCATTGGCAGTTGGAGCCCGGGTTTCGGGAAGGGCTTCAGGCGATCATCGAGGCGTACCACGACCTGCCGCACGTTCAAGCCGCGGGCGTTCGGGTCGAGCAACTCGCGGTCCCCAACCGGGTCTACGCCCAGATCCTGAACGTCCACGTGATCAGCGGCACCGCGCCGGACCTCTGCCAACAGGGCACGAGCACACTCACAGGCGGCAACGCCATCGCGCAGTACTTCGAGGGGCTCGGCGCGGCGGTGTCCCAACCCAACGCGTATAACCAGCCGGAGTACCTCCCCGACGGCCTCGATCCCCGCCTCGTCGACGCGCTCGCGAACCGGCCTTGGCGAGACACCTTTCTGAACGGGATGCAGTCGGGGTGGAACGTCAACCTCCAGGACTTCTACTCAGTACCCACGAGCTTCGCGGGCACGAAGAAACTGTTCGTGAACGAGTCGCTGCTGCAGGAGGCCAAGGCGTACCTGCGTGACGCAGCGAGCCAGTCTCCGCCGCCGGGCTGGTACGCGCGGTTGTTGCGGCAGCGCTCCGTCCAAGGCGACGCAGGATTCGTGTCTGAAGACGACGCGTATGCGGCATGGTTGGCGACCGGTGGACCGCCCGACACCTTGGGGCGCTTCATCCTGATTGGGCACGCGATCCAGCGGTTGTACGACGGCGACCGTGACGTCTCCGTCGTGCCGATCGCAGGGAGCAACTACTCGTACGGCATCTTCGCGACGAACTACCTCACGCCGTTCACCGCTTCGTACGCCGCCGCGTTGGACCTCGACTACAACGTCTCGATCGACTCGCGGGAGACCTGGTTCGGGTGGCAATCCGGGGCTTGGTCTTTCCGTGACCCCGCGATCCGTTCGTACTTCGAGTGCCTGCAGGAGATCAGCCGGCTGTTCCCGGCGGGGTTCCTTGGGCTCGACCGCGAGCAGGCCCGGCGGCGGTTCGTCTCAGGGCAGGCGGCGATGATCGCGAGCGGGGTCTGGGACGCGGCGAGCATTTTCCAGGCCGCGGAAGGGAAGTTCGAAGTCAGCGTCATCGACTTCCCGCTCCCCGGGCTCGGCGAGCGTTGGGCGGACCAATGCGGTCCCGGCGAAAACAGCGTCTCGTCGAGCGGCGGGGCGCAGTTCATGGTCAACCGGAGCTCGCCGAACCGGGACTGGGCGTTGGACTTCTTGCGCTTCCTCACCAGCTACGCCGCGAACCAGCGCTTCAACCAACACACCGCCTGGGTGCCGATCGTCCTCGGGACGGTGTCGAACGCGGAGGTGGAGGCCTTCCGGCCCGACCCGCGCGGCGTCTCGAAGAAGTCTGCGATGATGTTCAGCGGAGGCGACGTCGGCCAGATTGCCACCCGTTACGAGGGCGAGCTGAAGAACTATCTAGCGGGCGACCTGACGTACGACGAGTTTGTTGAGCGGGTTGAAGCCGCCGCCGCCGACCCGTTCAACGGCGTCGACCGTGTCTGGGACCGCTACCGCCTGAAGAACCGCGACTGGGTGCGGAACGCGGACGCGTCCCTGGCCGTTCAGGTGGCCCGGGACCTGCTGCTCGAGCATGACGACGCGCAATCGCGGGTGCTGCGCGCCCTGCGCCGCTCGAGTCTCAGATTCAACGGACAGGTGCCCTCGTGGTCGTGGCACCGGCTGTACCCCGACCAGCCGTTCCCCGAGTTCCCTTGATCGTCCGGCATGCTGCGTTCCCCCGAACACGCTACGCAACCCGCCATGACGCGGCCCGACGCACCGACGACCCGACCGCGGCGCCGGCACTGGCTGCCGCGGGTGCGCAAGTACGCCGGACTGTACTTGCTGCTGCTGCCCACGCTGCTCAGCATGGCCGTGTTCGGCTACTACCCAAAGGTCGACGTCCTGATCAAGTCCATGTTCCGGTGGACGCCCGGGACGGTCGAAGAGTTTGTCGGCATCAGCAACTTCGTTGAAGTGTTCGGCGACCCGCTGTTCTGGCAGTCGTTCCGCGTCGTTGTCATCATGTTGCTCGCGAACCTGGTGAAGATGTGGCCGGCGATCATCGTTGCGATTGCGCTGCACCGCATCGCGTCGGACCGGATGCGCTACCGGCTTCAGGTCCTGTTCGTCGTGCCGATGGTCGTGCCGGGGATGGTGTGGCTGCTGGTGTGGAAGAGTTTTTACGACCCCGAGTTGGGGATCTTCAACCGGCTGCTGAACGCCACAGGGCTGATGTCGGTGCTGGCGTGGCTGGACGGCACCGCCGACGCGCCGGGCGTCATGCCGCGGGTGGCCGCTGCGTTGCGGCCGGCCCTGGATACTTTCGTTTCGCCGGTGTTCGGCGGGGTGTGGGCCGCGATCGCGCTGGGCGGGGTGCTCCTGATCTTCTCGGTGCAAGGCCGCCGCGACGCCCGTCGGTGGTGGGGCTACGCGCTCGTGATCGTTGCGCCGATGGTTGCGCAGCTCTTTGGCGCGTTGGCGTTAAGCAGCGGCGGAGCCGGCATTCTGTTCGCGGTCGTGTGTTTGGTGGGGTGGCTCATCGCATTGGCGCTAACGTTGGGGGCGGGTTGGTTGGTCTGGCCGCTGCTGGTGATGTACGGCATGTGGGCCTGCGGCCACGAGCCGTGGCGTCTCCCAGTGCTGTTGGCGATCGGGATTGGTGCCGGAGAGTTGCTGCACGCCAAGGTTGACCGCCTTAGCGCAACCGACTTACTCCGGCGTTCGGGCCTGGCTGTCGTGATCGGTGGCGCGGTGCTGGTCGCGTTCGGGATGATCTGGACGCGTCCGACCGAGCAGTTCGCCGGCGGGACCCCGGCGTGGCTGGGTAACCAGGACCTGGTCCTGCCGGCCCTGATCATCTGGGGATTCCCGTGGGTGGGGACGGTCGGGGTGCTGATCTACCTCGCCGGTTTGCAGCAGATCTCCGACGACGTCTACGAGGCCGCCGAGCTCGACGGGGTTGGGCCGGTCGGCAAGCTCTTCCGGATCGAGCTGCCGCTGATCATGACGCAGGTGCGCATCAACCTGATCTTCATGACGATCGGCACGCTGACCGCGTACGAGCTGTACCTGATCCTGCTGGGCCAGGACGGCGGGCCGGGCAACGTCGGCATGGTCCCCGGGCTCTACATGTACCGCTCGGCGTTCATCGACCTGCGTTACGGGTACGCCTGCGCGCTGGGCATGGTGATGTTCGTCATCATCCTGCTGCTGACCGTGATCTATCAGAAGTACGTCAAGGTGGAGAAGTAAGCCGTGTCGCGCCGAACCACTCCTGCCGCCGAAGTCGTGAAGTACGGGATCGTGCTGGCCGTGCTGGTGTTTGCGTTTTACCCGCTGCTCGTGACGGTCATCATCAGCTTCAAGACTAACGCGCAGTACGAATCGAACCCGTTCTTCTTCGACGCGCTCGACACGTGGCAGTGGCACAACTGGGCCGAGGCGTGGGCGATCGTCAAGCCGTACATCACCAACTCGATCTTCGTCTCGGTCACGGCGTCCGCGTGCACGCTGGTGATGGTCACGCTCGCGTCTTACGTCTTCGCGCGGTACCGGTTCCCGCTCAAGAACGTGTTCTACTACCTGATTATCGCGTCGATGTTCCTGCCGGGCACGGCCGCGACGCTGGTCACCGTGTTCTGGCTCATCCGCAACCTGGGGCTGGTCAATAATCTGTGGGCCCTGGTCATCATGGGCGCCGCCGGCGGGCAGGTCGCGGGCATCTTTATCCTTCGGCAGTTCATCGAAGAGATCCCCAAGGAGCTTTTCGAGTCGGCACAGATCGACGGTGCGGGGCACCTGCGGCAGGTCTGGACGGTGGTGGTCCCGCTGAGCCTGCCCATCCTGGCGACGCTGACGATCCTCGACTTCCTCGGCACGTGGAACCAGGTCATGCTCCCGCTCGTCGTGTTGAAGGACGAGAGCAAGCTGACCATCCCGGTCGGCCTTCTCCGGCTCGAGGGCGAGTACGTCAAACAGTGGGGGCAGATGATGGCCGGCTACGCCATCGCGTCGATCCCGCTATTGGTGCTGTTCGTGTTCACCATGCGCTGGTTCGTCCGCGGCGTGACGGCCGGCGCGATCAAGGGATGACCAGACATAGGAGTTCGACGCACCGATGCCCAACGCCACGCCAACCTCCGGCACCGCGCCCTTCCCGTGGGAAGACCGACCGACCCAGCCCAGCCCACATCTGCTCTGGCGGTACTCCGGCAACCCGATCATCGGGCGCGACCACCTGCCTACTAGCAACTCCGTCTTCAACTCCGCCGTGGTGCCGTTCGGCGACCGGCTCGCCGGCGTGTTCCGTTGCGACGACCGCGCACGGAAGCAGTGCCTGCACGTCGGGTTCTCCGATGACGGGATCCGGTGGGACCTCCGGCAGGACGAGATTAAGTTTGCCAGTCAGGCCAAGGGCGTCCGATACCACGCGGGCTACGACCCGCGCGTCGTGTTCATCGACGACCGCTACTGGGTGCAGTGGTGCAACCTCGATCACGGCCCGACCATCGGGCTGGCCTGGACCCAAGACTTCGAGGCTTTCCACCAACTCGACAACGCGTTCCTGCCGTTTAACCGTAACGGGGTCCTGTTCCCGCGCACGTTCGACGGCGAGTACGTGATGCTTTCTCGGCCGTCCGACAACGGGCACACACCGTTCGGCGACATCTGGCTCAGCCGGTCGCCAGACCTCACGTACTGGGGTCGGCACCGGTGGGTCATGCGGCCGACGGGCGGTTGGCAGTCGACGAAGGTCGGCGCGGGGCCCACGCCGATCGAGACCGAGGCCGGCTGGCTCCTGATCTACCACGGCGTCAGCACGTCCTGCAACGGGATGGTCTACAGCTTCGGGGCGGCGCTGCTGGACCTTGACCAGCCATGGGTGGTTCGTGCCCGCGCGTGGGAGTACCTGATGTGTCCACGCGAGATCTACGAATGCGTCGGCGACGTGCCGAACGTCGTGTTCCCGTGCGCGGCGTTGACGGACGCCGACGGCGAGCGCCTCGCGATCTACTACGGCGCCGCCGACACCGTGACGGGTTTGGCGTTCGGCTACCTGCCTGAAATCATCGACTGGGTCCAGCGGACGAGCGTGGTATGAAACTCACGCTCCTGTTGCCGCCGCGTCCGGACGCCTCGTGGACACTTGCCGCACAGGCGGGGGTCCGGTTCGCGGTGACGAAGGTCACGCCGGAGCTGGTCGGCGGCGCCGACCCCGCTGCCGTCGAAACGCTCGCGGTGGTCCAGCACGACTTCGCCGAACACGGGATCGCGTTGTTGGGCCTGGAGGGCGACCCGTTCGACATGACGCCGATCAAGCTCGGACGCCCCGGACGTGACGAGGTGTTCGATCGGTACCGCCGGATGCTGACGAGCATGGGCGAACTCGGGCTGCATCTGCTCTGCTACAACTTCATGGCCCGACCGCCGGGCCAGGCGCACGACTGGAGCAGGACGCAACTGGCCCGGCCGTTGCGTGGCGGCGCGCTGACCAGCGAGTTTGACGCGGCGAAGGTGGCGGAGACCCATCGCACGCTTGAACACGTCGAGCTCTGGGAAAACTACGAGCGCTTCGTCACGGCGGTGTTGCCCGCCGCGGAGCGGGCGGGCGTCCGGATGGCGTTACACCCCGACGACCCACCGATTCCTTCGGTTGCGGGGATGCCACGGCTGTTCCACCGCGTCGAGGGGTTCGAGCGGGCCTATCGGTCCTGCCCGAGCCTTGTTAACGCGGTCACGTTCTGCCAGGCAAACTTCGCACTCATGTCGGGGTCGCTGCAAGAACACGCTCGGCGACTCGCCGATCGCGTCGCGTTCGTGCATTGGCGGGACGTGGCGGGCAGGCGCGACTGTTTTTACGAGACCTTCCACGACGACGGGCCGACGGACATGGTCGCGATGGTCCGGCTCTACCGGGACCTCGGGTTCACCGGGCCGATCCGGATGGACCACGCGCCGCTGATGCACGGCGAAGAAAAGCCGTGGATGCCCGGTTACGGCATCCACGGCAGACTTCTTGCGGCGTCCTATCTTCGCGGCATCTGCGCCGCCGAGGGGATCGACCTCGAATGACGACGCCAGTTACTGTTCCAAGCTGCCCTCGAACGCCGCCCAGATATCATCCATGACCGGGTTGTTGCCCGCGTTGAAGCCCGGCGACAGGTTTTCGTACAGCTCTTCAACCTCTCCGGTCAGCTTGAAGAACGAACCGGAGCCATCCACGAAAGACAGGTTAACGCCGTCTTTGTGCCGGTTCTCGATGTTCTCGGGCCTCGACGACCGGTCGGAGAAGACCGCGTAGCGCTGTGTCTCGACCCAGTCGACCTTGACGAGTGGGTTCGCGGTGGTGAACGTCGAGAAGAACGAGGTCAGAGACCAGTAGTTCGTGTTGGGTCGCGACGAGTAGTCGGAGCGGACGCGTTCCGGGCCGCCGGCGGCCGCGACCTCGGCGTCGGTCTCCGGCGGGGGCCACGGCTGGGTGTCGAGCAGGCCTTCCGTTTCGCTCGGGCAGGCGTAACCCGCCTGGTCGCGGATGATGTTCGAGTCGTAGAGCCGGCCCTGTTGGATGTAGCCCCGGTGCCAAGTGTCCTTGGCCTGGTCGTGCCAGATGGAGTAGTTGAACTGCTTGTGTTCGCCGCTGCCGAAGCCGGTGTGCCCGGTGACCATGACGCCCTTGTTGTCGGTGGCGTAGGTGTAGTTGCCCAACGAGATCTGGCGGATGTTGCTCAGGCAGGCCGACCGCCGGGCGGCTTCGCGGGCGGCCCCGAGCGCGGGCAGCAGGAGCCCGATGAGCAGCGCGATGATGCTGATCACGACGAGCAGCTCGATGAGGGTGAACGCGGTGGGTCGACGCGACGGGCCGTGGAGGGGAGCGGGCATGATCGGGGCCTCGAGAGAGAGGGGATGCGCGGAGGGCGAAGCCGGGTGGCGGCGGACGGGCCGCCACCCGGGTGTGATTCAAGGACGCAGTTCAGGCACGACGCCGACGCAGCCCGACCAGGCCGAGCCCGGCCGCGGCGAGCGTGAGGCTGGCCGGCTCCGGGACGACGACCGCGCCGTCCACGACGAGGTTGGTGAACTCGATCGACCGGCCCGTGAGGTCCGGCAGCGGGTAGTAGCGGAACTCCACCGAGGTGACGCCCTGGAACTTCGCGTCGGTGAGCAGCGCACTACGCAGGTTGGGCGTGTTGCGCGTGCCAGCCTCGTCGTCGACATCGACGATCAGGTCGGAAGCGTCGAACGTGCCGCCGTTGACCTCGGCGTACAACTCGAAGCCACGACGGCCGCTGCTGCCGCCACGGGCCGACTGGAACTCGATGTCTTCGAGGTTCAGCACGAAGCCCGGGTCGGCGGTCAGTGTGAACGCCCAGTAGTCCCGGGTGAAGTCGAGAACTTCCACTCCCGTGCCGCCACGTGTGAGGTGGAACCAGCCGGGGAAGGTGCTGCCAGGAAACTCGCCGTTCCAGAAACGCTGCAGCTCGACGATGCCGCTGCCGTCGGTCCCGTCGGTCGCAATTTCGTTGGCGTCGGGGCCCGACATGTTGGCGGCGGTGACGACCGTGACGGCCGCTGGGTCGTAGCGGTCGAGCAGGTTGTCGGCGGGCGCGGGCGGGTCGGTGGTGCCATTCAGCGAGCCGCGCACGGTCGACAACTCGTAGAGAGTGCCGTGGGCCGACACCGCGACGGCGAAGCCGGCGACGGCACCAAGACACACGCGGGTGACGAGGGGTGTTCTCTTCTTTCCGACAAACATGATTTCCTCCAGGAGGTGACAAGGGAGACGACGCCGAGACGGACGCCTGGAAACACGGTGGCGACACGAGTCGCTCAGTCAGATGGGTAAGGCGTGATCAACTCGAAGGCCGCCGCACGGTGCTGCGGCTCGTTGGGAAGTTCACCGTTGAGTCGGGCGCAGAGCAGGCCCGCCAAGGCATCGCCGATCGAACCGTTGCGTTTATCGATGGTGGCCGCCGGCGGGTCTTCGCGGCGGGGGTTTCGGTTGTCGCGCTGCCACGTGTTGTCGTAGCCTACGATGAGCACGTCCCGCCCCGGCGTGCACCCAAGCCGACGCACGGCTTCCGCGGCTTCCGCGGCGTGGAGGTCGTTGACGCACATGATCGCGTCGATCGGGTTGTCGCCGACAATCGGCTCGTAAAGGAAGCCCATCTGCAACTGGACCATGTCGTCGAACGGCTCGGGGTCGCCCTTGAGCCGCAAGTCAGGCGTACGCAGCGGTGGGAGCGGCTCGAGGCCGGCCTTCATCATCGCCTCGAAGTAGCCCTGTTCGCGGTGCTCGATCCACTTGCGGGGCGTCGGGAACCGCCAGAACGGCAAGACGCGTTTGCAGCCTTGACCGACCAGCCACTCGACGAGCGCCGCGGCGCCGGCTGCGTGGTCGTGGTACACCCGGTCGAACGACGGGTACTCGACGTCGCTGTCGTAGGCGACGATTCGCAGGCCCAGCGATGCGAGTTGCTGGACGATGTCCCGGCTACGCTCGTTGCGAGGCGGCCGGCAGAGAACGACGCCCGCGGGCGGGTCGCTCTGGAAGCTGCGGATGTGGTGCGGCGTGGCTTCGTCGGGGTTCAGAGCGAGGCAGTGGTAGCCCGCTTCTTGCAGCGACGCGGCTGCCGATAGCTGGGCGTAGGTGTCCCAACCCGTTTCGGACCGGACCCGTTCGTTCGGCAACTCGCTGAACCCGATCACGAGAATCGTCTGCGCCATGAGGGAGCCCGTCCGACGTTGCGGCAGGACTCGCCGTGTCCGACCGGCACCCGAATCGACGAGGCCTTCGCTTTCGAGGATGCCAAAGACCCGGCGGATCGCCCCGCGGGAGATGTTCAACTCCGTGGAGAGCCGCCGCTCCGAAGGCAGCGTCTCGCCAGGCTCGATCTTGCCGGTTCGGATCAGATCGGCGAGGCGAGAACTGAGTTGAGCCGTGCTGGCCCCGCGGAGGTCGGCCAGCAGGTTCGCTTTGCTCGGCAAGGAGAGAGAAGACGACGACATGCAGAAAGCTCCGTACCAGTTTAAACCAGTATACCTTCGCCGTGGATTTGGTCAACCCGAAAGCCATGGGCGCGCGAATCAGCCACCACGGCATGTCAAGATAGGCGCATAATGCAGATCAAATCGTCAGAACCCCGGATTCTCTCGAGGTGCGAACCAGTTTCGCTTTGATCAAAACTGGTTAGAACTCGGCTCGCAAAGCTCCGTCGCCGCGGTAGACTCCACCTATGGGTCTCCAACAGGTATTTGGTCGGTTGGAGGCGGGCTCGCAGGTTTTCATGGAAGGCTTGAAGAAGGTCGGACAGATACAGCCTGTCCCCGCGCGTCGCGCCACGGGTTCGCCTTGGACGATCGGCGCAGAAACGGCCGACCGGGGCTACATCGATTTCAGTCGCGTGGCCCCGTTTCTTGGTCCGCTCGGCGCGTCACGCGTCCGGATCCAGGGCGGGTGGGCGCGGTGTGACCGAGGCGATGGCCTGTATCACTGGGGGTGGTTGGACGAAATCGTCCAGGCCGCGGTGGATCAGAGGCTCCGGCCTTGGTTCCAGTTGAGCTACGGCAACCCCGCCTACTCGGGTGGTGGTGGGCTGGGCCTGGCGGAGGGGATGCCTTGCTCCGCGGAGGCGTTGGCGGCCTGGGACCGATGGGTCCGGGCGGCCGTGACGCGGTACCGCGATCGAGTCGAGGAGTGGGAGGTCTGGAACGAACCGGACTTCCGCGGGCCGCAGGACGCTGCTCGATACACCGATCTCTTTTGCCGCACGGCGAGGACGTTGCTCCGCGAGCAACCGCGGGCGCGGATCGCGGGGCCCGCGTTGGCGAACGACCTCGAGTTTGCGCGCCGTTTCCTTGAAGGGCTTGAGGAGGCCGGCGGCGCGGCGCGGCTTCACGAGTTCTCATTTCACGGGTATCCCGTAAACCCGGACGACGGGTTCGAGTTGGTGGATTCGCTTCGCGCCTTGCTGGCCAAGCACGCGCCTCGGGCGACGCTTCGGCAAGGCGAGACCGGAGCCCCGTCGGAGTCTACTGATCTGTTGGCCTTGCGCGGCCAGCCATGGAGCGAGTGGAAGCAGGCGGCGTGGAACCTCCGGCGGATGATCGCCCACCACGCCCGCGGCATCCCCGCCAGCCTGTTTCAGATCGCGGACATGTACTACCGGCGGGAGGGCGGCGCGCGGTTCGAGGGCCGGAACCCCAAGGGCCTCCTGTGGACGCGCGAGGACGGCACCGTCGAACGGCCCAAGCTCGCGTATCGCGTCGCGCAGGGCGTGTTCAGTGTCTTCGGTGCGGACTACCCGTTGCGTGAGTTGTCGCCCCTCACGGCGGAAGCGCCGGATGGTCGAAGGGTTGAGGCCTACGCGTGGACCGCGTGCGGCCAAGACCGCCCGAACCTGGTCGCGTGGTGGGACGCAACCGAGCCGCCGGGCGTTGAGCCGCGGCCAGCCGGCGATGTGGCGCTGCCCGGCTTCAACATGGACGACCCGGTCCTGATCGACTTCATGAGCGCTTCAGTCTTCGCGCCGCTTAATCGTTCGTGGCTGGCTTGGGATCGTCTGCCGCTCACTGACACTGTGTTCGCGGTAGCTGAGCGGTCAACGCTTCGACTCGATACGTCGGACCTGGACACGGCTGACCTGGCGAAATGAAAACGCCCACTGTCCCCAAGGGCGCAGTGGGCGTTGGAGGTCAATCGGCTGCGGTGGTTACCCGCGGCGACGCAGCAACGCCAGGCCACCGACGCCCAGGAGCGCGAGGGCCGCGGGCTCGGGGACGGCGCTGCCGGCGAAGTCCGGGGCGCTGGTGCTGCCCCAGTTCTGGAGCACGCCGTCGAGCTCGTTCTGGTCGACCGTGCCGTCGAACGGCCCCCCG
>JANQPR010000211.1 GCA_028285385.1 Phycisphaera sp.
ATCGTGTTGCCCGCCAGCCGCCCGGTCACCGACGTCGGGTTGCCGTCGAGCGCGTCGACCACCGTCTGCCGGCGCACGAGCTCGAGGAAGTCGGCGTAGACCTGCTGCCCCTCGCGGAACAGAAAGTCGCTGATCTCGTCTTCCAGGTCGTCGCGGTCCGTGCCCGCGAAGACACGGCTGAACCCGAGCTGCGGGATCTGCAGCGTCGCCGACGTGCCCGCCGCGTTGACATCGACGACCACGGCGTTGGCGATGCCGGCGTAGTCCAGCGTCGCCTGCGTGTCCCGGCCGACGAACGCCGCGAATGCGTCCTGGCTGCGCACGGCGTCTTCGATTAGCGCGGGCAGGTCCGACGCGCTCGCCGAGGCGTTCAGCGCCGGGCCCGAGGTCGCCGTGGCGTCGATGCGGAACAAGTCGTCGGCCGAGGCGCTCATCGCCGCCATCGAGACCGCCAAGACAGCCGACATGACGCCGAGTCGGAGAACGGCCGGAGCCCCGGGGGCAGCAGTGGTCTTCATGATGGGCCTCGAACGAGCACGTGGACGAGCAACCGGCAACTCTCCGAAACATCGACCGCCGCCGCGGCCTTCAACCAAAGCCCGCGCCGGTCGTGCACCGCCACGGGCCATGCCCGATAATCGGGCCACACCCGCCGCCGAATCAAACGGCCGATGCCCCCACACCGGGCTACGCTGCGGCCACCACCGCACCCCGCCCAGGTCCACTCCGACCAAGTCTGCGGAAGCCTCAACCCTCCCGACCCAGAGCTTGCCATGCCCGCCTCCGTCAAAGCCGTCGTCTCCGTCATCGGTCAGGACCAGAAGGGCGTCGTCGCACGCTTCGCCACCTACCTCGCCGACCACGGCGTCAACATCCTCGACCTCGAGCAGCAGGTCGCGTCCGGCCGGTTCCTTATGGACATGCTCGTCGACCTCGCCGACATGAGCCTCGGGCTGGACGAGCTGATCCCCGGCCTGCTCGCCGAGGGCGAGAAGATCAACATGACCGTCAAGGTCTCGCTGCAGAACGAGGCCACCCCCAAACGCGTCGCCGTGCTCGTCACCAAGGAGCGCCACTGCCTCGACGAGCTGATCGAGCGTTGGAGGGCCAAGGAACTCCGCGGCGACCTCGTGTGCGTGCTGGGCAACCACCCCGACCTCGAGCCCGTCGCCAAGGAAGCGGGCCTGCCGTTCGAGTCGTACCCGGCGACGAACAAAGAAGAACACTTCGCGTGGGTGTTGGAGAACCTCGCGGAGTACAAGGCCGACTGCGTCGCGCTCGCGCGGTACATGCAGATCGTCCCGCCGCAGATCGTGCAGGCCTACCCGAACCAGATCATCAACATCCACCCGTCGCTGCTGCCGTTCTTCCCCGGCGCCAAGCCGTACCACAAGGCCTGGGAGGCCGGCGTCCGCGTCGCGGGTTGCACCGCGCACTACGTCACCGAGGACCTCGACGAGGGCCCGATCATCCTGCAGGACGTCTTCCACATCGACGTCGGCCGCGACACCGCCGAGGAAGTCCGCGCCAACGGCCAGAAGCTCGAAGGCAAGGTCCTCGCCGACGCGTTGCAGATGCACCTCGACGAGAAGCTCGTTGTCGTCGAAGACAAGGTCGTGTTCAGGCCGGGGCTGAGCGCGATGCTGGGCTAGGCGCGTCGGGGCTCATCCGGTCAGCCCCGCATGGTCGAGCAGCAGGGGCAAGGAAAAGACCCGGTGCATTTCGGGTCGATCTTCGAGGTCTTCTCGCATCGAAAACTCATCAACCGCTGCGTGATGCTCGGAATAGAACGCGGCCAGACGGCGGAGTTCGTCCCACTCTTGCTCGGATGCGTGGTCCAGGAACGCGACGATGTTTCCCTCGAACTGGAGATGGCCGAAGCGCTCGGCAAACTCGGCGAGCGGGGCGAGCGAATCCGGCAAGATCGACCAATCGCGCTCTGGTTCCGGGTCTTCAACGAAGCGAACGGGCTCCGAGGCAAAGGGCTCGATCCCCGCGTCAGCAGCGCACATCATCGCGCAGATGAGCTGCCGCACTCCCCATGATGCCGCGTCGCGCTTTTTGCTCCGCTTTGGGTCGTCTTCTAACGCGAACCGGCTCGCGGCTTCAATCAAGCCGCGATCGATGATCTCTCGGTGTGCGTCTCGGACGAGTCTTTTGAGATCGGACAACTCTGGATCATCGAGTCGCTCAAACTCCAAGTTGCTCAACATCGAAACGGCCTGGGCCGCCGGGATCGACCAGCGAAACTCCTCGGGCATGCCGGAGTCGATCTGACGCTCGTGCTTCGGTTTCCGGAACATCAGTCCAGCTTTGCCGGCTCGTGCCATCCACGCAACTCCCGTCGATCCCGTTCGCTGCGCAGGCCGAAGGGATTCGCCCCTTGGGTAGAGCCGGCGCCCGTGTGGGGAGCGCGGCGGGTGGGGCGACGCCTCGCCGGATGGATGCGACGTGCCCGGGTCTGCGTTTCATGGCCTTGCGACCGTCGGCCGGTGCAGCGACTTGAAGCAGCGAGCCGTGGACTGAGTCCACGGACCCCGTCGACGCAGTCGCCGGCTCGCAGACACGCTTCTCTCGCTGCATCCGCCGCGACCGACTCGCCGTGTGGCCCGCCGGGTGCCCCCGCCGTTCCGCGTGGCGTCCCGAAGAGTCCCGTCCGAACACGCGGGCAAGCGGTGTCGGTGACCGTGTCGGTGTCGGTCGGCAGGCGAGAAGCGTTTTCGCAGTCCGTCAATCGCCCCGACACCGACACTCACACCGACACCGCTCGCGGCTTTCTTTGACAAGTGAATCAGGGGCGTGCTGCCCCAACCCGTATGCCCAACCAAAAACCACGCCTTGCGGCGTGGCTTTCGTGCGGCGGGCGATTCCGTTCGTTGATCGGTGCGGGATCGGTCGTGCCCTGGATCTGGGCGGCGTCCTGCTGGGCCGCGGGTCTCCCTGCTCTCGTCCACGTAGGCGGAAAGAGCGATTGAATCAGTGCGTTCAGTACACGATGGCGGTGGCGTCTTCCACGGCCTCGATGACCTGGCGGACGTGGAAGGGCTTCTTGAGGTAGCCGTCGAAGCCGTTCTGAAGCAGGTGCTGGGCCTGGCCGTCGGTGAGCTTGCCGGACATGGCGATGACCTTGGTCATCTGCAGGTCGTCGGAGCCGCGGACGAGCTTGGCGATGGCTTCGCCCTTGATGTCGGGCAGGTGCATGTCGACGAACAGGACGTGCGGCCGGAACTTCTCGGCGGAGACACCCGCGGCAAAGCCCCCGTGCGCGAGCTCGACCTCGTAGTTCGCCTGCTCGACGAGGACCTTCTTGAGGACCTGGAGCGTTTCGGATTCTTCGTCGACAACGAGGACACGGGTCGCGCCGGACTGCAGGCCATCGAGCGGGATGTTGTGCTGCTTCATGAACCGGATGAGCCCCGAGAGCGGGATGCGCCGGTCCTTGGAGCCGGGGATGCGGTAGCCGCGGAGCTGCCCGGAGTCGAACCACTTCGAGACGGTGCGGGGGGCGACGTTGCAGATCTTGGCGACTTCGCCGGTGGTGAGGATGTCTTTCTGCTTGGGCATGTCCGGACCTTGGCCTTTCTCCCCGACAGCGGGGCTCCGAGAGCCGGCGGACGGTGCCCGCGCGTCTGGCTCACCGGTGGCATCGGACGGATCGAGACGCCGGTTCACCGCTACCGCCGGAAAAACCGCACCCACAGGCCCCAACGGCGCGACAGGGACGGCCGGACCAGCCGACAAGGTCGGGATAACCAAAGCAGACGTGGTGTTGCCGGGAGGCGGCCGGTGGCCCGTTCGCGGTTCGGGCGGTTTAGCCGCCCGAGACGGGGGGGATCAACGCGACCTCGTCGTCGGCGTGCAGGACGTGGTCGCCGGCGGCGTAGGCGTGGTTGACCGCGACGGCGAGCGAGCCGCGCAGCTCCGCCACCGCGGCGTGTTGTGCCGACAACCGGTCGAGCAGGTCGGTCACGGTGGTGCCGGCGGGAAGGTCGACCGTGACGTGGTCGGTGCCGAGGCGGTCGGCGAGGACCGCGAAGAGGAGGACGCGGAGTTGCATCGTCGGGCGTCGTAGGCGGAACAGGAAGCGCGTGTTTGGCAGGGGAAGCGTAGCGGGAGACGTGGGCAGGGGACGGCTTTGCGGTCGGCAAGGCTAAGCCCGTAGACTCGCGCGATGCCCGAGGCGATTGTCTTTGATTTCGACGGCGTGCTGGTGGACTCTGAGCCGTTGCACTACCAGGCATTCGTGCTGATCGCGCGGTCGCTGGGGCTGGAGCTGGCGTTCGAGCAGTACGTGCAGACGTACATCGGCTTCGACGACCGCGACGCGTTCCGGGTGATGCTCGAAGCGGTGGGGCAGGAGCCGACGCCGCGCCGGGTGCGGGAGCTGTGCGACCAGAAGCAGCCGGCGTTCGAGGCGATCACGCTGGGCAAGGCCAAGGAAGGAAAGCTCGCGTTGCCCGGCGCAGTGGAGTTGCTCGACGCGGCCCGGGCGGCGGCTTGGCCGGTGGCGATCGCGAGCGGCGCGACCCGGGCGGACATCGACCTGATGCTCGGCGTGCTGGACCGGGCGGACGCCTTCGACGTGATCGTCACCGCCGACGACGTCGAACGCAGCAAGCCCGACCCGATGTCGTACGCGTTGGCGGCGGAGCAGCTCGGCATCGAGGCGTCGCGTTGTCTGGCGATTGAAGACACGGTCGCGGGGTTGCAGTCGGCGATCGGCGCGGGGATGCGGACGTTGGCTGTCACCAACTCGTACCCGGTCGAGCGGTTGCGTGACGCGGACCACGTCGTGGAATCACTGGCTCAGGTCGACCTGGAGTGGATCGCGTTGCGGTTTGCGTCGGAGGTGAGCTGAATGGCGGGTCCCCCCCCCCTCATGTTGAGCGTCAGCGGGATGCGGGGTTTGGTCGGCGAGTCGCTGACCCCGCCAGTCGTCGCGCGTTACGCGGCGTCGATCGGCAGTTGGCTGAAGCGGTCGCGCGACGCGGCACACCCGCGCGTGGTCGTCGGGCGTGACTCCCGGCCGTCGGGGCCGATGTACGAAGACGCCGCGGCGGCAGGGTTGATCGCGGTGGGCTGTGAGGTCGTGCGGGTTGGTGTCCTGAGCACGCCAGGCATCGCGGTGATGGTCGGCGAGCTCAGCGCCGACGGTGGCCTTGTGCTGACCGCGAGCCACAACCCGACGCCGTGGAACGGGGTGAAGCCGTTGCGATTCGACGGCGTCGCGCCCCCGGCGAGTGACGTCGAACGGCTGATCGCGGACTTTCACGACAACCGCTTCGAGTACGTGGGGGTTGAGCGACTCCAACTCAGCCGATCGAACGACGACGGCGTCGACGCCCATGTCCGCAAGGTGATAGATGCCGGCATCGATGTTGAGGCGGTTCGTGACGCCAAACTGACCGCCGTGGTCGACAGTGTCTGTGGCGCCGGCGGTGCCGAGGCCGCGGCGTTGCTCGAGCATTTGGGCGTGACGAACGTGCACCTCGCGGCGGAACCGACGGGCTTGTTCCCGCACCCGCCCGAGCCGACGCGCGAGAACCTGACTGGCTTGTGCGACGCCGTCCGGGAACACAAGGCCGATGTGGGTTTCGCTCAGGACCCGGACGCGGACCGGCTGGCGATCGTAGACGACCACGGCCGGTACATCGGCGAGGAGTTCACGCTCGTGTTGTGTGCGATGCACCTGATGAAGCCCGGGGACACCGTGGCGGCGAACCTGTCGACCAGCCGGATGATCGACGACTTGGCCGAGCGAGTCGGGGCCGCCGTGGTCCGATCGCCGGTGGGCGAGGCGAACGTCGCCGCGGCGATGCGCGAACACGGCGCCACGGTCGGCGGCGAGGGCAATGGGGGGATCATCTGGTCGCCGGTGAGCCAGGTGCGCGACTCTTTGGTCGGCATGGCGGTCACACTCGAGATGATTGCCAAACGACGACAACGGTTGAGCGAGTTGGTCGACGAATGCCCCCACTACACGATCCTTAAAGAAAAACTGGAGATCACGCCCGGGTCGTCCGGCCCCGTGCTCGACCGTGTACGCGACGCGTTTGCCGGCGAGGCGATCGACGAGCAGGACGGCATCCGTGCCGACATCGGCCGGACCTGGGTACACGTGCGTCCAAGCAACACCGAGCCGATCCTGCGGATCATCGCCGAGGCCGAGGCTGTTGCTCAGGCCGAGGCGTTGGTGTCGCGGGTCCGCGCGGTGTTGTGACGATTCGCTCTGAACTCAACCCGCCCCTCGGCCGACGATTTCAACCTCATCACTCATCCGGGCTCCGCCGACGGGAGTGAACGCGACGCGCAGCGTGGTGGCTTGCTGTGCCGGGTTCATGTTGTCGAGCTTGAGGCGAAACAGGTACCCACGGGTGATCGGGTCGAAGTACGCGCGCTGGTCGGCCAGGCTGAGCAGCGGGATGTCCCAGGCGTAGAGGCGTTCGCCGAGTGCGCCGTCGCCTCGGCCCGAGGAGGCGAACAACTCGCACCGCACGTCGCCCGCTCCCTTAACCGAGTCTCCCATCGCGTCGAACAACTCGATCCGCGCCTCAAGCAGGAAGAGCTCGCCCTCGGCGACAAACTGCGTCGACGGGTAGATCCGCATGGAGACCGGTCGAGGAACCCAAGCCTGCCCGTTCTCGAGCGACGCGTCGTCGACGGGCTGGACGCCTTTGACGCAGCCGCCCACCAGCATCGCGAACGCGATCAGCGCGAGCCCTGCCAACGCTCGCCTGGGTCGGCTCGGTGATGAACTTTCTTGCCGCGTTACCCCTGATTTCATGGCTCGGACTCCGCACGGTGCAAGATATCACCCGCGGGGTCGCTCTGCGTCGTCGGGCGCGGTGTGTCCACCGGGCGGTGCCCTTGCGCCGTGAGCATCTGTTCGATCAGCCTACGGAGGCCGCGTTGGGTCTCGTCGAATCGAATGACGGCTCGGGTATTCCGCTCGAGCAGGTCGGTCAGCACGCTGACCTCGGCCCGTTCAAACATCATGCGCTCGTGGGCCTCGGTGAGTTGACGCTCACGCTGGCGGGAGAACATGCGCTCCCACGTCCAAAGAACGCCCATCAGCCCGGCCACCCCGAAGTTCAGTGCGTGTTCGAAGAGCTGCTCAGTCACGATCCTCATCTCCTCACGCCCGCGCGGTCGGGAGCACACTCAGGGCGCGTTCCTGGTCGACCTGGCCGTCGCCATCGAGGTCGAGCGCGACCTTAGCGTGGAAGAACACCTCGGCGAACCGGCCGCGGAAGAATGCAGCCCTTCGCGACCACGCCGCCTCTTGCTCTGGTGTCCCGCTCGCGGTGAGGTACAGTTGTTCGAGGGTCTTGAACACCTCGAGCCGTCGTACCACGGAAGCGGACACGATCCCGTCGATCAGGTCCTGAGCACCGTCGCGGTCGGGGTCGATGCCGAGGCGTTGCAGGAGATCGTGGTACGCGGTTCCGCGCGCGACGGCGAATGACTTTGCAATCACAGTCGTGGCGGCCGCGTCAGCACCAGAGATTGCGCCGTCGCTCGTGTCGTTACGGATCAGCGAGGTCGTACAAGTCGTCGCCGAACTCACCGCCAGCACCTCCCGCGGTGTGTCGTCAACCAGGAGCACAGACCCGGCGGCAATATCGGCGTCGGCGAAGCTGCCTGCGGTAAGCGTCAGCGTGCCGGCCGTAAGCGTGGCATTGGTCACGTCAAGCGTTGTCAGCCCGGGCAACGGTAGTTCGGTAAGGAGGCCCGGGCAGGCGGCGAGCAGATCGCGATCAATAGAGAAACTCATTTCGCGCACTCCGTTGGTTTGGTCATCCTGGAAATGGGCCGGCGGCGAGGAGCCGCCGACCCGGGCAGAGAAAGAGCCAAGCGGAAGGGTCAGGCGCTGGTGAGGTTGTTCAGCACGCCGTGCGCGTTCTCGTTGCGTAGCTCGAGCGTGTACTCGCCGACGACCTGGCCGGTGACGCGGTCGCCCGTCGCCGCGAGCGGCTGGTAGGCGAAGCTGCGCCCGTTGAGCGGAAGCACGTCGACGCGCGAGCTGTCGAGCAGGATCAGCGTGTCAGCGGGCACCGACCGGCAGAGCACGACCCGGCACACGCCGAAGTCCGACTCGTAGACGCTGACCAACTCGCGGTACCTCGTGTCACCGGCGTCGTACCCTCGGCTGCTGGCGATGAACTGGTTGATCGCCCGCTTCTGGGCGCCGTTGACGACGATCGTGTCGACAGCGCCGCTAGAAGTTTCCCAGATGTCGCGCATCACGCCGTTGAGCATCGATTCGGTCAGTGCCGTGGTGCCGGCGTCGGCGACATTCGTCGTGATCGAGTTCAGGACGCCCTTCATCGTGCGGCGCGTGGTCGCGTTGCCCTGTGGGTCGGCCGTCGGGGCGACACCGTTGATCACGCAGTTCTCAAGGTCACGCAGCAGCTCGCGCAGGCGCTCTTGCTTCTGATAGTCGAGTTCGTCGGCCACCGCGTGCTGCGCGGCCGCCTGTTGCGAACCGGAGACTTCGAGGGTCGCCGAGAAGATCTGCGTGTAGTTCTGACGCCGGGCACGGTTGGTGAAGCGGGCGGCGTCCGCGTCTTGGCCCTCGAGCGCGGCGTTGCCCAGCGAGCGGATGGTCCCGCCGTCGGTGAGCCCGGCCGGCGTGGTCGAGCCGTAGCCGCGCACGACGGTAAGGTCGTTGCTGCTGACGCCGGTGACGAGCATAACCTCGCGGGCCGAGTTGATCTGCACCAAGTCGCCGGAGCGGAAGACGGACCCATCGGTCACGGTGAACGTGGTGGCCGAAGTCGAGCCGGCGTTGAGCGCGTCGTTCACGGTGGTGTGATTGGGCAGCAGCGTGTCTTCGAGCCATTCGTGGACGGTGCTGGTCGCGGTGCGCTGCGGGTCGCCGAGGTGATCGAGTAGCGCGGTTTCGTAGGGGCTGACGATGCCGACGATGTCGCCGACGTCTTCGACGAGTTCAGGCAGCGTCGCGCCTGCGGAGTAGGTGGCTTTCCCGGTGAAAGGCATGAGGTCTCCAAGTCAAAGTCTGAGAGTGAAAGAGCGAGTGGAACGCGAGCCCCGAGGCTCACGGGCGTGTGCGGCGCAGCCGCAGGTAGCGCAGGAGGTCGCGCCGGTCGCCGGTCGTGCTGGCTTGCATCGCGGCGTCGTGCAGCGGGTCATCGTCGTCGGGCTCGACGCCCATCGCCTGCGCCGCCGTCGACCGCCGACGGAACAAGTGCGGCTTCTGCCGGCAGAGGTCAGTGACGGCGAGCGCCACATCGGGGTCGTCCATCTGGGCGACGGCGGCTTCGGTCAGCAGGCGCGCGGCCTCCAGATCGACCGCGTCGGCTTCGCAGAGCATTGCGTCGATCCGCTGCCGACGCTCGAGCGCTGCAATGGCCCGTTCGCTCTCGGCGAGCGCGCCGGTCAACTCATTGACGCGAGTCTGCAGTGTGTCGAGTTGCTTCTCTGCGGCTTGCGCCCGCTTGCGGTAACGGATCGATTCTGAGACCGGCACGAGTCTGTCGGCATCGGGTTCTGCGGTCTTGACGTTGAATACGGGCGGTGCGTGAGCTTCTGCTTCGATCTGCTGAGCGATGGTTGGTTCCGGTTTCGGGGTTTCGTCGGGCAAGGCGTGCCTCCCAGGGGTTGCGGGTTCGTTCGATGGACAGCGTTGGGGTCAACTAGCGGTCGCGTCGGTGTCAGACCGCGTTATGTGCAGCGGCCTCTCCCGTATTCCCGTCAGCCGGCTTGGTGTGTGGTTCGTCGGCGAGATGCGGTGGGCAGTCGGCGTAGCCCAGCTCGGTGAGGACCTGCTCCTGCGGCACGCCGAGGCGGACCTTGCGCTCTGCGTTGTCGAGCTGCATCGACCGGCTCTCTGGGAACGGGTCTGGCCAGTCGATACGGAACCGGCGGTCTTCGAGGCGATTGGGCAGCAGGCCGTGCACGTCGGCGGCGTGCAGGATGAGTTGGCAGCAGCGTTCGATCCCCGCGCCGTAGGTGATCCGTTTCTTCTCGGTACGGGCGAGCAACCCCAGGAGCACGACGCGGACCGCGTTCTCGCTGGTGAGGTTGCCGACGCGTCCCCGTAGCACCCCCGCCGCGATCGGCGAGACGCCGGACGCCTTGTCGAGCGCCTCGCGGACCTGCTCGATGTGAGCGTCTTCGGTCGGCGTGTCGCTGTCGCCGCCGAACGACTCGATGCTCGCCTCGGGGTTGTCGGTGGCCCACATCTGCCCCGGGCCGACCGGCCGCTCGGTGAAACCCTCGAGCCCCTTGGCCAGGTACATCTTGAAGCAGGCGAACGTCACACGGTTCGCACGGTCGGAAAGCCGAGTGTTGAGTTCATCCTGTAGCGGGATCAACGGCTCGACATCGGACAAGCCGTGGTAAGCGAAGGGTTGCGGCAGGTTTTGGATGTGGACAACCGGGACATGGCCCAGCGGGTTTGGCTCACGGCGACGCAGCCGGCGCTCAGCACCGGTGCCTTCGTCGCTGGCAAGCATCTCTCGGCGATCGGCGGTCCAGCACTCGAGACGTTCCTGAGTCGTCGGTCGAGCGGATCGCGCCGTGCGACCTGGTCGCGAGTCAGCGTCGGTTTCGAACGTCCGCTTGTGCGTGCGGATGATGTACGCGTCGAGTTGGCGGTAGTCGCCGGCGTTGAGCACCGGGATCGCTCGTCGTGCTTCGATGAGTTCTAGCGAGAACCCCATCGCCGGGTCGGTGCGGTCGGGCTCGCAGCGGACGAGGATGTCTGCCGAGCCGTACACGGCCCCGAGCAAGGCGAGGTCCTGAAAGAAAGTCACCCCGCCAGCGGCGCGGAAGACCTCCGCGATCAGCGCGTCGATGCGCTCGGCTTGGGCCGGGTCATCGGCGAGGGACCGTACCTCGACCGGCCGGCCGAACATGAAATCGACCTGCGTATGCATCCGCCAGGCGATGTCGTTCTCGATGACGATTTCGCGTCGGGGCTCGCCGTCGGGGCTCCGCCGAAGCCGATCGGGCAGGCCCTCCTCCTGCGGGAACACCCCGTGGCCCTCGGCGGTGGGTCGGCACTCGTTGCGGTAGTACCGCCAGAGCTTCCGCAGCCGTGGAAGAGTCCGTTGCCGGTGCTCAAGCACGAGGGCGTCGAGGACGGCGTTCGGCAGCGACGGTCCATTTGAAGCGGAGCGTCCATGGTCGGGCATCGGCTTTGGCCTCCAAAGGCGGGTACACCCTTGGGGCGAACGCGAAGTTTCTGCGCAGGAACCCAACGACACGGCTGTCAATATTGTTTTAAGTTATTTTTTATCAATTATTTGATTCAAATTCGCAAGGTTACGATTGCCACAGAAGGGCTGACAGAATCCCTTGCGGTGGCGTTGAATTGCCGGTCTAATGGGCAATCTATGGATCAAGTTGGCCAAGAAATAGTCATTATTGAAGAAATCAGCCAGATTCTCAGCGAGACCCTGGAGCTAAGCGAGGTCTTCCAGCGAGCGATGGCGGTGCTCACAGCCCGGTTGGGCGTTCAGCGGGCGGCGTTGGTTTTATTGGATTCGGCGACGGACGAGCTGCGGACGGTCGCGTCGATCGGGCTTTCCGCCGTGGAGCAAGACCGTGGCCGGTACAGCCTCGGCGAGGGGGTGACCGGGCGGGTCATGGCGACGGGCGAGCCGGCCGTGGTGGGCGACGTGTCCAAGCACCCCGATTTCCTCAACCGCACCCAGGCCCGCGCCATGGCCGAGCCCCAGGCCGACGGCGGTGAGACGCTCAGCTTTGTGTGCATGCCGGTCCGTGACGGCGACCAGGTCGCTGGCGCGATCAGCGTCGACAAGCCCTTTGTCTCAGATGCCCAACTCGCCTCTGACGCGCGGGTGCTCAAGATCGTCGCCGGACTCTTCGCGCAGACCGTCCGCATCCACCACCAGGTCCAACTTCAGAAAGACACGTGGCTCGAAGAGACCCGGCAGCTACGCGATAACCTCCGCGACACGTACCGCTTCGACAACATCATCGGGTCCAGCCCGGCGATGCTCGAGGTGCTTGGCACGATCGCTCAGGTCGCCAGCTCGCGTGCCACCGTGCTCCTGCTCGGCGAGACCGGCTGCGGCAAGGAACTCATCGCCAAAGCGATCCACTACAACTCCGGTCGGAAGGACAAGCCACTCATCCGCGTCAACTGCGGCGCACTCTCGCCCCAGCTGCTCGAGTCCGAGTTGTTCGGGCACGTCAAGGGCGCCTTCACCGGCGCCGTGCGCGACAAGGTCGGGCGCTTCGAGGCGGCCGACGGCGGGACGATCTTCCTCGACGAGGTCGGCACGCTCGACCCGCAACTTCAAGTCAAGCTGCTGCGCGTGTTGCAGGAGCGCGAGCTCGAACGTGTCGGCGACCACCACAGCGTCAAGGTCGATGTCCGCGTCATCGCCGCCACCAACCTCGAGCTCGAAGACGAGGTCCGCAAGGGCAACTTCCGCGAAGACCTGTACTACCGGCTTAACGTCGTGACGATCAACCTGCCGCCGCTGCGGACGCGGCGCGAGGACATCCCGCTGCTGATCGACCACTTCCTGGACCGGTACAACCGCGAGAACCAACGGAATCTCAGGACGATCAGCCGAGACACACTGAACACCCTGTTGCGCTACCCCTGGCCCGGCAACGTACGCGAGTTGGAGAACACGATCGAGCGGGCCGTGGTGCTCTCGACCGGTGAAGACTTCACCGACGACCTGCTGCCGCTGCAGATCCGCATGTTTGCCAGCCAGGTGCGCGGCGACCGGGCCGACGAATCGATCGACGGGCAGTGCAGCAAGCTCGCGGCCTCGGCGATCCGGCAGTACCAGGTCCACGACGGCGAGGTCTACGACATGGTCATCCAACAGGTCGAACGCCACCTGCTCCGCGAAGCGCTCAAGCACAACGGCGGCGTCAAGGTGCGCACCGCCGATTTCCTCGGCATCAACCGCAACACGCTGAACAAGAAGGTCAAAGACCTGGAGATCGTCGCGGACTAAGACCCGGCGGCGCGACGCACGGCGGTCGGAAACTCAAGCCCATAGAAAAGGTCTTGACACATCGGTGCTCGGCGATATCTTTCCCGACCCCCGTTTTGAATAGGGATCGATTTTCCTTTGGATCGGAGGCCCGTGTTGCTGACGTTTGTGGTGACAACTCGACGAGGTTGCTCGCCCGTCCGCGCGCTGGGTTGATTCCTTTGACATCCCAGTAGCCGGGTGGGCGGCATAGTTGTGGCCGTGTGTAGCGATGTTGTCGGCGTGTCTGGCGGTTGCCGTGCGCGAGAGGTTTGTCGTGGGATGAAGAGCGATGCCCAAGCAGAAGAAACACAAAGAAAAGTCGAAGCGGGATGCTGTGGTGCCTTCGCCCCGACCCGCGGGGATTGAGGACCTGCGTCCGGGAGACTTCGTCGCCGTTGAGAGCGAGGACGCGCAGCTGCCGCCGTTCTGTGACGAATCGGCGAGGTGGCCGCGACACGCGCTGCGGTTGTCCTACGTCCCATACGACGCCGGCAAACCGCGCCGGGTGGTGCGGATTTCGCCACCGTTCGTGCTCGTTTGTGAGCCGGACGGGCAACACGACACGTTCGACCTCCGGCTGACCCGGCTGCTCAAGCTCGACCGAACTTACGGCCGGTTGGCGTTCCGGCGGATGGACCCCCAACGCACGCACCGTCGGGAGCGGCGGAAGCGAAAGCGGTAGTCGAGCGTTGCTTGGTGGGGCCCTGGCCGGTCGGGCCGGCTCGCCCGTCGTTCAAAGCGCGTCGATCACCATCTTCGTGACGGCGTCGGTGCCGTAGCCGCTGCGGTCGAGGGACTTGCCCTCAAAGTTGGAGGTGACCTTCCGGACCGCGTCGCCGATGCGTTGGCCGCATTGGACTGCGGCGCTGTCGCCTTTGATCCGCCCGGTCTCGCGGAGCAGCAGGCCGAGCGAGTCGATGGTGGCGATGGGGTTGGCCTTGTTCTGCCCGGCAATATCGGGGGCGCTGCCATGCACGGGCTCGAACATGGACGGCGCGGTGCCGTCGGGCTGGAGGTTGCCGGAGCTGGCGATGCCCATGCCCCCGGCGATGGCGGCACCCAGGTCGGTGATGATGTCGCCGAACATGTTGGGCACGACGACGGTGTCGTACACCTCGGGTTGCGTGACCATATACATGCAGCAGGCGTCGACGTGGTGGTACGCGGTCTGCACGTCGCTGTACTGCTCGGCGATCTCGGTAAACGCGCGGTGCCAGGTCTGCCCGACGTAGGTGAGCACGTTCGTCTTGTGCACCAGCGTGAGGTGTTTGCGTGGCCGGTTGCGGGCGAGGTCGAATGCGTAGCGTAGGCAGCGTTCGACGCCGAAGCGGGTGGCGAGCATCGTTTGCTCGGAGACTTCGTGGGGCGTACGCTCGCGCGCGATGCCGCCCATGCCGACGTAGAGGTCTTCCGTGTTCTCGCGGACGACGACGAAGTCGATGTCCTCGGGGCCTTTGTTCTTCAGCGGCGTGTCGATGCCGGGATAGAGCTGGACCGGCCGGAGGTTGATGTACTGGTCGAAGCAGAAGCGGAGCTTGAGCAGGATCCCCTTTTCGATCACGCCGCCGGCGAGGCGGGGGTCGTTGGGCTGACCGCCGACCGCGCCGAGCAGGATCGCGTCGAAGTTGCGGAGCGTGTCCAGGTCGGCGTCTTCGAGGACGTGCCCGGTCTCGAGGTAGTGCGCGGCGGAGAACGGGAAGCGGGTCGTGTCGTAGGCGAAGCCGTCTTTACTCTTGGCGGCGTCGAGCACGGCTAGGGCGGCGTCGACCACCTCGGGGCCGATGCCGTCGCCGGCGATCACGGCGAGTTTGAGCGTCATGGGGGTTGGCCTTTCTTCCTCGGGCTTGGCTCGCGGCGGGTTGCCGCGTCGTGTCACCGGGGAGCCGTGCAGAAATAGCACGCCCGCCCCCGTCCGGCAAGGTGGCGTCAAGGGCGGAGGATTCAGGTTTGCTGGACGGGTTTAGCGGAACCCCGGCGGCGGCTCGTCGTCTTCGCCGTCCTCGAAGCCGTCTTCGTCGTCCCCGTCCTCGTCGTCGAAGCCGTCGTCGAGCGGGTCCCGGCCGCCGAAGAGGTTGTACGGGTCGTCGGCCTCCTCGTCGTCCTCGTCGTCGGCAGCGCCTTCGTCGTCACGCTGCGGTAGGGCGGTGGGCCCGCCGGGCACACGCTTGGCCGAAGCCGCCCACGCGTCGCCGATCGCGGTTACCGAGTGCCGTAGCTCTCTGACCTGCTGCTCGAGTCGGCGTTGGCGGCTGAGCGTGCGCCGCCAGACGACGAGCAGTCCGATGATTACGAAGATGCCGACCAGCCCGACGACGGCGATGGTGGCGATGCCGATCCAGCCGCGCAGGATGAGCTCAAGCTGTTCGTTGGTCCGCGTCGTGTCGGGCACGGCGGCGAGCAGGGCGGCGGCGGGCATACCCGAGTGTACCGCCGGCGCGGGGTTCACCGAGGCGGCGTGACGCCGGGCCCGCGGAATGTACACACCGTCTTGCCGGTCTCCCACACGCTGAGTTCGTCGAGCTCGGCCGGTGACGGGATATGGTCGGCCAACATATGCCAGACCGTTTCGGCGATGTGCTCGACCGACGGGTTGCGGTCGGCGAACGCGTCGACGTCGACGTTCAGGTTAGTGTGGTCGAGCTTCTCGATGACGGCCTCGTCCACGGCGCGGTCGAGGGCGCCAACGCTCAGCGCGTGGCCGTGCTCATCAACGGGGCAACGAACGGCGACCTCGACGACGTAGTTGTGCCCGTGCCCGGCCGGGTTGTTGCACTTGCCGAAGGTCCGTTGGTTCTCTTCGTCGCTCAGGCTCGGGACGTGCAGCCGGTGCGCGGCCGAAAACTCGTAACGCTGCTTGAGAAGGACGTAAGGCATGGTGTCGTCGGGTTGAGTGCGGATCGTCAGCGTAGTGAACGGCGTGAGCCTCAGCTCGAGCGAGGCCACGGTGTCGTTGAGCGCGGGCTGTAGCCGGCGGATCGATTCAAGCAGCAACGATGCGGTCGACGCCGGTTGGCCGTGCTGTTCCTGCTTGGCCGCCTCCCAGAACAGCGGCAGGACCTGGCCGCGGGCCGCCGTGTCGATCTGCTTGATGTTGATGAAGTACCCGGTGGTCGGGTCCGCCGCGCCCCGGCAGGTCACCTTGAGTTCGTAGTACCGCGGCAGCCCGGCCGGCGGAGGCCAGGCGGCGTAGGTGTTGTGCCGCGGGGTGCGGGATTCGTCCGCCCAGGTGTTGTTTGCCTCGGTATTCAGGCAGAAACGGATCGTTCGAGACAGCTCCAACATCGGTTGAGTATAGATCCGCCTCGGTGACCGACCGCCGTGGCGTATCCTCCGGCGGTGCGTTTCGTTTGGCTCGAGCACGAACCCCGGAGCGAGCGTCGCCATCATGGCCGCGCGGCTTCGGCAATCTTGGCCGCCCTCGTGGTTTTGTTGTTGGCGGCCATCGCGGTGGCGTGGTGGGCGTTGGGCGGGCTGGACGAGCCGGCCCCCGAGTTGACCGAGGCTCAGGCCCAAGCGCGCGTGGCGTCGCTGGCGGAGAAGTTCGACGCAGCACTGCAGAACGACCGCGATTTCCGTCCGCTGCGGCCGGAGACGCAACGTCTGGTGGATGCGTTCCCTGGATTGGCCGACGGGCACCGCCTGCTCGGGCAGATCGACGGACGCCGGGGGGACTTCGGGGCGGCCCTCGCGTCGTTTGAACGGGCGTTGGAGCTGCAACCCAACCAGCCGGCGCTGCACGTCTTGGCCGGCGGGATGAACGAGCGGCTCGGCCGGCTCAACGCGGCGTCACGCCACTACGACCGCGCGATCGAGCTCGAACCCGACGACCCCGCCCGGTGGGTCCGCCGGGCCAACGTGTTCATCGCGAATCGGCAGTGGCCGGAAGCGCAGGCCTGGCTCGACCGCGCCGTGGCGGCAGACGCGAGTCTGCATCAGGCCCACGCCCTGCTCGCGACCGTGCACGAACGCCGGGGTGACCCGGACGCGGCGCTGCATTCGCTGGAACGCGCGTATGAGCTCGCACAGGTCGAGGGCGGCGAGCCGCTGCGGAACTACGCGATGCGGTTGTCGGCGGTGCTGGTAGACCAAGGCGACCCGGCGCTGGCGGCGAAGGTGCTCCGCTTGCCCGAGCCCGAGGACTTCTTCACGGCGGAGGTCATGGCCGCGCACGCTGCGGCTTTGGGTCAAGCCGGACAGGCACTGTCGGCCGGGCAGTACTACGAGCAGTGGGTCCGGCGCGAGCCGGCCAACGCCGACGCCGCGTCCGCCGCCGTCCGCTGGTACCTCGCGGCCGGGGAAGCGGAGCCCGCCCGCGCGATGCTGGTCGTCTTGCGCCGCATCGACGCCCGCCACCCAGCGCTGGGCGAACTCGAAGCCGCGTTCCGTATGCTGATCGCCGGCGCCGACGAGTCGCCCTGAAACCCGACCGACCGAACTGCACCTCAGTTGAGCCCGACATGGAACTACTACGAGAACTCTGCCTCACGCCCGGCGTGCCCGGACGCGAAGACCGGATCCGTGCCGTCATCCTCGAACGCATCGGCCCGCTGTTCGACGAGATCACCGTCGACCCGCTTGGTTCCGTCATCGCGGTCCGCAATGCACGAACGACCGCCGACCGACCGCCCACGCGCATCATGCTCGCGGCGCACATGGACCAGATCGGCTTCCTCGTCCGGCACGTCGGGAGCGACGGGTTCCTCCGCGTGCAAAACGTCGGCGGCTTCGATGTCCGCAACCTCTTCGCCCGGCTCGTCCGCGTCAGCCCCGACCTCAACGACCCTTCGGCAGACGTGATCGGCGTGCTCAACCCCGGCGGCAAGCCCGTGCACATCGCCTCCGAGGAAGACAAAAAAAAGATCCCGGAACTCAGCGAGTTCGTGATCGACACCGGCCTGCCCAAGGAAGAAGTGCAACGCCGCTTCAAGATCGGGGACATGGTGACGCTCGTCGCGCCGTTTGAGGAGATCGGCCACGCCGTGGTGTCGCAGGCCATGGACAACCGCATCGCCTGTTGGATCGCGATCCGGGCGATCGAGAAGCTTGTCGAAGACGACGCCCGACACGCCGCTGAGATCCACTGCGTGTTCACCGTGCAGGAGGAGGTCGGCCTCCGCGGCGCTCTCGCCTCGACGTACACCGTCAAGCCCGATGTCGGCATCGCGATCGACACCACGCTCTGCGTCGACACGCCCGGCGTCCCCGAAGACCAGCGCTGCACCGAGTTCGGCAAGGGCGCCGCGCTCACCGTCATGGACAGCGCTTCCATCGCCGACCGCGAACTACTGGAGGCCTTCGAACGCCTGGCCGAGCAACACGACATCCCGCACCAGCGTTCGATCCTCGCCAAGGGCGGCACGGACTCGGGCGCGATGCAGCGGCAGGTCGGCGGGGCCCGCACCTTCACGCTCTCGCTGCCGACCCGGTACATCCACACCGTAACCGAGATGATCAATCAGGACGACCTGTTCGCCTGCCGGGACTTGTTGGCGGCGTACCTAGCGTCAGCCGAGTGACCATGCCGTGACGAGTAGGGCACGGTTTATACTGCCGTCGCTCGGGGCGTAGCTCAGCTTGGCAGAGCGCCTGCTTTGGGAGCAGGAGGCCGCAGGTTCAAATCCTGTCGCCCCGACTCAGAAACGCGATTATTTCACTCTCGAACCCCGGCTTGCACTATTTAGAGTCGCATAAACTGCGTGATGTAAGCGCTTTTATCTTGGGCTTGTGAGGTGCAAAAGTAAGCAACCGAAGGCGTCGACGAGTCGCGAAACTGTGCTTCTCAAACCATAGAAATTGGTATTCTCGGCGGGTGGAAGGGAGGTCAATCCGTGTGCTCATCAGCATTTAGCCCGAGGTCCGGGCGGAGGGGTTGGGGACGTTTAGCACCGTGCGTAAGCCCCGCGTTGGCCCGCCAAGACGCCGATCCCAACCAACGCGAGCCCGACCGTCACCGGCTCGGGCACGACCGCGATCGAAGTGAGCGTCCCGGTGACGGCGGACTCATTGTCGGTGATGTTGCCCGGTGCGTCGGGATCGCGGAACGTGAAAAAGAAGAACCGCTCGTCTACGTAATCCGCGAGGTTCCAGTTGATGCTGGTTAGCGCGTCAGAGGCCAAGGCGTCGTGGCTGATGTTGTCGTTGAGCCCGATCCCGAGGCGGTTGAGGTCTAGCGCTCCGAAGCTCGGGTTGCCGGGCCACTGGCTGGGTTGGCCGAGGCCCAACCGGATCTGATCGGTGGCGGGGAACCCCAGGGAAGGGAACTCGTCGTAGACACGGATGAGCGGTGCGGTGCCCGACGGTGTTGCTGCGGCCGAATAGATCGGGCTACCGGCCCGACGCACTACGAACAACGCGGCGGTGATAGCGCCTTCGTAGTTGCCGAACGTGGGGTCGCCCGGCGCGGCGTCCGCCGTCGCGTCGTCATACGACACCGACGCCGCGAACGTGTCGCCCGGGCTGAACACAGTTGCCACACCCGGATCGACCGTGTCGACGACGCCTGCGAAGCCGACTGTGATGGTTGCGGCTGCGGTCGGCAGAGACAGCGCTCCGCAGATCGCAGTGCCCGCGAGTGCACAGAACAGCACGCCTGCCCGGTTCGTCATGATGTCGCTCCCAGAATCAAGTGTGGATGACGGGTCGCCTGATAACGATCCACCTTGAGTGCAGTCTACCGTGGAAAGCATTCTGTCCAAGGAGAAGTGGCCTTCGTCCGTGGGGGGCGTCGAAACCTCAAGAACGCCGGTCAGTAACCGAGCGGCCGGTCGCGGGGGCGGACGGATACAATGCAGGTAGTTTGTGGCTTTAATGACGGGGAACCACCATGAAACGATTCCGGTTGGCGGTCTTTTCGATCTTTGGGTTGATAGTCGGTATCGACGGGTCGGCGGCGACGATCTCCAGCCAGGGTTTTTCAAGCTCTGCAAGCATGATTGCCAAGAGCCGAGTCACACAAGCGCTGGATATGGGAGTGTGGTATGACGGAACGGATGACGACCAGAGCTGGACTCCGGCGCCTAGCGGTGGGAACCCGGGTGGCCACGCCCGGGCCGTGAGCGCGACCGAAAAGCCCGCCAGGTTGTTCCAGATCATTACGGGCGTGGGTTCGTTGAGCGGCACGTACCAGTTGGGTTTCGATCTCAACAACACAAACGCTAGCGGCAACACGAACATGCTTGAGATCGCGGTTTGGGGGTTTTCACGCGGCACGTCGTTCTTATTCGCGCCCGATCAGCCCCTCAGTAGCCAAGAAGTCCCGGCCCGACGGGCGTACGACCCTCGGACGCTGCCGAACACCTCCGGTTGGGAAACCCAAGCGCCCCTGACGTTCGCTGTGCCTTCAGGTATCGAGACGTAGGTTGTCGGTTTCGCGTACGACGACGTGAACACGACCAGCAATGACGTGGTCGAAATCGACAACGTGACACTGGTACCCGAACCGGCGACGGCGGTGCTGGCCCTGTTAGGCTCAGGTGTGCTTACTGCTGCCTCCCGCCGGCCTCGGCGGTATGGTTGAAAAGCCCCGGGCTCTGCTACTGTTGTGCCCCCGCTCGTCAAGAAACCAAGACCACCATTGGATCATTTTAGTCTGCGGAACCAAACGTAGGGGCGGTTTCCATACCTTTTGTGGTACGTCTATTTAGGCCATCCCAACCTGCATCGCCACGCCGAAGTGGGCTTGGATGATTTTTTCATCCGCCCTGCATAGCGGGACGAGTTGGGACGACACAGGACGAATGGTCGATCCAGCGTCGGCCCACATATCTGTATATGTGTTTTTATAAGCTATCTATAATAACATCCTGACGTCGAGGTTGCCTTGTGAGCAGGAGGCCGCAGGTTCAAATCCTGTCGCCCCGATTGGTTCGAACCCCATCCAAAGTCGGCGGCCATTGGATATCCCGGCAAGGCGATGGCGGAGCCGCTTTACTTCCGGACGGATGACACGGTGAGAAGCAACAGGCCGGTTCTTGGCGGTGGCGTGTGGCGGCGGGCCGTTTCTCCGGATCAGTGTGGATGGTCGTTCACAAGTCGGCCAGCCAACAACCTGACGTGATCGTTGAAAACCGCTCGATGGGACAAGTCTCCGTGGTGGATACACGCCGCCCGAATGTCCCATCTTCGTGAATCCGTTTGGCCGACCCGACGCGCACAGCGAGAATACGGGTTTGGCACGTTCGCTCCCACGAACCGCACCCATCTTTACGGGGAACACTCCAAGGGGACCACTCATGAAGACCCGTATCTGGCGTTGGATGGCCGCATTGACCGTGGCGGCGCTTCAAGGTCTGGCCTCGCCCGCCGTGGCGTCGGTGCCGTTGGAACTGAACCCGCTCGTGCCATGGAGCCGTGGCTGCGGGCACTGGCCAGCGACGGACCTGTACCGGTTCGATCTGCTCGACGACCGGCTGCGGGTCACGGTCGAAGAGCCAGGCAAAGGGGCGAACCTCAACTATCCCGTGGCCCTGTCGTTGAACCCGTTCCGGACGCCGCTGCTAACCGTGACGTACCGGGCCGAGGGGTTGCGGACCGAGGAGCCGGGCAAGACGGTGTTGGCGTTCTGGGGCGGTGAGCCGAATGTGATCCCGGTGCTGCACCACCGCGACCTGGTATCGGACGGCGCGGTGCGAACCATGTCGATCGACCTGCGGGATGTGCTGGCTGAGCACAACGCGACGCCGGCGGCGCTGGAACGGATGGACATCCGCGTCCACGCCGGCAAAGGCGAAGGCGTCTTCGACTTGCTGGGCGTCCGGTTCGATCCGGTGTCAGGCACCGACGCGGACGAGGCCACGGTGCCGACTCTGGGAGAACGGGGCGCACGGGCCGTGTCCCCCGACGCGGCGCTGAAGGTCCGAGTCGTGGACGGGGCGGGCCAACCGGTGCCGGACGCGGTGGTCGTGCTGGACCCGCACCTGCTGAACCTTCGGGTCGAGGCGACGACGGACGCGGCCGGCCGGCTGACGCTGCGGTCGGCGGACGCCGCGGTGCCGCAGACCCGCCGCGCGTTGTTCGTGACCAAGCCTGGCCACGCCGAGGTGTGGCTGCGCGACCTCACGCGCATTGAACCGACCGAGGAACTCCGGGTCATGCTGGCCCCGGAGATGCGGGTTGGCGGTCGCGTCGTGGACGAATCAGGCGAGCCGGTCGTGAACGCGCGCGGTGAGATCTGGCTGCGGAACACGCTGGAGCAGGAAGAACGTGCCCGGCCGTACCGCGCACGGGATCAGCTCGTGTTCACTGACGACAATGGCCGGTGGGAGAGCCCGCCGCTTCCCGACACGCCAGAGATCGACGTGCAGGTCCGCTGGATGGACGACCGTTTCCTTCAGGACCAGTGGGGTGGTCACTACAGCGGGAAGCTCGCGATAACCGCGCTGCGGAAGGGGGACGCCGAGTCTGTCCTGCGCCGCGGCGCGGAGTTGACCGGCGTGGTCACCGATCAGGACGGCAACCCGGTCGCCGGGGCGCACGTCGCGCAGGGGGACGACCGCTTCCCCTCGAATGCGCCGCCGGCGACGAAGACGGACACCGAGGGCCGGTATCGCTTCGAGAACGTCGCGCCGGGCCGGCTGGTGCTGACAGTGACGAAGAAGGGCCAGGCACCGGACTTGGTTCAGACCGAGGCGGCGCCCGGGATGAGCCCAGTCGACTTTGCGCTCGGGCCCGCGGCCCTGTACCGCTTCCGGGTGGTCGATCAACAGGGCGAGGCGATCGCCAACGCGGGCATCTCCGCCGACACCTGGCGCGGCTTCCGCACCTTGGCGCAGAACATCCGCACCAACGCAAAAGGCGAAGCAACGTGGCACGGTCCGCACGACTCCGTACAGTTCGATGTCTACGCCCGGGACTTCATGCGTCGTGAACTCACCCTGTCCCCCAACGACCCCGACCGACCCGACGACGTGCACGAAGTCGTCATGGCCGGGCCGCTCGACGTGACGCTACGCGTGACCGACGCCGAAACCGGCGAACCGGTGCCCGCGTTTGCCGTCATCACCGGCGTCCGATGGGACCTCAATGCCGATCGCGCGCCGCACTGGCAGCGCGACCGTCACGACCGACAGCCCGGCCGAGAAGGCGTCTGGCAACAGGCGTTCACCCACAACTACCCGTACCGCCTGTTCCGCGTCGAGGTCGACGGGTACCGGCCCGCGGTCAGCGAGCCGATCGCGCAGGACGCCGGCCGTGTGGAGATTGACCTCGAGCTGACGCCGGCCGAGCCGGTCGTCGTACAACTCACCGACGCGACCGGCTCTCCCGCGATCGGCGTGCCGGTATACGTAGCGCTCGGGCGGTCCATGCCGCAGGTCCAGAGCGGTAAGGTCGCGCACGACAACGGCGCGGCGCGGTACACGACCGACGAGCGGGGCCGGTTCACAATGCCCCCGCTCGACGAGTACTTCGTGCTGTACGCTTCGAACGACGCGGGCTACGTCGAGGTCGACGGCGATGAACTGGCCGCCGCCTCGGGCCAGCTCACGTTGACCCCATGGGCCCGCATCACTGGTCGCCTGCTGATCGGGGACCAGCCCGCTGCCGGCGAACGCGTCGGGGGCTGGCCGCAACGCGGGTTCAACCAGAAGAAGCCGCGCCCGCACCACCAAGTGCAGGTGACTACCGATGCCGAGGGCACGTTCGTGCTCGACCGCGTTGTCGCCGGCGACGTCTCGGTGGGGCGGTACCTCGCCGTGGGACCGAACTCGTACTCGTACACCAACACGCAGCGCCTCATGATCGAGCCCGGTCAGTCGTACGAGCTCAAGCTGGGCGGCGCCGGTCGCCCGGTGGTTGGTCAGCTCGCCTGGGCCGACGCCGACGACGACCGCAGCCTCCGGCACGGTCACCGCTCACTGCGCTCGCACCGAGACCCGTCCGCCATGAGGGCCGCCATGGACCGCCTGATGCCCGAAGGCTTCAACGACTGGGAGCCCAGCCGTCGCGAGTCGTTCATGGGGTCCGACGCCGGGAAGGCAATGGCGCAGCAAATCAGCAAGGTGCAGGCCGAGTTCCACCGGAAAACACAGCACTTCAACTTCGCCGTTGAAGCCGACGGCACGTTCCGCGTCGACAACGTTGGGCCGGGCGAATACGTCTTGTCGGCCCAGGTCGCCGAGCCACCCGCAGGGAACCAGTGCGGCTTCGGCGACATGATCGGCCGGGCCAACCACCGGTTCACGGTCCCCGAGTTGCCCGACGGCGTGGCCTACGTCGCCGAGCCGCTCGAACTCGGCACGGTCACCGTCGAATCGATGGCGCCGACCTTGGGCGTCGGCGACGCGGCGCCGGACTTCACCGTGCCCGTGATCGACGCCGACGCAACGCCTGGCACCTACGACGAAGACGACGCCCTCGACGAAGCGCCGACCTTCACGCTCTCCGAACACCGCGGCAGGGTCGTGCTGATCGACTTCTGGGCCGTGTGGTGCGGCCCCTGCAAGGCGGAGACGCCGAACCTTAAGGCCGTGTGGGACGCGTTTGGCGACGACGACCGCTTCGCGATGATCGGCCTGTCGTTAGACCCGTCAGCCAAAGCGCCGTTCGACTACGCCCGGAAGCAGCAGCTCGGCTGGACGCAGGGGTTCTTGGGCAACTGGAACGACGCGACGTTGCCGCGGCGATACGGCGTGCGTGGCATCCCCTCGATCTGGCTGATCGGCCCGGACGGCCGGGTGCTCAAGCGCGACCTGCGCGGTGGGGCGATCGAAGCAGCGGTCCAGGAGGCCCTGAAGGCCGTGCCCGAGTTGGCGGCGCGGTAGTGCGGTCCCCACTGGTTTTGACCAAGCTGTGGTAACGCTTCGGCGCTTCAGATGTGGGGGTGTCCCGGCATGTGTGCGGCGTCTGCATCGCGGGCGTCGGACATGGTCGGCCTTCAAAAGCCAAGACCCCGCGGTTTCGCGCGGGGCCTCGGGTCGCCATCGGCGGGTTGGGTTGTGGGATCGGTCGTAGGCGAGGTCAGGCCGAGCGACGGCGGAGCATGGCCAGGCCGCCGAGGCCAAGCAACGCCAGCGTCGCGGGTTCCGGGACGACCACGCCGCGGAAGTCCGGGGCGGCGGTGCTGCCCCAGTTCTGCAGGACGATGTCGAGGTCGGCCTGCTCGACAACGCCGTTGGCGCTGTAGTCGCCGCCGGAGTAGCCGGTGTTGGTCTGGCCCCAGTTCTGGAGCACGGCGTCGAGGTCGCCTTGCTCGATCTGGCCGTTGAAGTTCACGTCGCCGTAGATCCCGTCGAGGACGGTGACGGCGATTTCTTCGAGGTCGGCCCGGTTGATGACCAGGTCGCCGTTCATGTCCGCCGAGAGGTCGGCGAACACGGCCTCGTCCAGGTTGCTCCACTCGACGCCCTCGCTGCCGTCGAGGTCCAGCCCGACGAACTGGGCGTAGACGTAGTCGAGGTCCTGCAGGTCGACGGTGCCGTCCTGGCCCTGCGGCGCCCAGCCCTTGGCTTCCTGGCCGCTGCCGGCCACGTCGGCGCGGCTGTCACCGGCGTCGTAGGTGCCGGTCGCCAGCGTGGTGCCGAACAGGTTACCGGTGGTGGACGCGTTGTCCACGTCGATGAAGTTCTGCTTGCGGTCAAGCGTGTCGCCGCTGCGGCCCTTGACGAACAGGCCGTCGGCCCCGTAGCGGACGTCGTTGAGGTCGAAGTTCCCGTCGCCGTTGAAGTCGCCGAGCAGCTCGAGCGCCGCGTTGGCGTCGCTGCCGGCCAGGTTGCTGCGGCTGGAGATGGTGTTGCCGGCCGCGTCCGTGGTGTCGGACGCGCCGATGGCGCCGCTGTTCTCGTACGCGTTCACCATGGCGGCGACGTCGGCGGCGGAGCGGGTGCCGTCGTTATTGAAGTCGCCGGCGATGGCGTTGCGGTCGGCGATGGCGTCGCCGACGAACATGCTCGCGCCCTCACCGATGGTGCCGCCGTTGTTGGCGACGTAGTCGGCGCTGCCGTTCTGGCCGTCGGTGTAGGTCAGCCCGTCGGTCAGGGCGGTGCGGTCGGAGGCCTTGCCGTAGCGGTTGAGTTGCGTGGCGTTCGGGCCATAGCTCGGCGAGATGTTCTCGGCGGGCAGCAGGCTAGGGTTGTTGAACAGCGTGTCGCGGAGCGTCTGGCTGAAGCCCGCGTCCTGAACGAAGATGTCGGTGTTCGTTACGTCCGGCAGAACCTCGACCCCCGGGGCGAGCGCAAAGGAGTTGGCCAGGAAGTCGCCCGGGGTGCCGTCCGCGTCGGCGTTGGCGACGGCGTTGCCCAGAGAAGTGATGATGTTCCGCATGTACAACGCGGCGTACGGGCTGAACATGGTGGGGTTGCCCGAGCCGTTGCCGACGAACTCGACCTCGTTGGCGCCGAGCGGCGCGTTCTCGTCGAAGCGGGCCTCGCCGGTGGAGGTGTTGACGATGATACGGCCGGCCTGCGGGTCGCCCTCGGTGACGAAGGTCTGCGAGCCGCCGATCTGGAAGCCGGTGTTCGGGTCGCCGTTGAAGATGACGTTGTTGTCGGTCGTCTTGTTGAGGACGGGGTAGACGTAGCTGCTGCCGTCCCAGTTGGCGTCGGTGTCGTTGGCAACGGCGAGCAGGTGGTAGTCGCCGTCGACCGAGTCGTCGCCGGCGCGGCTGCTGGAGCCGAGGCCGTCCGCCAAGCCGGAGTAGCCCACGGCGAGGCGGTGGTTCTGGACGGTGCCCTCCATGCGGGACGAGCCGCCCTTGTTGGACGGGACGAAGTCCGGCCCGAGCCGGTCGAACTGGCTGTCGCCCGAGCCACCCTTGGCGCCGGCGTTGTCGCCGACGGCCCACGACGGGTCGACGCCGATGGAGTTGGCGAACCCGTTGCGGGTGCCCGAGCCGGAGTCGCGGGCGACGAACACGAGGTTCTCGCCGGTCTCGGTCCGGCCGGTGACGTAGCCGTGCTGCAGGGTGGTCTTGCGGACTTCGCCCTCGCCGCCGGCGGCGGAACCGTTGGAGTCGACCTCGGCGCCGTAGTTGGCGAACGGAGCGATCGGGGTCCAGGCGATCTGCGTGTCGAACAGCGTCTGCCGGTCGGGGCTGCCTTGGTTGAGGTTTAGCGTCGTGCCGCCGCCGGTGGGCGTGAGCGACTTGAGCTGGTTGCTCTGCCCGCCGCCGGCGAGGGCGCCGTTGCCGGTCGCGACCGGGTTAGAGGTGATCTGGCTGTTGCCGTAGCCGGGTGTGGGGGCGCCGCCGGTGAAGGGCGAGTTGTCCCAGGCCGCGCCGGCGCGGGTGTCGGTGACAAACCAGGACGAGGGCACGTCGACCGAGGCGATGTCGAAGATCACGTCACCGGTGAACGCCGAGCTGGGGGTGACGGCGCCGGCGTTGCGCGTGGCGTAGTCGTTGGAGTCGTAGTTGCCCGAGGCCCAGGGGGCGCCGGGGCCGTTGTTTCCGCCGAAGTCGACGAGTTCCTGGAACCCGTTGCCCGAGCCGATGCCGCGGGCCTGGGTGTTGAAGAAGCCGAACAGCAGGTCGACGGTGGGGACGTCGAGGTCGGTGGTGATGCCGTCGCCATCGACGTCGATAGCGTCGGAGCCCTGTGAGTTGGCTTCGTAGAAGCCGCGGAACAGGGTCGCGCCGGTGGTGTTGACCTCATTGTCCTTGGCGAAGCCGGCCGGGGCGTACGCACCGGTGGCCGCCGCGAGCAACGCGGCCGTGCTGAAACACAGAGTCCGCTGGGCAGTCATCTTTATCGCTCCAAGAGTTGGGAACAGGCCGTGCCCGCCGGCGCCGCACCGGCGGGAAGAGAACGCCGCCCCGGCCACACGCCGGGACGGCTACGTGTTGGTCATTCGTTGAAGCCGTTGCCGTTGAACAGGATCCTGGTCGGCTTGCCCGTCAGGGAGTAGAACTGGTCGCCCCAGGCTTTCTGTCGCACGGTCTCTTCCACGCGTTCCTGGAACACGCTGCCGTCGGTGCGGGTGAAGTTGGCGGTCCCCCCCGCGTGGTGCCGGCCGACGAGGTTGATGGGCTTGTTGAAGTACGCCCCCTCGGTCTGGTTGTTCAGGACGGTTTCGTCCTTCTGGATGCCGAACCCGAGTTCGCCCGGGGTGTCGGTCCAGACGATGTTGGTGCCGGTGGGGTAACCGGTCGGGGCCCCGTCGGCACCGGTGGCGGAGTTGAGCGGGTTGATCGAACGGTGACTCTTGCTGACCCCGGCAACGATCAACTGTTTCGGATTGCTCATCCATTCGGTCACCATGATCGGCGAGTCGGTGACGCGGTCGGCCTTGACGAGTTGATTGTTCCGCCCGCCCGTGCCGGGTGCGTTCACAAAGAACTTGTTGCGGGGGATGATCATCTCGTTGGGCGCGAAGGCCATGTAGTCGACCTGCCGATCGACGACGCTGCCGCCGGCGCCCTTCTGCCAACCGTCGGGCGCGTCGACGCCGTCGTTCCAGTTCGTCGCGGGGTAGCCGCCGTTCTCGAGCTCCGGGCACTGGAAGCCGGCAAGCTCGAGGCCGTTGTCCAGCAGGAAGTACGACCAGTGCAGGTACCCCTCGGGCGGGTTGCTGCCGCGCTGGCGCTGCCAGGTCCACGCGTTGCGGGCTTGACTCTCGCCGTCCCACGCCTGGTCGGGGTAGACGTAGGCCGCGGGGTAGAAGTTGTTGTTGTCCGCGACGTAGATGTTCATCGCCACGGCGGCCTGACGCATGTTGCTCTTGCACACCGCGGTCCGGGCCGTGCCACGGGCGGCGCCGAGGGCCGGCAGGAGGATGCCGATCAGCAACGCGATGATCGAGATCACGACGAGCAACTCGATCAGGGTGAATGCCGTTTTTTGCGGGACGAGAAGGCCGGTTTGACGTTGTCGTGGCGGGTTCGGAACAGCCGAGACAATGAGGGACATCCGTGGCTCCAGGGTGGTGATGGCGAAGCGGAACAATGACGACCGTTGGTCGCCGAAGCGCGAGCACGGCGCAAGGAAACAACGGGTTCGCGGTGAACCCGTCTGGTGGCTGTCCTGTGTTCCGGAAATCCCCGGTGTAAACGACGAGCGATCAGTGAATCTTCGGCGTGTCAGGGCGTGAGTTGTCGGCGGGGTCAAGCGTGTAGCCGAGCCCGCGCACGGTACGCACGTAGCCGCCCGCCGGGCCGAGCCGTCGGCGCAGGTGGTAGATGTGGTTCTTCAGCGACACCGGCGTGAGCCCCACGTCACGCCGAGGCAGCGTCTCGGCGATCTGTTCGGGCGTCTGTACCCAGCCCGGCCGGCGTGCCAGCGCCTTGAGGATGTTGAACTGCATCAGCGTCAGCGTGAGCCGTTCGCCGGCGTACGTCACCTCGTAACGTTCCGGGTCGACCCGGAGTTCGCCGACGTCGATGGGGCCATCGTGCTGCGACACGCCGGGACGCTAGCGAGGCGGCGTCACCGATCCGCTAGCGGCACGTGAGCAAGACGAGTTTTGGGTGATCGTCGCGGGAGCGGTTCGACGACGCCCGTGAGCAACCTGTGGAAAACCACTCAATGCTCGGTCGCAGACAACCCGAACCCGCCTAACCGCAGCTCGCCCCGTCCCGATGCGCCGTCCGGCCGCGACACCCGGACCAGCAGCCGGAGGCGGTCCGTCAGCGCCGGCCCGGAGACCGAGAGCCGTGCCGATGATTGCGCGGGTGTGCCGGGGTCGAGTTCGTACGTCTCGCTCGCCACCGTCAACCACGGCAGACCCGGTTCCAGCGGTGGGGATTCCAACCGGGCTTCGACTTCCAGCGGCGCCGAACCCTTGAGCGTCGCGTTCAGTCGGAACGCGTACCAACGGCCGGGTTCGACCCCCTCGGTGACATCGTGCCACGTGCCGGCGTCGAGTGGTGTTGCCTTGTCGACCACCAGCCGCATGGCCGGCATTCCCGAGTCGTTCTTAGTGCCTCGAAGCGGCTGCCAGCCATCGCCCCAGTAGAACCAGTTCGGCTTGATCGTTGGTGGGGGCTCTTTCGTCGCAGGGCGATCAAGAAGGTTGGAAGGCGCGTCGGCAGAGCCGTTGGGCGGTTGAGCATCCTTCGGCGCCGCGGTGGACCAAGTCGGGGGCAAAAAGGCCGCCTCGACCAGCCGGTCTTCGTCGTGCGCCAGCAACGCAATGCCGGTCCGAACGTCACGATCTTTCGTGTGCTTCCATGGCATTGCGGCGACGCGCGTGTACTCCCTCTGGCTGTCGGCCACCCACGCGTGCACATCATCGCCTACCCGTTGCAGGCCCAACGCAACGGGGAATCCGGTGAACGCTAGGGTCCGCTCGGTCGTCTCGCCGCCCGGCGCTGTTCGTTGCGCGAGCACCACCTCGCCGCGTGGGAACACGTGGAGCAGCACGTGCGCCGCGTCGTGCTCAAGCGAGCTACGCAGCATCAACCCGGCTTTGGCGTAGCGGTCCCGCGCGGTGAACGACTCGATCCCTGTCCACACGCCGAAGTCGCCTTCAACGCTGCGCGACACAAACCGGAACGCGTCCGACCGACCAAAGATGTCCCGGCCGCCGCCTTGCACGACCCAGCGACTGCCCTCGATCTGTTGCCCGCCGGGCGTTGCTCCACCGACATTGTGCGCCAGCCACGGCGAGGGCAACGCGTCGTCGCCCGCCGTGACCGACGCCGCGCTCGGCAGCTCAAAAGCGAACGAACTTGCATCGGCGGTAAGCCTTTCCCGGAGGCGATTGTCCTCGTCCAGTTTCATCTGTCCGTAGTGCCGCAGCTTCGCCTCGATCTCGTCGTCGGTGTCGGCGAAGACATCGATCGGCTCGACCGGCTCGGCGTTGGTCACCAGCGGCCAGTTGTCGTCCGGCAGCCCGCCCGAAGGGTGCACGAGCTTGTAGCACCACATCGTCGCCGACCACCCCAAGTCGGCGTAGCGATCGAAGGACGCCCGCATCATGTCGGCCCCGCCCAGCCGCTCGAACACGACGTTGAACTCGCCGACCAGGAACGGCGCTTCGGCGCCTTTAAGGAACCGTTGCCGGCTCTCCGCAAACGGCCCGAGCAGGTTGAAGTGCGACGTCATCGCCGTCGCGTCGCCGAACAGGCCCGGGTAGTAGTGCTCCGTGTAGCCGACATTCGTCCAACCGCGGTCGCTCGGCCGGCCGTAGAACGTCATGCCCTGCAAAGTCCCCGGCAGATAGATCAGCGTGTCCTCGTCTTGCGCGCGGATCACGCGGACCAACCGGTTTGCCAGATCGAGCATGGGACCACGCAGGTCCTGCCTCAAATCGCCGTACGGCTCGTTCAACACGTCGTAGGCCGCGACGGCGGACTCGTTGGCGTAGCGCTCGGCGAGCGCGGCCCAGAGATCAAGCGTCCGCTGCTGATGGATTGGTGAAGTCCACAACTCGTTCTCCCCGACCCGGCCGGACGGCTGGTCGATGCTCTGCCCACCCGGCGCGCCGTGCAGATCAAGAATCACGTAAACCCCGGCGTCTCGGGCGAGCGCAATGGCATGGTCCAGCCAACGGAAGTCGAAGATCGTCTCGCGACTGCCCGCTACGCCGCCTCGCTTCTCGACCAGTGCGTAGTGGAACGGCAAGCGGACGGCATTGAAGCCGAAGGACTTGACCCGGTCGAAGTCCTCGCGCTGAATCCAGCTGGCGTAGTGCGTCTCCATCAACGCGTCGGCACGTTCGGGGCCGAACCGTTCCCGCAAGGTCTCGACGAACGTGTGGTGGTCCGGCACGGCGGCGGAGTCGAGGCCGAGCATCCATGACTCGAGCAGGAACCAGTTCCCCAGGTTGACACCGCGCAGCGTGACGACGTGCCCGTCGGGGTCGACGAGGTGTCGGCCGGCGACGGACAGCGATGGCGGGCCGGCCGCGCCGCGAGCGGTAGACGGCGTCGAGGACAAGATCAGCGTCGCGGCGACCGAGGTCGCCAAGGCACAGGCGGGATGAAGTTTCATGATTTGTTTCTGAAACAAGAACGTGGCGGGGAGTTGGGCCGAACGGCGAGCCGCTGTGAGTCTGGGCAAGTGCTCGTGGAGTATTCTACTGGGTTGGGTGCGTAATCCGAAGATATCTGTGCTGGGAGATTGAGGATTGGGCCAGAAAATCTCCCGTGAAGGTTGACATGGCCGAGAATCCACGTATTCTTTGTTTCTGAAAATATAGTGTCGCGTTTCTTTGTTTCTCGGCTTCAGTTTCTCTTCATCCTCTCATGGCCACTGTTCGTGACATCGCGCGTTCCGTCGGCGTCTCGCCCGCCACGGTGTCCCGGTCATTGAATCAGACCGGTGTGGTGAGCAAGGACCTGCGCGATCAAGTCCTGGCCGAGGCGAAGCGGCTCGGCTATCGGGCGCCCCGCAAGCGGAGCCGACGCTTGGCCCCGCGGACCAGACACGGCCTGGTCGGGATGCTGTTCTTCAACGCCTCGTCCGGCGCGCCCTTCAGCGGGTATGACGCGATCGTCTGGGGCGGGGTCACCCGCGCGGCGATCTCGCTCAAGTACGGCGTCACCGTCGTCGACCCGCAGAGCCGGCGGTCGGGCGAGAGCTTCACCGCCTTCGCGGAACGCATCGGCGTCGACGGCTTCATCGTCCGCGTCGACGAAGGGTCGCGGAACCGCTGCGTGCAGATCGCCGAAGAAGGCGTCCCGCACGTGGTCATCGCCGACCGCTTCGAAGACGACCATGGCGTCAACTTCGTCTACTGCAACTCGTACGACGCGTCCTACGCCGCGGTTGAGCACTTGATCCACCTCGGGCACCGTCGCATCGGCGTCGGGCACAACCCCGTGCTCGACACCGACCACCACGACCGCCTCCGTGCGTACCGCCAGGTCCTGGAAGACAACGGCGTCGACTACGACCCACACCTCGTGATCCCCGCGGCGGTGGACTTGCGCGGCGGGGCGTCGGCATTCAATCGACTGATGTCGCTGCCCGAACCGCCGACCGCGATGTTCTTCACCGACCCGCAGATGACCGTGACCGCGCTGCGACGCAGTCTCGAGGTCGGCATCAGGGTCCCCGAAGAGTTGTCTATTGTCGGCGTGGACGACGAGCAGCTGCGCGAGATGACCTTCCCGGTCTACACCGCGGTATGCCAGCAGGCGGAGCAGCTCGGCTTCGAGGCCGGCCGGTGGTTGTGTCGGCAACTCGGCTCGACGTCGTCGGACGCGACGGGCATCGGCACCGACGGCCCGATGCTTCGGCGCGAGGTCGACGCCGTCCTGGAGGTGAATCAAACCACAGCGCCGCCGCCGTCGAAGCCCGGCCGGTTGTCGCCCGCGGGGCAACGGCTCAACAGTTGATGGCCCAGGCCATTCCGCACAAAACGCACCGCACTTTCGAGAAGGTTCTCATGCGTCCCGCTAACCCAACACCGACGCGTCCCGCCGCCAACAAGGCGTACGGCCGAGTTACGCGCGCGTTCACGCTGATCGAGTTGCTCGTCGTGATCAGCATTATCGCGCTGCTGATCGGGATCCTGCTTCCGGCGTTGAGCGCCGCGCGGGAGACGGGCCGGAAGATCGCGTGCGCGTCGAACGTCCGGCAGGAGGCGCTGGCGGTACTGGCCTACGCCGCGGATCACCGGGAGCACTTCCCGCTCGCCGCGGCGTACGAGCCCGAGCTGCTGGTCATCGGGAACCGCGACATGCCCGACGACCCGTTCATCCACCACATCCTCATCCCGTACATCGGCGGCGAGAAGGGCACGGGCGAGTACACCGCGACGTTCCGGTGTCCGTCCCGGGAGGCGCTAGGCCCGCCGCCGGGCGAGGGCGGCAACCCCAGCCCGTTCCCGGACATGGACGACGAGCAGCACACGCACTACCGCTACAACTGGCAGGCGGCGTTCTACCGGCTGACCTTTTGGGAGAAGCGCCTGGACGAGCCGCAGATCCAGAGTCTGAAGGTGGACGACGTCATCACCGCGACCGACGCCCTGCTGATCTACGACACGGTGTTCCCGGACTGGATCGAAGACGCCTTCCCGCACCGTGGCGGTGGCGACGGCGCGATCAACGCGAGCTACGTCGACGGACACGTCGACACGGTGCGCTTCGACGACTACAAAGAAGCGACATCGCGGTTCAGCACGTCGGCCGAGTTTATGAACCCGTTCTATCACGAGGGCTGGCCATACCCCGAGCTGCCGTGACGGCGGCGCGGCTCTGTGTTTTGTTTTCTGGTTTCATGTCAACTCATACTTGGAGGACTTGGGTCATGTTTAGGACTGTATTTCGAACCGCGGTCGTGGCGACCGCCACGCTGGCGGCGTCGGTGGCGGGGGCCGAACTTCTCACCAACCCCGACTTCGAAGACACCGGCGGCGGCATCGGTGAGGGCTGGGGCAGCTTCGGCAACGCCGACTTCAACGACTTCTTCGGCGGCAACGGCCACGCCAGCCTGTTCATGGACAACCCCGGGAACTTCGGCGGGGTGTTCCAGTCGGTCGGCGGCGCCGTGCCGGGCGCGACGTACACCTTCACGCTCGAGGACGTCCGTATCGAGGACAACGCCGCGGCGGACCTGCGGTTTGGCTTGGAGTACTACCTCGCCGACGATTCGACCAAGATCGGCGAAGACATCGTGCCCGTCCCGTTGAGCCCGACCGGAGACGGCCTGGTGTTCAGCATGATGGGCACCGCGCCGGCGAGCACAGCGATCGTTCGGCCGATCATCCTGTTCGACAACGTGACCTCGACGGCCAACGGGCAGGAGAACGCGTTTGTGTTCTCGACGTCGCTGGTACCCGAGCCAGCGACGGCGGCGCTCGCGGGCCTCGGCGGGTTGCTGGTGTTGCGTCGGCGTCCCGACGCCTGCGTTTGACCTCCACGGCGTCGGTGGTTCGTGCCGCCGCCGCCGTTTTGCGTGTGACTTTGTTTCGAGTTTGGTGCCGAACGCGCCGCACCGTGCGGCGACAGCCGAGGAGGAATCATGCCGGTTCGACTGAGTGACCAATCGTGCTCCGCGTGGGCGGTGGGGGTAGCGGCGGCGTTGACCGCAGCCGCACTGCCTGCGATGTCCGTGGACAACCTCCTGTTCAACCGCGGCTTTGAAGACGTCAATCCCGACACGACCGGCTCCGGCAGCGTGTTCGGCGACGGTTGGGGCGCATTTGGCGCGGCCGACTTCAACGCCTTCTTCGGCGCCAATGGCCACGCCAGCCTCTTCCCCGACGAGGTCGGCAACAGTGGCGGCGTGTTCCAGGCCGGGATTGCCGGCACGGCGGGCGCGACGTACCAGTTCGACCTGCTCAACACGCGGATCGAGGAGAACTTCGACGCCGACCTGCGTTTCGGCCTGGAGTACTACCTCGCGGACGACGCCACGAAGATCGGCGAGACGATCGTGACCATCGACGCCGCCGTGCGTCTCGCCAACGGGAGCACCGACGGCAACGTCTTCAGCATGCAGGGCACTGCGGTCCCCGGGACCGCGATCGTCCGCCCCATCCTGCTGTACGACAATGTTCAGTCCACCGCGACCACCCAGGAGAATGTGTTCGTCTTCGACTCGTTCCTCTCCGAGGTCCCCGCGCCGGGCGGCAACCTACTCAAGAACCCGGGCTTCGAAGACATCGACGGCGACGGCAGCCTCGGCGCGGTCTGGGGCAGTTTTGGCAACGCCGGGTTTAACGACTTCTTCGGCGGCAACGGTCACGCGAGCCTCTTTGCCGATACGTTCGGAAACAGCGGCGGGTTGTTCCAGCAGTCGGTGCTGGGCACGGCCGGGACGGAGTACGCGTTCTCGCTCGACGACGTGCGGATCGAAGAGAACTTTGACGCCGAACTCGCCTTCGGACTCGAGTTCTACGGCGACGACGACTTCACCAAGCTCGGCGAGTCGCTGGTCGTCGCCGATACCAGTGTCACGGGCGACGGGCTGTCGTTCGACATGTCGGCGGTTGCACCGGCGGGCACGGTGTACGTGCGGCCGATCGTGAGTTTCGACAACGTCAACTCGTTCTACCTGGAGCAATCGCTGGCCAACCTGTTCATCTTCGAGACCTCGCTGGCCGAAGCCCTCGACGCCCTAGTCGGCGACTACGACGGCAGCGGCCAGGTCGAGCAGGGCGACCTCGACATCGTCCTCCAGAACTGGGGCACGGGCACTTTCACTGGCGACGAAACGGCGCTGGTGGGCGGCGGGCCGTTCGACGGCACCGTCGACCAAAACGAGCTCGACGGCGTGCTGCAGAACTGGGGCAGCACCGCGTCGCCTGACTTTGCCGGCGTCTTGGTCCCCGAGCCAACACTCGCGGGCTGCCTCGCACTCGTAGGCGCTACGCTTTGTCGGCGACGGTGGTGACCACGAGACCGCGTCACGCACGGGAGTCCTGGAACCCGAATCTTGTTTGTGCCTTTCTTGAGTTGTGGTTCGTCACGGTTCGCTTGGCGTGGGTGGCTAAGCGTGGCGGCGGTGGTCGTCGCCGGTAGTCCGGTGTCGGCGACCAACGTCGACGTCTGGCTCACCCGCGGCGACGGGCTCAGCCTCCTCGAACAACGGACTTCACTGACGTTCCAACCCGGTAACGGTACCCACGCCACCAAGGTTTCGCTCGACCCGACCACGACGTACCAGACCATTGACGGCTTCGGCGCGGCGGTCACCGAGTCGTCTGCGTGGCTGATCCAGAACGAGATGTCGTCGGCACAGCGCGACGCGCTGATGAACGACCTCTTCAGCCGGGACACCGGGATCGGGTTGAGCTATGTTCGCGTGCCGATGGCGGCGTCGGACTTCGCGCTGTCGCCGTACACGTACAACGACCTTCCCGCGGGGCAGACCGATCCGACGCTGTCGCAGTTCTCGATCGACCGCGACCGCGTTGACGTGATCCCGACGCTGCAGCAGGCACGGTCGATCAACCCCGAGTTGCAGTTGATGGCGTCGCCTTGGTCGCCGCCGGCGTGGATGAAGACGAACGGATCGCTGAACGGCGGGTCGTTGAAGCCGGAGTTCTATGGAGCCTACGCGGACTACTTCGTGAAGTTTGTCGAGGCGTACGGCGCGGAGGGGCTGCCCATCGCCGCGGTGACGCCGCAGAACGAGCCGCTGAACCCGACGCCGAACTACCCGTCGATGTCGATGCAGACGTTTGAACAGAGCGACTTCATCGGCGACCACCTCGGCCCCGCGTTCGACGCCGCAAACCTCGACACCAAGATCCTCGCGTTCGACCACAACTGGGCCGACTGGTCGTACCCCATTGTCGTCAACAACGACCCCGAAGCAGCGCTGTACGTCGACGGCGCGGCGTTCCACGGCTACGACGGCACGGTCGATCAGCAGTCGAACTACCACGATTTCTTCCCCGACCAGGAAGTGCACTACACGGAGATCACCGGCGGCAGCTTCGCGACCGACTTCGCGAGCAACCTCGTCTACAGCGTCCGCAACTCGGTGATCGGCGCGACGCGCAACTGGGCTCGGTCGTCCATCTATTGGAACATCGCCCTAGACCCCAACGGCGACCCGCACCTGCCCGGAGGCTGCGACGTCTGCCGCGGTATGGTCACGATCGACCCGCAGACCGGCGAGCCGACGCCCGAGGTCGAGTTTTACGCCTACGGCCAGGCGAGCAAGTTCGTCGACCCCGGCGCCGTCCGCATCGCGTCCGACACGTTCGACAACGTCATCGAGACCGTTGCCTTCCGTAACCCGGATGGCAGCGAAGTCCTGATCGCGCTGAACCCCGGTGCCGCGTCGCGCTGGTTCAATGTCCTCCGCGACGACAAGAGCTTCGCCTACCGGCTCACCGGCCGCTCCGTCGCGACGTTTGTGTGGGACACCGTCGCGGCGCTCGTCGGAGACTACAACGGCAACGGCCAGGTCGAGCAGGGTGACCTCGACCTTGTCCTGCAGAACTGGGGCACGGGCACGTTCGCCGGTGATGAAACTGCCCTTGTGGGTGGTGGCCCGTTTGACGGCGCCGTAGACCAGAACGAACTCGACGGCGTCCTGCAGAACTGGGGTGCGTCGTCGGCACCTTCGTGGCCAAGCGCGGCGGTGCCCGAGCCAGCGGCCGGCGCGACCGCGTTGTTGGCCATCTCATGTCACCGTCGCGTGCACCGGCGTCGGTGAGCGTCAATCGAAGAGCACGCCCTCGATCGACAGCCCCGGGCCGAACGCCAGCGCGAGCCAAGGCCGGTTGGTGTCTCGTTGCCGAAGCCGTTCGAGGATGAACAGCACCGTCGGTGATGACATGTTGCCATGGTTACGCAACACTTCGCGGGACACGTCTCCGTGAGTGGGGTTGAGCCCCGCGGCGCGGAGCGCAGCGCCGAGGATGCGTGGCCCGCCGGGGTGGACCGCCCACCCGCTGATGTTTGGCGAATCCGTGCCGTTTCTCTCGAGCCATTCATCGAGCAACGCGGGGAGGTTCTTCTCGATCAGGCCGGGAACCGCAGGCCGGAGCGACATCTCGAAGCCGTGGTCACCGATGTGCCAGGACATGGCGTCGCGGGACTCTGGGACGACCGCGCTCAGGGAGGCGCCGACCTTGGCGATCGTGTGGCCGCCGTTGTGCTCGCCCGGCACGAGCACCGCTGCGGCCGCGCCGTCCGCAAATAGCGCGTTGGCCACGACGCGCTCGGGGTGCCAGCCGTACGCGAAGTGCGCGGTGCAAACCTCGACACACACGAGCAGCGTCGGTTGCTTGAGGGCTTCGGCGTGCGCCGCCGCGACACGCAGCCCGTTGACTGCGCCGTGGCACCCCATGAAGCCGACGTTGGTCCGCGGCGTGGAGCGCGGCAGGTCGAGGCTCTCCATCAAAGCCAGATCGACGCCGGGCGCCGCGAACCCGGTGCATGAAACCAGCACGACGTGGCCGAGGTCAACGCCCCCG
>JANQPR010000225.1 GCA_028285385.1 Phycisphaera sp.
GCCTTGCTCGCGCTCGACGTCGGGCCGGGCGACGAGGTGCAACGCGGCGGTGCAGTTGGACACGAGCACGGCGTGCGGCACGCCGAGCTTAGCCGTGAACTGCTCCTCGAACGCCGCCGAGCGTGGGCCGACCGACAGCCACTTGCCGCGGACGACGTCGGCGGCGGCTTGGGCCTCGGCCTCGCCGAGGTCGGCGTCACTGACCAGGTACTTGGGGGGCACGGTGCGGGTCTCTGTGTTCTTTCGGGTGTTAGGTCAGTTGCGGTACTTCGCGTCGGTCGGGTCGGCCCAGGTCTGTTCGAGCAGGGCGTTGCCGACTTCTTTGACGCCGTCGTCGATGGACCAGTCCGGCTCGAAGCCGAGGCGGGACTTGACCTTGCCGAAGGCGACGCGGTAGCTGCGGGGGTCGTTGTTGAGCTCAACGAACTCGAGCGTCGCGTCGTCGACGTGTTTCACGACGGACTCGCCGAGGTCGATCTTGCGGGTGTTGTTGCCGTCGCCGCCGAGGTTGAACACCTCGCCGGACACGTCGGCCGGGTCGGCGTTGAGCACGGTTTCGAACCCCTTGGCGATGTCGCGGACGTGGATGAAGGGGCGCCAGAACTGCTCGCCGTAGATCACGACCTTCTTGTCCTTCACGGCGGCGAGCGTGAAGTCGCTCACGAGCAGGTCGAAGCGCATCCGCGGCGAGACGCCGAACGCCGTGCTCAGCCGGAGCACGGTCGGGCAGAACGTGGCGCTCTTGGCGGCGAGGATCTCCTCTTCCGCCTGCACCTTCGTTTCAGAGTAGACCGAGATCGGGTTCAGGGGGGCTTGTTCGTCGACGGCCTTGGACGTGTCGGCGACGCCGTAGTTGCTGCACGTGCTGGCGAAGACGAAACGCTGGACGCCGACTTCCTGCGCGGCTTTCAGCAGCGTGCGGGCCCCGCCGAGGTTGATGTCGCGGGCCTCGTCCGGGTCGCGGTTGCAGGCCGGCTCACCGACGATCGCGGCGAGCAGGCACACGGCGTCTTGCCCGTCCAGCGCGTCGCGTACGGCCGCCTCGTCGCGGATGTCGCCCTCGATCAGCGTGAACCGCTCCTGCCCAGTCAGGCCGGCGAGCGGTTCTTTGCCGAAGCTGAGGCGGTCGAACACGGTGACGTCGTGCCCGGCGTCCCATAGCCGCTGCGCCATCGGCACGCCCACGTATCCCGCTCCACCAGCGATCAACACCTTCACCTCTACGCTCCTTTGGGTCACTTCGGAGGCCCGAAACCGACCCGGGCCCCACACGAAATCAGGCACAACGAAAAAACCGCGTCGGTATTGCGACGTTACGGGGGATCACTTCGGCATCGGCACGCCCTGCGGCGCGTCGTCGGGCTGCATCGGCTCGTCCACGTCGGCCTCGGCGGGCAGGAACGCGCGGCGGTTGGCGAGGAAGTGCGCGGTCGCCTCGGCGTAGTCTTCGGGCCGGCCGATGTCGAGCCACTCGCAATCGGAGAGGTACACCTTGACCCGTCGGCCGTGCTCCATGAGCCGGTGAACCATCGTGGGCAGGTCGGTGTACTCGCCGGGCTTCACCAGCTCGAGCACGCGGCGGTTGAAGATGTAGACGCCCATCGAGACGTCGTACGGCAGCGTCGGCTTCTCGCGGTAACCGGTGACCTGCATGCGGTGGTCGAACTCGATCACGCCCAGGTCGATGTTGACCTGCTTGCGGTGCGTCGCGATGGTGAGCTCGGCCTCGTTGTCGCGGTGGTAGTTGAACAACTGGGCGTAGTCGATGGTGCTGAGCACGTCGCCGTTCATGACGAGGAACTGCTCCGGCAGGTCGTCGATGAGGGTGAGCGGCGCGACGGTGCCGAGCGGCTTTTCTTCGCGGCTGTACTCGATGGCGACGCCCCACTTGCTGCCGTCGCCGAAGTAGGCCATGAGCAGTTCGGCGAGGTGCCCGACGGCGAACGTGAACCGGGTGAACCCCGCGTGCTTGAGCTGGCGGATGACGATCTCGAGGATCGGCAGGTCCGCGACGGGCGCGAGCGGCTTGGGGAAGTTGACGGTGTAGGGGTGCAGCCGGCGTCCCTTCCCGCCGGCGAGGATGACCGCGTGCTTGTTCATCGTGAATCGTCTCCCACCAGGATGGGTTGAACTGGTTGAACGGCCGGCGCCGGGGACATGACGGGGTTCGCCGTCTCGTCGGAGGTGCGTTGCGTTGCAGAGGTCGGCTGCGCGCGGCGTTCCGATCTGCGCCCGTGCACGGTCTCGGTCGGCTTGCCGTGCCGCTTGGCGATGGCTTCCTCGTAGATCGCGATCAGCCGGTCGTGGCTGGCGTCGGCGGCGTAGCGTTCGTCGTAGACCCGGCGGACGCCGCGGCGCATCGCACCGAGCCGGGCGGGGTCCGCCATCACTTCGGCGACGCACGCGGCCAACGCATCGGGGTGGTGCGACGGCACCGTCCAACCGGTCACGCCCTCGACGATCAACTCGGGGATCGCGCCAAGCCGGCTGCCGACGACCGGCGTCCCGGCCTGCATCGCCTCGAGCATCGTCATCGGGTGCCCCTCGTAGGTCACGGAGGGGAACACGAGCAGTGACGCGTGCTGCATCTGATCGATCACTTCGTCCCACGACGCGTGCCCGAAGACGGAGATCGCCGGCCGACGCGACGCCACTTCGCGGACCCGATCCTCCATCGGCCCGCCGCCGACCAGGTGCAGTGGCACGTCCATCCCGTCGCGGTCCCAGGCGTCGAGGAGCGTGCCCACGCCCTTCTCGGGCGACAGCCGGCCGAGGTACATCGCGTACCCGCCGCCGCCGGGGCCGACGCCCATGTCCGAGAGCTGGAAGTTCGGCTTGGTCACGACCTTGCCCGCGCCGAAACCGGCCTCGGCCATCTTCGCCCGGGCAAAGTCGCTGCAGACGATGAACCGGTCCACGGCCTTGCGGTAGGTGCCGATTGCGCCGTGCACCGCGAGTTTGGCCACGACCGTGGCCGTCGCCGCGCGGTTCTCCCGGTAACACTTGTGCTGGATCGCCGGCCACTTCACCGACTTCTTGACGCACAACTCACAAACCTCGCCGTCGCGCTGGCAGTACGCCCCGGGGCAAATCATGCGGTAGTTGTGCAGCGTCTGAACCACGGCGGCGCCGGCCGACCGGGCGGCGTAGTACACCGACGGCGACAGCAGCGGTAGCGTGTTGTGCACATGGACCACGTCGGGCCTGAACCGCTCCACCGCTTCACGCACCCCGCGGTGGGCCTCCCGGCTCCAGAGGGTCTTGCCGAAGAGCTGAAGCTTGGTGAGGTTCGGGATCGCGTTGTTGTGGACGAGGTACTGCTCCACGTCGTGCCCGTACGCCTCCAGCAACGCCTTCTCCTCGGCGAGGACCCGGTCTTCGCCGCCGGCTTGCTGATAGAAGTTGTGGCACTGCAGTATCCGCATCGTCTCTCGCCCGTTCACACTCGCCCGTCGGTTTTTTCTCCGGCTTGCCCCTGACCCATCGCCGTCGCCATCCACGCAACCCGCGCGACCGACCCGTTGAATCGGGGCGGCATCCCCAGCGACCACAGCCACGGCGGCCAGTTACCGGCTGCACAGCCCACTTCCGATCTCCCACGTTCGCTCGCTCGCGTGGAACACGGTTCAGCCCGCGCGTGCTCGCCTGTTCATGCGGGCACCGCTTGTTGCACGCAGGCCGCCGGCCCACCCGCCAACGTTTCTCGGACGTACGATAACGGGATGAACCCAGCATTGAAATGGGTTTACGGTAAAAAAACCGCGATGATGATATCGCCTGTGAAAATAGGGGGTTTCGGTTTGAGTTCAACCGTCGTACGCGCCCGTCGGGGGGGCGCGACGATCCAGTGTCTCAGTTGGCTGTCTATCGGGTTTGTCCTGTCGTGCGTGCCGGCGTGTGCGGACGAAGCCGTTCCTCCGACGCTCGCCGCTTCGCCGTTGTCGCCGGTGTTCCCGCCGCCGGCGTTGCCCGAACTCGAAACCCACACACCGATCCGGTTGCGAGGCCAACACGGCGTGCGCATCCGTGGGCTGCGGATCGGCGCTGAGCCATCGGTCGTGCTGGAGGATTGCCGGGATGTGGTGATCGAGGCGTCCGACCTGCGGTCGGTCCGGCTGGTCGACTGCACCGGCGTGCGGGTCACGGGTTGCGTCTTCCGCGACGCGTCGTCAGCCGGGGTCGAACTCGACGAGTGCGACGACGTGTTGATCGAGGGAAGCCGGTTCGAGCGGGTCGCCTCCGGGGTCTACGCGCACCGCAGCCGGCGGGTCCGGGTGCTGGGCAACGTAGCGGTTGACGTGCAGGGCCCGATCCCCCGCGGGCAACTCGTGCAGTTCGACAAAGTGTCCGGTCCGGGCAACGCGGTGGGCTACAACGTGGCCATCAACCACCGCGGCACGAGCCGCGCGGAGGACGCGGTGAACCTGTTCGAGTCGCGGGGCACGCCGACCGAGCCGATCCGCGTGCACCGCAACCTGCTGCTCGGCGACCCGGCCACGGGTAGCGACGGGTTCAGCGACTCGGGCTCGGGGATCATGCTCGGCGACGGCGGCGGCCGGTTCCAAGCCGCCGAGGCGAACGTGCTCATCAACCCCGGGCAGGTCGGGGTCGGCGTCGCGAGCGGGGGCGAGATCGCCGTCGTCGGCAATCTCGTTCTTGGTGAACCATCCGACGTGGCGAACGTCGGCGTGTACGCGTGGAATCAGTACGAGGACTCACGGTTCACCGCGGGCGCCGTGACCATCCGGGACAACCGCATCCAGTGGGTCAACGCCGACGGCACCGTGAACCACCTGTGGGTCGGCGACGGGTTCCCAGCCGTTCACGACCGCGACAACGAGCCAGGCGAGCCGGGATTGCACAGATGGCGGCACCGTTGGGAAGCGGTGTTCGACACGTTGAGCGACTCAACGCATTGAGCGATGAACATTTTTCCATAGCTGCATCGCCACGCCACGCAGCCGGCGTGAGTTTCGGTTTCAAAAGCCGCGTCTACACGCGCAACGGCAAGCCGAGAATCTCGCCCAGTTCCCGTTGCGCGGCACGGGCTTCGTCGAGCAAGGCCGGATCGGCTAAGTCCGCGGGCTGGAGTCGGTCGCGGTAGTGCGCCTCGACCCACCCTCTCAGCCGGTCGTGCAGCGTCGGCGTAAACACGACGCCCGGGCGGATCGCCGCCTGTTCCGCCTCGGTCAGCACGACCCGCAGCCGGAGGCAGGCCGGGCCGCCGCCGTTGCTCATGGATTGGCGGACATCGACCGCGTGCCAGGTGTCGAGGTCGCCCGTCTCGACCCAGCGGTTCAGTATCGCGAGGACGCCGGCGTGCTGGGCGCAATCCGTTGGCACGATCAGCAGGCGTTCGTTGTTCGGGTTCGAGACGAGTTGGCTGTTGAACAGGTAGGTCCGAACCGCGTCTCCGAGCGAGAGCTGGCCTTCGGACACGCGGAGCAGACGCAGGTCTTGTCCGTCACCTACACCACCGAAGGCCTGCCGGAGTCGCTCGATCGTGTCTGATTCATCCGCGAAAGCGTGTTCGTGGTACAGCAGCGTGTCTCGGTCGCCGACGGCGATCACGTCGTTGTGGAACACGCCGGCGTCGATGGCATCGGGGTTTTGCTGGGCAAAGACAGCGCGGTCGGGATGGAGTTGGTGCAGCCGGGAGACCGCTGTGGAAGCAGCGTGTGCCTGCCGGGCTACGAAGCGGCACGGCGTGTTGTCTTCGGCGGTTTGGCGGGCATCGCCGTAGACGAACAACTGGACGCCGGGTTCGCCATACTTAGCGCAGAAACGTGTGTGGTTCGCCGCGCCCTCGTCGCCGAAACCGACGGAGGCGGGCAGCGGGTCGTGGTGCGCGAAGTGTTCGCCCTCGGGGAAGATCAGCCGCAGCGTCGCGCCGGTGGTCTCGGCCTCGATCGATCGGTGCAGCGCGGCGGTCAGGTTCGCCGGAGTGAAATGGACTTTACCGTCCGCGGTGTCCGCGGAGGGCGCGACGGTGGCGGCGTTGGCGGCCCACATCGCGGACGCTGACGCGGCTGCGGCGAGCAGGTGCGGCGCATCTCGGCGAGCCGCCGCGAGAACCGCCGCGTCGTCGCCGCAGAACCCGAGCCGACGCAGCAACCGTACGTCCGGCCGAAGCGGCGGCGGCAGCACCCCCTGCGGCACGCCCAGGTCGTGCAGCAACCGCATCTTCGCCAGGCCTTGGAGCGCCGCGGCCTTGGGGTTCGATGCCTGGTGTTGGTGGGTCTGCGACGCGAGGTTGCCCGGCCCGAGCCCGGCGTAGTTGTGCGTCGGCCCGACCAGCCCGTCGAAGTTGAACTCACGCGTCGGCATGGCTTTGGCTCGTTACGGATGGCCCGCGGACTCGCCATTCGGGCGTGTCACGGTCAGGTCCATCGCCATGTCTGCCGCGAGGTCGTCGAGTTGGTCCTGCAGCGCGTCGAGGTCGGTGCCGTCGGGCGCGTGCAGGTCGGTGCTGGCCTCGAACATCGGCTCGCCGCTCATCGGCGCGCTGCGGACCCGGCTGGTCAACTCCGTGATGTTCAGGCCGCGCACGGCCAGGGCGTGGGCGATGTCGCGCACGATGCCCGGCCGGTCGTGGCCCAGGAACCGCAGGCTCAGCTTCGTGCCCGCCGGCTCGGCAACGGTGGGGCCGTCATCGGCATCTGTAGTGGTGACGACCAGCCCCTGCTCGGTCAGGCCGCGCAGCGCCTCGGCCAGCGCGGCGACGTTCGCGCCCGGCACGGCGACGCGCACGACCCCGGCGAAGTGCCCGGAGAGCTTGGCCATCCGCGACTCGAGCCAGTTCCCGCCGTGGTCGCGCACCGTCGCCGAGAGCGTGTCGACCAACCCCGGGCGGTCGGGCCCGAGCACGGAGAGGATCAGGTGGTGGGTCATCGGAAGCGGCCGGTGTCAGTGACAAATGAATCGGGCGAGCGAGTGTGGCAAGAGTTGTCTGGCCTGATCGCAGGACGCGAACCGCCCGCACTACAGAGGATGGTACCGTTCCGCCGTGCGTCGCGATGCCGGACCAAACCGCAAGCCGGGGGCCCCGCGAAGGGCACAACGCGGCTTTTCCTTGGGCGAGCGTCTGGAACTGTATGAGCGCGCGGTGCAGCAGCCGGTCGCTGAGGTCGCGTTTCTCGAACGGGCTTATCGACACCATGGCAAGACCAAAGTGCAGCCCGTGACGCTTCGGGAGGACTATGCCGGGACGTGTGCCGTCGCCGCCGCCTGGGGCCGGTCGCACCCGCAGCGCGAGGCGGTTGCGGTCGAGAAGCACGGCCCGACGCTCCGTTGGGCGGCGAGACACCACGGCGACCTCGATGGCCTGCACCCGGTCCACGCCGACGTGCTCGCCTTCCACGGCCCGCGCGTCGACGCCATCGCCGCCCTCAACTTCAGCGTCTTCATCTGGCACGACCGGCCGACGCTGCTGCGCTACTTCCGCCACGCGCGGCGGTGTCTGCGCGATGGCGGCGTGTTCGTGATGGACGCCTTCGGCGGTGCCGTCACGCTCGGCACGCAGCGTCGCCCCGCGGACGGGTTCGAGTACCTCTGGGAGCAGCGGGCGTTCAACGCGGCGACGAACCGCATCGACTGCCGGATCCATTTCGAGCTGCCCGATGGCCGACGGATCGGCGACGCGTTCCGCTACGACTGGCGGCTGTGGAGCCCGGCCGAGCTGACCGAGACGCTGGCCGAGGCGGGCTTCACGGAACCGACGGTATGGGCGGATGACGGGAAAGGACGGTACCGACCGACGCGGAAGCTGCCGGGCGACGAGAGCTGGGTTGTGTACGTGTCGGCGGGGCGGTGACGGCAGAAGGCCAGGAGTCTCTCGCGGTGTTTGGTGGGAGTACGGATCGTTGCGCCGTCGTATGCCGGCGTTCGCGGCCGGGGTCCGGTAGAAACACCTTTCCCTTGCCGACTCGCCGTAGTTGCCTTATTTTATCGGGGCTTAGGCGAACCCCGTTCCGCGGTCTCGGAGGCGCGGTCGGTTCGCAGCCGCCGTGTCCCCCACAGCGGTGTAAACCCGTGCTGAATCGCTCGGCCTGTTTCTGAGGTACCCCACTGTGCTGATCCTCATTGTTGCCGGCGGCCCCGACAAGGGCCGGATCTACGAACTCCTCGACGGCCAGGAAGTCGTCCTCGGCCGCGAAGGCGATCAGATCCACCTCAACGACCCGAAGTGCTCCCGCACCCACGCCCGGCTGTGGTCCGAGGGCGGGCGGTGGTACCTCGAAGACCTGCACTCCACGCACGGCACGTACCGCAACCACAAGAAGATCGACGGCAAGACCGCGCTCAAGGACGGCGACTACCTCCAGGTTGGCAACACCGTGCTCGTCCTCGCCCGCATGACCGGCACGATGGCCGAGCGCACCGCGCTGCTCGGCGACCCCGAACGCGCCGCGACCTTCACGCCGAAGATGCAGAAGCTGCTCATCGGCGGCGGCGCCATCGCCGCAGCGGTCCTGCTCGGGATCAACACCGCGACCTACTTCAAGACCAGCTCGAGCAGCGAGAAGCTCAGCACGCAGCTCACCGCCGTCGCCGACGACCCGCAACGCGCCGCGTTCGAGGACGAGGTCCGCACGATGCTCGCCGAGGGCAAGGACCGCGGCGAGGTGATGTCCACGATGCTGGCCAAGCTCGGGCCCGAGCAGCGTAAGACGTACCAGCAGCTGGACCGGCAGCTCGACTCGGTGCTGGCCGCGGTCGAGTCCGACGATACGTCCGACGTGCTCGTCGCCAAGTTCGACGAGGTGCTGACCACGATGCAGAAGCAGGGCGGCCAGAGCGCCGCGCTGGCGAATCGCATGCTCGCCGCGATCGCCGCCCAGCCGACCGCAGACCAACTCGCCGCCGCGACCGCCGACCGCGTCGCCAAGACGATGCAGCCGCTGGACCCCGAGGTCGTGGCGGGCCTGAGCCAGGCCGCCGAACGCCTCGCCGCCGTGGACATGGGCTCCCAAATCGGCACCCAGGTCGACGAACGCTTCGCCGAACTCCGCGGCATGATCGAGAAGATGCCCGGCCAGCTCTCTCAGCCCATGGGTCAGGTCATGGCCCGACTTGAAACCCTCGACACCGAGGCCGACCGCACCCGGCTCATCCGCGCGATCGACGCGCTGCGCAAACAGCTGCCGCCGGACCCGACCGGCAAGCTCGACATCGCGCTCGCCAAGCTCGAAGACGCGCCGACCAAGCAGGAACTCGCGGCGTTGTCTGAACGCCTGGCCGCGCTGCCGACGCTCGGCGACCTCGAGGCCGTCGAACGCCGCGGCGTCGAACGCATGACCACGCTGGCCGCGCTCATCGAGGAGCGCACCACGACCGACGGCACGCCCGCCGCGCCCGACCTGACCGGCATCGAAACCCAACTCGCCGAGGTATCGACCAGGCTCGACGAGGGCTTCGCCCCGCGCAACGACGACGCGCTGCTCGCGAAGATGACCGACATCCTGGACGAACTAAAGGACCGGCCCGATGCCGACCTGATCTCCGAGCAGCTCGCCGCGCTCGCCGAGAATCGGCCCGCGCCCGAGAGCCCGGTACTCGCCCAGATCCTCGACGCCGTCAAGGAACGGGCCGTGACCGACCAGAAGGTCGACGCGCTGCTCGCCAAGCTCGAGGCCTCCCCCTACGAGAACGACGCGCTGGTGAAGGAGATCGTCGCCGCGCTTCCGCAGCAAGAAGACGAAGCGTCAGCCGTCGACACCGATACTCTCGCCGCTCAGCTCTCCGAGAAGGTCACCGAGCAGTTCGCCAAGCAGCAAAACCAGTCGGCCGAGCAGCTCCGCACGATCATCCGTCAGGAGGTGCTCGCCGCGGTGCAGACGCTCGACTTGGCCGGGGACGCCGCAATGGCGTCGGCTGACGACGAGGTCAACGCCGACGGCCTGACCCGCACCGAGGAGGCCTACAAGCTCGCCTTCGAGACCGGGCAGAAGGTCACGCTCGGTGGCGGCCTGAACTCGGCGACCGGCGTCGTCGACCCCGGCCGGGTCCTCGATCCCGCCGCCGCCCGCGCCGCCGGCATGACCAACTGGCGCGACTGGTACCTCATGGACGACATGGCCCACCGCATGCGGATCGCCCGCCAGGCCAGCCGCGTCCGCGGCACGGTCGGCGACCCGTCGATCATCAGCCTCCCCGATGCCACCGCGATCTACGCCACCCCGCCGGTCGCCGAGGAACGTCCGCGTCAACGCGTCGAACGCTGAGCCCGTTGATCATCTATCCATCAGGACCGAATGCCCAGGCTCCGCGAGCGTGGGTTTCTTTTGCGTATCGCGAGTGGGTCGGGCTCAGTCGTACAACACTTCCGACACCGTCTCTGTCGGTGCTCCGCCTTCTCCCAACAGGATGGCCTCGAGCTGGTCTGGGTCGACGCCGTCTTTTGTGACCACGACGCCGACCGGGTTGACGAGGTACTTCCGCGCAATCGCTTGAACGTCCTCGGCGCTCAGCGCGTCCACTCGCTCCCGGAAGCGTTGCCCGTGCGGGTCGTCGACGCCGTAGAGGTGGTCGAGCGCGGCGGACGTCGCGAGGTCGGCGTTCGTCTGCCTGCGCCGGAACTCGTCGGCGAGCACCTTCGCCTTCGCACGCTCGAGGTCGGTTTGGTCGGCCAGCTCGTTCCGGGCACGGTCGATCACGCCCACCGTCCGGGCCAGCGCCTCGTCGGCGCTGTCGGCGCTGGTGTTGAACAAGGCCGCGAAGTAGCCCGGCACAGCGCCGGTCATGTTCCCGGCCGAGACCGCGTAGACCAGGCCCGGCCCGTCGCCGCGCAACGCCCGGTCCAGCCAGCCGCTGGGGAACGCGCTGACCAACCGGCCGAGCACCTGCAACGCCGGGTAGTCGGGGTGCTCGCGTGAGACGGTCGGGCCGAACCCGATCTGCACCACGGTGATCGGCTTGACGGACTCGCTGACCAGCAGGCCCGGGCTCGGCGTTGTCGGTTTCGGCGGCGCGAACGCGGCGGTTCCGGGGTCGCCGGGCATGTCGTCGAACTCGGCCTCCACCAAGTCGACCGCGCGCTGTGAGTCGACGTCGCCGACGACGACCACGACGCTCCGCTCCGCGCGGAGCCGGCTGAAATACGTGCTGCGCAGCTGGTCTGGCGTCAGGCTCTCGACCACGCCGCGTCGGCCGAGCGTGGTCTGCGACCACGGGTGCTGCCCGAAGTAGCGTTCTCGAAACCGGCCGCGCAGCTCGCCGATCCAGCGGTCTTCCTGCTGGTCGATCGCGGCGAGCAGCCGGGGCCGCAGCGTCTCCCACTCGGACGCGGGGAAGTCGGGCCGGAGCACGACATCGCCCACGATGCCGAGCACGGCGGGCAGGTCCTCGGCCAGCGCGCTGGCGGTGACGAACGCGGTGCTGTTGCCCGCGCCCGTGCTCAAGGACGCGCCGAGATCCTCCAGGGCGTTGGCGAGCTGTTCGGCCGACCTGCCGTGCGCGCCGCGGTCGAGCATCGTCTGGGTCGCGTTGCCGACCCCCTCGCGCCCGGGCTCGTCGCTGAGCAGGCCGCCGAGGGTGTACACCTGGATGGCCACTGCGGGGACGACGGTGTTTCGTTGCGCGATGACGGTGAGCCCGTTGTGGAGCGTGTGCTTCACCGGCTCGCCCACCGTAATCGGACGCGGGTCGGCCAATGGGTTAGCCAAGGCGCTCTTCAACTCGTCGATGAGCACGCGGTTGTCCAAGTCAAACGCGTTGGATTCGGCTTCATCGTTCGACGCCTCGGCCGTGGCGGGGCGGTCGATCCGGGTGACGGGGTTCGTGTCGCCCACGGGCCGCATCACAATGCTTGAGTGTTTCCCCTGCGGCAACACCGCGTTTGCCGCGGCCATCAGGTCCTCCGCCCTCACGGATTGCACGGCGTCGGCGTAGCGGCGGAGGTAGTCCGGGTCGCCCGTCGTGATCAGGTCGCTGGCCAGCCGTTGCGCGACTTGCTGGGCCGACTGCCCGGACTTGAGCACCGCCGCGAGCACCTTGCGTTTGGCCCGGGCGAGTTCGGAATCGGTGACCGGTTCGCTGCGCAGCCGGTCGAGTTCAGCCAGCGCCGCGTCCGCCGCTGCCTCGATCGCGACACCGTCGGCCGGTTGGAAGTCGATCCCGAAGAACCCCGGGCCCCAGGTCGCGCTGAAGTTGTACGCGTCGATGGACGTGACGAGCCGTTGCTCTTCGCGCAGCTCGCGCACCAGCCGGCTGGACTCGCCCTGCCCCAGGATCGTCGCGAGCAGGTCCAACGCGAAGTCGTGTTCCGACGCGAGCTCGACGCCCCGCCACAGCAGCCGGACGCGCGGTCGGGCGATGTCGGCGTAGCCCTCGACGGTCACGGTCGGCGCGGCCTCCGGCTCAACGGGGAACGCGAGGTCGGGCAGCGGCCCGGCGGGGACGTCCTGCCACAGCGCGGACATCTGCTCGACCGTCTCCCGTGGGTCGATGTCGCCGGCGACGACGAAGACCATGTTGTTGGGCACGTACATGCGGCGGTAGAAGTCGTAGATCTCGTCGCGGCTGATCGTCAGGAACTCGTCGAGATAGCCGATCGTCGGGTGAGCGCCCGGGTGGTCGGGGGTGCCGGCGAAGCGGGCGCGCTGCGTGAGCTTCCAGAAGATGCGTCGCGGGTCGCCGTCCCCCATGGAGAACTCGCGCTGGATCACGCCGCGCTCGCGCTCGTACTCCGCGTCGCTGACGACGCTGTGCTTCATCCAGTCGCTGAGCAACTCGACGGCTTCGGCTCGGTGTTCGGCGGTCGTGTTGATGTAGTACCGGACGGTGTCGAGGGAAGTCGCGGCGTTGGTCTGCGCGCCGATCCGGCCGAGCACGGCGTTGGACTCTTCTTCTGTACGATTGGACGTGCTCCCGCCGGAGAGCAGGTGCTCGAGGAAGTGCGACAGCCCGGCCCCGACGTGCTCCTGCTCGTACAGCGAGCCGGTCTTGACCCAGACCTGCGCCGAGACCACCGGTGCCGTCGGCACGCGCTGGGCGACCAACACCATGCGGTTGGGCAGCACCCGGATGACCCGGTCGTCGCGGTCGAGCAAAACGTCGGCTTGGTTCGGACCGTCGGCTTGTTTCATGGCGGCGGGTTCGGCGGGGGGCGTGGGAGCGGCGGCCGAAGCGGGCGTTGGCGCGGTCGAGGATCGGCACGCGGTCAGCCCGGTGAGCAAGGCCAACACGAGCGTCATCGGCACGGTCCTGATCATCGGCGTCTCCGTTCGGGCGGATAAGGAACTCATCGCGGTGCGCATGCGGGCGTGAAGCATACGGCGGTCGGCCTATCATCGTTCATGAAGGTTTACCGTCGACGGGATCGGGCTTGGGAGAACTGGGCGGCGCTCGTGGGCAAGGCTTGCCTGGTTGCGGGTGTGCTGCTGCTCGCGCGACTGTCCTCCGCCGAAACCACCGCCCCAACAACGATCGTCGGCGACACGACCGGCACCATCGAAGAACCGACGGATGAAACCGAACGGGCCGCGCGGCCACGGATCATCATCGAGGCCGAACTGCCCGCGGGGTTCCCGATGCCCGGGCCGCCGAGCGAGGTGATCCGCAAGGCGTACCCGGCGTACCGCGCCGCCAGCGCGACCGGCTCGGGCGCGTTCTGGAAGCTGTTCGGGCACATCCAGCGAGAGGGCATCGCCATGACCACCCCGGTCGAGATGACGCCCGCGCGGGAACCGGAGCCCGCGACCGATACAGATACGAATACGGCTTCAGGAACCCTCGACGACGCCGATGCCACCGATGACCCGGGTCTGCCCGTTTCGCGCGACGCGATGCGGATGGCGTTCCTCTACGCCGATCCGGAGCTGGGGGACGTCGGCCCGGACGGTGTTGATGCTGCGGTCGAGATCGAAGACCACGCCGCGGTGGAGGTGTTGAGCTTCGGCTTCTTCGGCAACCCCAACCCGGAACGGTTGAATGAGGCGCAGGACCGAATCATGGCCGCGCTTTCAGACGAACCGGCGCTCGTGGCCGACGGTGATTGGCGGCTGCTCGGCTACAACAGCCCGGGCGTGCCCGCCGCTCGTCGGTATCACGAGGTGCAACGTCCCGTTCGCGCGATCGAGGAGTCTCCCGTTGGGGCGGCCGAAGAAGCCGACGCTGGCGATACCGTCGGAGAGAACGAAGCCGCTTCCCCGTCGCCGTGACAACCCGCGGGGGCGTCGGTACACTCCGCGGTCCGTCGCCACCGTAGCTCAGTTGGTAGAGCAGAGCTTTCGTAAAGCTCAGGTCGCTGGTTCGAGTCCAGTCGGTGGCTTTCGACGTAAGGTTTGGGTGTGGCGCATTTGCTGCCTTACCCGCTTGGAGCGGTGCTGGCCGAGGACGCGCGAAAGTGCGCGCGATCTTCCGCGCGACGGCGGGTTCGTAGCAGCGCTTGTGTCCAAGCCGCGCTAACCCCGTCTGCCGCTCCATCGACGTCACGCGAACGGTAAAGCCGTGGTGACCCTCCGCGACCCCGCATTGGCTTTAGCATGACCGGGTGCTGGACAGAAGGCCGCGGGTAGTGCCCTTGATTTCGGACGGTCTGACGGTCGGACGGGGGTTGTTGTAGATTCGGGCAGAGTACGCAGGCCGCATTATCGTCGTGATGACGGGACGGCCAGCACGAAGCTTGGTCACGATCGACGCGCCTCACGCACGCTGCTCCATGAAGCAGGTAGCCTCCAGCGTAGAGCCTTGGCCCCAAGTCGCTGAAGCAAGTCCGACAGCGATCGATCGACGAGGAGCTTTTCGGCACGCGGTATGTTTGGCTATACCTGATACTGTCTGCATTCATCTCACCTCCTCCCCCGGAGCAACTCGTGCCGGCAACGGCTCACGCCTTAACAACCCGACGGGAGATGTTGGGGCGTGCAGCCGTCGGAGCCGCTGGCTTCGCGTCGGGTTGGTGGGCCGCTCCGCTCAGCGCCGCCACCCGCGACGACCGGCCCAACATCGTGTGGATCGTCGGCGAAGACACCGGGCCTCAACTCGGCTGCTACGGTGATGCCCAGGCCACGACGCCTCACCTCGACGCGATGGCGCGCGACGGGGCACGTTTCACCCACTGTTTCTCCCACTCGCCGGTCTGCGGTCCCGCTCGGTGCGGCCTGATCACGGGGCAATACCCTACAACCCTTGGCGCCCACCACATGCGCAGCACTTTGGCGAAGACGCCGCCGATGCTCACGGACGCACTACGCCGCGCCGGCTATTACGTCACCTGGGGCGCGAAGACCGCCAATGATTCCAAGCAAGACTTCCAGTTCAAACCACCCGAGGGCGCATTCAACGAGCGGATCGACTGGTTGACGGAGATGCCGCCCAGTCCGTTCTTCGCGTACATCAACCTGTTCACCACGCACGAAGGGCAGGTCGACCGGCGGACGCCCGACATCCCCAACGAGCTCAGGCACAGCCCCGCCGACACGCGGCTCCCGCCGTACTGGCCCGACACGCCCGAAATCCGCCAAGCCGTCGCCCGCTATTACGACCTAGTGACCGACCTCGACCGGCGCGTCGGCCGCATCCTCGACTCTCTCGACCGGCGCGGCCTCCGCGACAACACGGTGGTGATGTTCTTCGGCGACCACGGCTGGGGCTTCCCTCGCGGCAAGCGCTGGCTCTACGACACCGGGCTCCGCACCCCGTTGCTCGTGCGCTGGCCCCGCCAAATCGCGCCCGGGCAAGCCCGTGACGAACTGGTGAGCTTCATTGACTTCGCGCCAACCGTGCTCGGCTTGGCGGGCGTTGACGCCCCGGCGTCCGCTCCCGGCCAGAGCTTCCTACCCAAGCCCGCCACCCCACGCGAATACGTCTTCGCGGCCCGCGACCGAATGGACGAAGCCTACGACCGCTGCCGGGCCGTACGCGACCGACGATTCAAGTACATCCGCAACTACCACCCTGAGATCCCCTACGGCCAGCCCCTCCGCTACCGAGACCGCTGGGCGGTGAGCCGGGCGTGGCGAGCGGCGGGCCGCGCTGGTGATCTCACCGGGCCGCAGACCTGGTTTACAGACGCCACCAAGCCCGAAGAAGAGTTGTATGACACGCAGTCCGACCCGTGGGAGACGCGGAACCTTGCAACCTCCCCCGAGCACCGCGAAGTGAAGCGTCGGCTCAGCCAAGCGTTGACCGACTGGGTCGAACGCACCGGCGACTTGGGCGGGGTGCCGGAGCAAGAACTGGTCCGCCGCGGCATTCTGGCTGAAACTCCGGGGTGATCGGTTTCCTCAATCGGGCGACCCGTTGTGCGCGACCGCTGGGTCGGGCCTGACTTTGAACACCCCTGGGGCATGCCGGGGTTCGTGTCGGTTTGCCCGTGCGCAGAGTCTGCCGTTTCCCGTTGGTCGGCGATAGGAGCGCGGGTATGTTGTTGGGAACTTGCTGCCGTTGGCGGCGTCGGAACGAACGGGCCAGGTTCTTTCAACAGGCGAGGTGACCGATGCGCGACGTGACGACCCGACGGGCGGTGTTGGTGGCGGGGCTACTGACCCTTCTTGGTCACGGATCGGGTGCGTTGGCGGGTGAAGTCATCCGCTACGGGTTGGAGCCCGGGACGCGTTACACGTTCGACGCGACGCAGGCGATGGACGTGGCGGTCTCCGTCGAGGCCGGGGCGATGTCCACGCCGATGCGCCAGCGGTCGACCCGCGTCACGCGCGGCGCGGTCCAGGTGCTCGAGGCGCGGGACGGCCACCCGGTGCGCAGCCTGATCACGTTCGACCCGGTCTCGGCGATGACCACCGGCGTGTCCATCGGCGGGGCGGCAACCCCCGACCAGTCGGCGGCGTTTGCCCTGGCGGGGCGGACGGTCGAGACGCGGGTGGCGGCCGATGGTCAAGTGTCGCTCGCGCCGTCGGCCGGCGAGCCGGCGCTGCCCCCGCTGACGGACGCCGACCGCGACATCGTGGAGAACATCGCGCAGGTCGACCCGGCGTTCCTGCCGCAACGGCCCGTGAGTGCCGGCGACACGTGGGAGGCCACGCTCGGGACGGACCGCGACGCTACCCGTCCGCGGTACCGCTTCACCGTCGATTCGTTCGGGGAACACGCCGGCCGCCGCGTCGCGCACCTGAAGACCGCCGCGACGGTCGAGACCAATGAAGACGGCCTGCGAACCACGGCGCGCCTGACCGGCACGGTCGTCCTCGACCTGGCCACGGGGCTGCCGTTATCGATGGACGAGTCCGGCGAGGTGACGACCAGCGGCCGGGCGGACATGGGCGGGGTGCCCGCGACGATCGCGGGGGAGGGGACGGTCGAGCAAAACGTTCGCATCCGTTTCGCGGAAGACGCGGCCGCGCCGCCGCCGCCCGAGCAGCCCCAACCCGGGGAAGACGGTGAGCCGGTCGACGCCGATCAACCCGACGCCGAGCGTGGCCCCGCGCTGATCCCGGGGTGGAATCGCTACCGCCATCCGCTGTCGGACGTGTCGTTCCAACACCCCGCGGAGTGGAAGGTGCAGGCGACGGCGGGGGGTATCGTGATCACGCCCGACGACCACGACCCTAACCGCGAGTTGCTGTTCGGGGCGGGCACCGCTGCGCCGGGGGTCTCCGACGCGTCGGCGCCGGCGGTCGTCCAGCAGTTGGACGCGCTGGTGCGGAGCCAGACGCCCGGCATGACCCGCGCGGGCGCCCCCGAGAAGCCCGAACATCCGGCGGGCCCGGCGGCGAAGTACACCTACCGCGGCGCGCTGCCGGACGGCCGACGCGCGGTGTCCGACGTCTACGTGTTGGTCGCCGACGAGTTGGCGGTGACCGTCGCGATCCTGGCGGACGACGCCCGGCTCAAGCAGCGCTCCCCCACGCTGCGCCGCCTGTTCGGCACGGTTACCACCACCCCGTTGCCCGACGACGATGCCGGCGGCGACGCGGAGATCGGCGACCGCCGGCTGATCGGGATGTTCCGCGGCGAGACGATCTCGAGCGAGGTCGACGGCATTTACATCAACACGCAGCTCGCCTACGCCTTCGGCGCCGACGGCCGCGTGCTGTACGGCGCGAAGTCCCACATGGCCGCTTCAGAGCGTGACTACACCGGCGAGTTGGTTTGGACCGCTCACGGCGAGAGCGAGGGACAGGTCCAGCCTGGCCGGTGGCAGGCCCGCGACGGGTTCCTCACGATCCGTTGGGACAGCGGCACGCGGTCGGTGTTCGCCTACGGGTTCGAACCCGACGGGGCTTTGGTCTTCCGCGACCCGCAGACCCGAAAGCTGATCAACTTCTTCCCTCGGGTGCGCTAGTTCAACGAAACGCTCCAGCCACTTGATTCCAAGTCACCGAGCACACGGCCCGGCCTGGGCTGGGTCGAAGGTTCGTTGGAGTCTCGGTTGAGGGGCGACGACCGGTGAGCGTTCCGCTCAGCCGTTGCCGAACAACCATTGCAGCGCGTCGGCGGCGCGTTGGCCCCAGGACGCCTCGCGGTGTTCGCCGTCGGCGACGACCCCGCCGGTCACGGCTGCGCCGTTGGACTCGAGCCAGGACGTGATCTGCGCGAGGTCTTCGGTCGGCGTGTCGGTCGCGTAGTACGCCGTCGAGTCCACCGTGTCGAGGTAGAACCGGGTCTGGTTCCCCCATTCGGCGGTGACGTCGGCGGCCGCGGCCCAGTCGTCGGCGATGCTGCTGCCCGACTCGTCCACGACCC
>JANQPR010000020.1 GCA_028285385.1 Phycisphaera sp.
CCGAGGCGTTGAGGTTCTTACCGGTGCGGCCCAGGTCCGTGCGGAAGCCCCCGATCTTCTCGAACACCGCCCGGCGGAAGGCGAAGTTCGCGCCCACCAAGCCGTAGGGCCCCGTGAGTTCCTCGGGCTCGTCGCCGCCGATGTTCGCGCTAAGGAATCCTTCGGCCTCGACCGGGAGCCAGTCCGGCCGCTCGACCGCGTCCCACCACAGCCGGACCCGCCCGCCGACCACGTCCGCGGGGTGGTCCCGGAACGCCGTCGCCAGACCGCCGAGCCAGTCGGGTGCGACGCGGACGTCGTCGTCGAGGAACGCGCAGACGTCTCCGGTCGTCTCGGCGACGCAGCGGTTGCGGGCCACGCTCAGGCCGGGCGTTGCTTCTTCCACCACGCGTCCGGGCATCGGCAACGCCGCGATCCCGCGTTCGGCGACGGCGACCGTGTCGTCCGAGCAGGCGTTCGCGACCACGAGCACCGACACGCCCACGCCATCGGGCAGTACGAGGCCGGTGAGGCCATGAAGTGTCCGGCCGAGGATCTCGGAGCGGTTGTGCGTCGGGATCAGGATGTCGATCTGCATGCGGGCCCCACCTTCGCCCCGGGTTGCCATGCTGTGCGATGTTCAGAGCACTTCGACGCCGGGGCGTTTGGAGAGCGAGAGCTCGAAAATGCCACGGAACTTGTGCGGCAGCGCCGAACCGAACCGCACAAACACGCGTTTGCCCAGCATCGAGCCGAGGATGCCCACGTGCAGCCGGGTCGTCACGATCACGGCCGAGTGCGCGATGGTCTTGGTGAAGTGGTCGAAGCTGCTGATGTCGACCCGGCTCACGTCCCAGGGCAGCACGGGCAGGCCGCGCGTCTCGGGGAACGCCTTGTGAACCCGCGAAACCGCTTCTTTCACGAACGGGCGTCCCACGTCCTTCTGCAGGTGCTTGCGACGCAGGATCATCCGTTTCACCGGGCCACTAAGCGAGTTCGGCACGAGTCGCTTGATCAGGTCCGGGCCAGGCATCGGCGCGACGGGACGCTCGCCCGTCGGGCTCTCGATGTCGTTACGTTCAACCACGAGGATGTGCCGCTCGGCCAGTTGGCCCTTGAGCCGCTGCACCAGGGGCGACTCTTCGAGGTGGAACGCCATGTCGTGGTCGAGCCCGAGCTTGACACACGGCGGGAGTGTTTGTCGGCCGAGCATGTCGAGGCTGCCGCGTTCCCGGCAGAACAGGTACAGCGGCGCGGCGCGGTCGCCGATCATCGCCGCGAGGTCGACGTCGTCGACGCCGTAGGTCGAGGGCAGGACCCAGATCGGCCGGTCCGGGGTGTCGACGAGCCGGTCGCGGAGGAGGTCCAGACCGACCTGCCACTCCGAGGACACCGCGGCGCTGCCGTCAAAGACGACCGCGTCGGCCTCGGCGGGGGTCTGCACGAGGGCCGTCCCCGCACGCTCGAGCGCGAACTCACTGCCGTACTCGTGCAGCAGGTCGCCGTTGCTTCCGGGGAGGCGTTGGAAGAAGACTTTCTTGCCGCGCAGCTGATCGAGTTCTTCGCGGACGGTGCGGAGGTCGAGCGCGGAAGCGTCGGTCGGGGGGGCGGGGGCGTCGGGGGGCATGCGGTCTTCCTTCAACCTCGATGAATCAAGCCTAATGCGAGCCTCTTGACTTTGCCCAGCCGACGCCGGACCCACGCCCCGCGGACGCGGCTGGTCCGCTGGTACTGCCGGACCAGGGGGTCCATGCGTTCGCGGAACGTCTCGAACCGCCCGGACCGCAGCGCCGCTTCGAACGCGCCGTGGCTCTCGGCGGCCAACTGCTCGCGTTGGGCGATCACGCGGCGGTAGATCGGCCGCCGCCACAGGCTCGACGCGGCGACGCGCTTGCGGGGGCGCCACCGCCCCTGCCGGTCGCGGCGGTGCAGCCGATACGACAGGCCCACCCGCCGGTGGCGTAACCCCCCGGCCTGCGACGCCGCCACCCGGTCCGCCGAGAGCGACTCGAGATGGACCCGCCCTTCGTCGGCGGCCTTGTCGAACAAGTCTCGCAGCAGCGCGCTGCGCACGACCAGCACGTTCGTGCCCGCCGGGTCCCGGTAATACTCGGGCAGCCAGGCGTCGCCGAAGCTCGCGTCCGCGGTCTCGCCCAGCACGTCATCGCAGAAGTCGCAGGCCTCGTACTTGAAGAAGCCCAGCCCCCAGTCGGTGCCGTACATCTCGTAGACCGGGAACTCGGCGACGCGTTGCTCGCCGTTGGCAGGCCGGGCCGTAGCCTGCACGCCGTAGTCCGACGCCGGGCGCGGCGGGAGCTTGAGCCGGAAGTCGATCGCTTCGAGTTCGCTCGGCTCGACGCCGGCCTGCCAACTCAGGAACGAGGCGAAACGCGTCGTCTTGAGGTGCCCGCACACCATCGCCAGGCAGACCTTGATCCGGTCCGCCAGCACCGGGTCTTGCCGCATCAGAAGGCGGGCGGCCTTCACGAAGCACGGCAGGCCGACGAACACGTACCGGGCCGGCTCGTCCCGGACGCGTTGCATCACGCCGGAGAGCTCGATCGGGTAGTACCGGGACTTCGACCGCTGCACCAACGCGTCGACGCTGTCGCTGACGCAGTATTCGAACATGCGCGGGTCGGCGTCGTCGGGTTGGCGTGGCCGAACATGCACGACGCGGTCGGCGACGCCTTGCTTCAGAAGCTCGGCGCACGCCCAGTTGAGCAGCCCGCCCGAGCTGCCGCGGTCGCGGAACGGCGGGTCGTTGGCGTACCCCGCGAAGGTCGCGAGGTGGTGGCCGATCATCGGGTGCCGGCCGGTGGGGGTCTCGTACAAGCGGTCCGCGATGGTGTCCTCGTCCTCCGACTCGTCGGAGAACGGGCAGACCGCCGCGAGTGCGTCGTTGCTCGCGCCACTCCCACTGTCGTGACTCCGGTAGAGCGGTTGGAGCCGCCCGATGTCGTCAAGGCCCATCTCCAGGGGAGAACCCGCCACGGCGCAGCACGCGCCGCAACCGACGCAGTACCCGCCGTCGACGACCTGCTCGAGCAACGGCAGGCGTTGGGTGCGCGGGGCGGCGGGTTGTTCGGACGTCGAGGGCAAAGCGGGCTCCGAGAGGAAGCCGGGTCGGGCGAGAGCGCTGGGTCGGGCGGCGGGTCAGGACGGGGATTCTATCGGCGGCTTTGCCCGGTGCTTCCAGCGCAGGACCGCGGGGACGATGCGCCGCCAGGCTCCGCCGCCAAACCGCTGCAGGCGGTCTCGCTCGCGCGGCGTCAATGCGAAGAGCCACGCCGCGGTCAGCAGCACGGCGGCGTACACCACGCCCGTGCCCCCGAACAACGCCAGGTCGCCATGGCCGTCCAGCGCCCGTTGGGTGGCCCAGCCCGCCAACGCGCCGAACACGATCGGCCCGACGGCCGGGCGGACGACCTCGTTGAGCGTCTGTCGCAACGGCACCTCGATCCGCCGGCCGATAAACCAGACGTTGAAGGCGGTGCTCACGACGTTCGTCATCAGCCCGACCGCGGTGATCCACGGCGGCAGCGCGTCGGAGACCAGGAAGATGACCGCGGCGATCGGCAGCGGCAGGAGCACGAGCCCGAACATGTAGCGGGTGACCCGGCCGATGTCGCCCAGCGCGATGATCGCGAGCGTGTGCCCGGCGCCGACCTGCGCGATCAGGATGCCGCCCATGATCAGCACCGTGAAGCTGTCCGCGAAGGGCGGGACGCTGCCGAGCCACAGGCGCAGGCACGTCTCCGGGGCCAGCATGACCGGGACCGAGATCAGTGACGACGTCAGCACCGTCAGCTTGCTGGCGGTCAGCGCCAACTCGCGCAGGACCGGTCGGCCGCCCGCGCCCTCGATGGTTGTCATGGCGGGCCGGCTGGCCTTGGCGATCACGCCCGAGAAGTTGGTCATGTACACCGACGCCTGTGTCGCGACGCCGAACGACGCGTTCACCGTCGGGCCGAAGAACAGGTTGAGCAGGATGTTCCCGCCCTGCGTCCGCAGTTGCCACCCGGTCAGGCCCAGGAACGACCAGCTGGCAAAGCCCATCAACTCCTTGAAGTGCCGGCGACGCACCAGCCCGACGCGGAACCGGCTCTCCGGGAACACCGCCAGGCTTCGCAGCACCTGGAGCACGTGGACGCCAATCCGTGCCGCGGTGACCAACACCGCGTAGGCGATCAGCACGTCCATCGCGAGATCGTCCGCGAAGACCACCGCCAGCAGCCCGAGCACCGAGCTGATCGCGGCGAACACCGCGTCCTGCACCATCGCCTGCCGCGCGACGTACACCGCCAGGAACGGGGTGCTCAGCACCGTGGCGAGGATGTTGAACAGCGTCAGGTCGTAGACCCAGCCGCACGCCCGTAGCCGGTCGTGCGGGATCGTGAGGTAGGTCAGCACCACCGGCCGCAGGGCCAGCCCCGCCGCGAGGACGACGGCGGCCAACGCGACGTAGATCACCAACGACGTGGAGAAGATCTCCCGCAGCGCCCGCTCGTCGCCTCGGCCGATCTCGTACGCCATGTGCCGCTGCGCGCTGTCGACCAGCGCGGTGGAGATCAGCATCAGCAGGCTCAAGCCGCCGCCGAGCAGGACGAACAGGCCGAAGTCGACTTCCCCCAGGGTCCGCAGGAGCAGCCGGGTCGTGATCAGCCCGATGCCGACGGTCAACGCCATCCGCCCGTAGGTCACGAGCGTGTTCAGGATGAGCCGGTTCGCCTGGTTCATTGCGGCTGGATCAACGGACAATCTGAAAGCGTATCGGGCGATCGGCGGCCCATACGCAAGCGTGATGGCGGGTCCGTGGATGTGTTCGCGGGCAGAGTGGACGCAGACGGGGCGGTCGGTACGTCAGCACGGGCGTGCTGGTTCTGCCCGTGAGGATCGCGGTGGGGTTATGCGGGTGGCGCGGGTGATGCGGTGTCCGTAAACCCGTGGGTCCGGAAAATCGAGGGGTTCGGGGCGACCTGGGACGCGGGGTATTGGACGTTACCCGCCGACCCAATGGGCCCGCCGTGTGCGCGACGCCCGCCGTGAGGCAGAACCATGCGACCCCAGCCCCCTCGCCGCAAGAACCCGCCCAACGCCCGGCCTCCGCGCGCCGCGACCAACCGGCCGCTCGCCTTCGGCACCACGGCCTTGGCTCTGTCCGCCGCCGGCGCCGTCGGGTGGTGGGCCCTGGCACCCTTGGCCGACCCCGCCCCGGCGTGGTCCAACATGGACGCCGTTGTCGCCGACTCCCTCAGCGCCGACCAGCGCGCCGCCGCGGCCCGTGCCGGCTCGCCGTGGGAAGTGGAGCTATTTGGCGAAGAGCCGGACACCAGCGGCCTCGGCCCGCACGACGTGTCGCAGGGCACGTCGCTAAGCGACGACGCCCCCCGGCGTATCGCTCAGCTCACGCCCCAGCTCGCCCCGCAGGCCGACCCCGCCTCGTGGCCTACGGCTCCGACCGGCAGCGCGGGCGGTCCGGAGGAGCCCTTGACGGACGCCCCGGCGGCCGGCTTCTCGGCGCCCGTCGACCCACCGGCCGACGCG
>JANQPR010000024.1 GCA_028285385.1 Phycisphaera sp.
GGCGTCGCTCGCTTCGTTGTCAGCCTCGCCGTCCTCCGACATCGGGTCGGGATCGGGGTCGAGCGGCGGGTCTTCCGGGGCGTCGCCCTCGGGCAGGTCGGGCTCTTCGCCGTCCGGCTGCTCGTCGTCGGGCCGGCCGGTGGCCTCGTCGGCGGCGCCGTCCATCCGGCCGGGGCGGGCCTGGTCGGCGTCGGCGGTGCCGGCGTAGACCGTGCCGTCGGCGGCGACAACGAGCGTGGCGACCTCGGGCTCGGCGGTGTCGTAGACGGGCAGCGTCGTGCCGTCTTCGTCGATGCGGTAGATGATGCCGTCGGTGTCGGTACCCGCGTAGACGGGGTAAGTCGTGATGACGTCGTGATCGGTCGGCGTCGCCGCGAGCGTCAACACGTTGGCCTGCGGGGTGTCGAGCACGACCGTGACGGTGGACTCGCCTTGGTCGTCCCGTTCCACGTAGTAAACCTTGCCCTCGGGGCCAGTCGCCACCAACGCGCCATTCAGTGTCGGCTGCACGGCCCAGATGTACCGGGCCCCCTCGGGCAGCGGGACGGTAAAGGTCTCGCTGTCTTCTTCGGCCGGACGATCGATGCCGATCAAACGGCACTCTTCGGCGCTGCTGACCGCAACCACTAACAGAGTGTCAAACGGCGAAGAGAGATCAAAGACCTGCTCGCCCGGGAACTCGGCGATGAGTTCGACGCCGCGTGACGGGGTCTCGGCTTCCTCTGTTTCGGCGTCGTCTGCGTCTTCGGTTTCCGCGTCCGCATCCGTCTCCGTGTCTGCAGGTTCGTCGTCGCCATTGGCATCGACGTCGGCTTGATCCGCCGCCTCGTCTTCCGCCGGCGGCGCGTCGGTCAATCGGAACACCGCGCCCTCCGGGCCGGCCGCGACGTACGTCTCGCCGTCCACCTCGACCACGTCGTACACGACGGTGTATTGCGGCGGCAACTCGGCGAGCAGCTCGGTCTTCGCGGCCAGTTCGAGGTCGCCGAGGCTCGTCACCGCGGTGCCGTCGAACTCGCCGGGCTCGAAGTCGGCCTCTTGGTCGTGGACGAAACGTTGCGGCTGCACGGCCAACCCGGGCAACGAAACACTGAGCGCCAGCGCGGCGACGGCGGGTACCAGCGGGCGAGACATCGGAGCAAACAGGGTCATGGTGACGGTTCCGGGGAAATGGTCCGGGGGAAGTCAAAGAGAGCAGGGCGGGCCGAGCGGGTCCGCGGTGCGTATCAACGCCGGAGTCGTCTCGGGTTACGGCTCGACGACGCGGATCATGACGGCGGCTTCGCCGGACATGACGTCTTCGGTCGGCAGCGCTCGGTCGACGGCGAGCTGGCCGGGGCCGGTCAGCGTCGTCGCGTTGCTGCGGAGCAGTGCCGCTTGGTGGCTGGGTAGTTTCGGCAGGTCGAGGTTGCCGACGGACACGCCCTGCATCGCCGCGTCGGGCCGCATGAGCGTGGCGTACAACGCGTTGCGCGGTGTGCCTACCATCTCGCGGAACACGTCGAACAACTCGTCGGCGTCGTCGATCACCGTGTAGCGCGGGTTCATCATCAGCGACCGGTTCAGGTACCCGTTCACATCCCCGACCAGCAGCGGGTACTCGCCGGGCGGCAGGTCGGTGGGCAGGTCGACCGCAATGGTGTGGGTCTCGGTCTCGCCGCCGTAGTTCAGGGTGACGACGCGCAACTCGACGGCGTCACCCGGTTTGGCCACCGGCGGCGAAGCGCTGACGCTCTGCACGAACGAGAGCTTGACGTCCTCGACCACGTCGATGTCCATCTGCATGTCGGTGAGTTCGACGGGCTCGAACTCGTTGTTGAGCAGGGACGACATCACGGGGCCGAACTCCCAGGCGATCCGGGCGTTGTTGCCGAACGGATAAAGCTGGTCGACTTCAATCGCCTCGCCGTTGCTGAAGGTCATCTTGCCGGTGACGCGCATCGTGTTGCGGTCGGGGGTGGTCTGCACGGCGGTGAGCGAGACGATCGGCATGAGCACCGCGATGCTCGGGGTGTAGCCGGGGTGGTTCACGACCCGGTAGCTGTACTCGCGCCTCGGTTGTTCGGGCAGCAGGACAGCAACGGTCACGGGGCTGGTGGTGTAGGCGTCGCCGGGGACGCCGGCCACGGCCGACATCTCGTCCTGCACGATGGAGCCCCGCAGCGCGATCGCGCCGGAGCGTTTGAAGCTGATGTTGAGCCGGGAGACGACGAAGTGCGTGTACCCGGTCGCCATGGGCAGCGCGGTGTCGCCGACGCCGTCCATCGCGTGCCCGAGCCCGAGCACGGTGCCGTCGGGCAGCACATCGGTCACCGTGCCGGAAGCCGCCGGAACGAAGTCCCCGAACGCCAGCGGGATCGACAGCACGCTTCCGGGTTCGAGCTCGACGCGATCGACCGAGACATTCGACGGCAGTGTCCCGCCCAGCGGGCTCGTCGCCATGCCGTTCACCGCCGCGCCCCCGGCCCATTCGCCCGCGGCGATCCCCCCGCCGGCGTGGGGCAGCAGCCCGATTGGCGCCATCATGGGCCGCAGCGCCGCGGCGGTCTCCGCCGAGCCGACGTTGATCGGCAGCATCAACGGCCGCGCCGCGGTGTCGTCGGCCGCGAGCTCGGGCTGGCGGGTGGTCTCGGAGGCCGGATCGCTGGCCCGCAACGACCGCCCCCACGGCGTCCGGCTCACCGCTTCAATCGCGGCGTCCATTGTCCACGTGTCCCACGCCCCGGTCGGCTGCGCGCTCGCCGCGTCGCGAAAGCCGCGCAACACCGCGACCGCCGTCCCCGGCTTGGCGAACCGCCGTGCCGATGCCGACGCTTCATCTTCGTCGGGCAACGCCGCGCGATCGCCGGTCTGTCGCATGTACTCGATGGGTTGGATCCCGGCCATGCACTCGTTCGTGCTCGAGTACCCAAACGCGAACGCGCCGATCAGCCGGCCGCCGACGCCGAGTTTCTGTTCCTCGCCTTCGTCCCACAGGTAGATCGGCGAGCCCGACATGCCCTGAACCGGGCCGTACCGCTGCATCCGCTCGTCGTAGCAACTCACCCAGACCACCGCCCGGCCCGGGGTCGAATCCGGCACGATGCTCATCACCTCGACCGGGAACGGCTCGATCGTGTCGCCGTGGTACACCGTCTTGCCGTAGCCGCGCATGCCCACGCGGACCTCGTCGATGGTCATGATCGGCTGCGCCTCGGTCGGCGGGGCGGCGCGGGCCACCACGCTGAACGGGAGCGCAACGCTCACGCCAAGGAGGAGCGCAAACACGGGCGCAAGAACACGGTCTCCCGCCGTCTTGGGCCACAGAACACCCGCCCAGACCCCTGAACACGCCGGCTGACTTGGTTGCATGGCACACCCTGAAATTCGTTGACAGCCTGCAAAGACTAGCCGATATTGACCCTAGACGCTGCCGAGGCGGACGCCCATTCCCGGGTCTGCGACGGGCGGACGAACCGGAGTTCGCCGTCCCCGCCACCCCGCACGGGCGACCGCCACGGCACCGAAGTCCGCGTCGTTCTCACGGCACCGCCCCCGCCCGGGCGGGACCGTGCGACCGCCGCTCCCGTCCCCCGGCCCGGCGCGGCCGCGGCGCTCATCCGCCGCCACCGCACCGGACTCGGCCTCTCGGAGCCCACCGGTGTCCATGTCTTCTCCGTCTGACTCACCCAACCTCGAAACCGAGACCGGGACAGAAGCCGAGCCTCACGACGCGGCGCTCGACCCCTCGTCGACCAACGGCGAGGCGCCCGCGATCATCACCGAGAAGGTCGCCCGCGCCCAGGACCGGCTCGGGCACACCTTCGACGACCCGACGCTGCTGCGTGAAGCGCTCACGCACGCGTCCCACGCCGAGCAACGCGTCGACTCCAACGAGCGGATGGAGTTCCTCGGCGACGCGATCCTGGGCATGGTTGTCTGCGAGCACCTGTACCACCGCTTCCCGGGCCTGCTCGAAGGCGAGATGACGAAGATCAAGTCGTCCGTGGTGTCACGCCGGACCTGCGCCGCGATCGCCGAGCGGCTCGGGTTAGCCGACACGCTGCGGATGGGCAAGGGCATGTCGGCCCGGGTGAAGCTGCCGCACTCGGTCTCGGCCGCCGCGTTCGAGTCGGTCGTCGCCGCGATCTACCTCGACGCCGGGATGGACGCCGCGCGGGCCTTCATCATCGAACACGTCGCACCGTTCGTCGAAGAAGCCGCGATCTCCACCCACCAGAGCAACTACAAATCTGCCCTTCAGCAGTTCGCCCAGAAGCACCTGACCCACCACCCGACCTACGTCCTGGTCGACGAGCAAGGCCCCGATCACGCCAAGGCGTTCGCCGTCGCGGTCGAGATCGCCGGGCAACGCTTCCCCGCCTGCTGGGCCCACGCCAAGAAGGAGGCCGAGCAACACGCCGCCCGTGCCGCCCTCGAAGCCCTCGGGCTACTGGTCCAGGACGATGACGGTCGGCCGCACCTGCACACCGGGCCGGAGGCAGCCGAAGTCGCCGATGGCCTCGACTTCTCGATCTGAGTCGAACCGCCACCCATTACGCCGCGTCTAGACCAACAGGTTTTCCCGGGGCTCCCGGCCGGCTGAGTCCCGTCGGGCCGGCGACTTGACACGCCGCTCATGATTCGGCACAATCTTCCTTCCGCCCAAAAATCGGCGGCCTTGGCTCGCTCATTGACCGGTTCGGCACCGCTTGACAGCCGGATTCGGATCGATAGAGTGTGCCGCCCGCTTGGGAGCCGGGGCGACTTCGGGGGATGGGAAAGACGCTGGTACGAGCCGACGGGTCTGTTTTCAGGCCCCTCGGCCCGCACCAGCGGGACGGGTCGGGCCGGTCGCCGGCTCGGGTCACCAGACCCGGCAGGACGGCGGGCCCGGTCCCAACAGGTTCTTTGACAAGTGGATAGGTCTGGTGTGTTGCACGCGAATGATTTGATGTGTGTGACACCGAGAACTCAATCAAGTGCTCTGAGGTGCTTGACTCCCCGGGCTGTGACCCGAGCGAACGCTCGGCCGCAGGTCGGGGTGAGCAAGCTACTAAGGGCGTATGGTGGATGCCTTGGCATCGAGAGGCGATGAAAGACGTGAGAGCCTGCGATAAGCTGCGAGGAGCCGGCAACTAGGCTTTGATCCGCAGATTTCTGAATGGGGAAACCCGGCCCTTCGGGGTCACCTGTACCTGAATGCATAGGGTGCAGGGGCGAACCTGGCGAAGTGAAACATCTAAGTAACCAGAGGAAAAGAAAGCAACCGCGATTCCGGAAGTAGCGGCGAGCGAAACCGGACAAACCCGCAGACCAGTGAACCGCTTGAAAGGCGGACCGCAGAAGGTGACAGTCCTGTAGCTGCGAGCGGGGTAGCCCTAGAGTAGTGTCGAGCCCGTGAAACTCGGCATGAACATGGGGGGTCCACCCTCCAAGGCTAAATACTCCTCGATGACCGATAGTCAACCAGTAGGGCGACTGAAAGGTGAAAAGTTCCCCGACAAGGGAAGTGAAATAGTACCTGAAACCATACGCTTACAAGCGGTCGGAGCCGTTCTTCGGAACGGTGACGGCGTGCCTTTTGCATAATGAGCCGGCGAGTTCATCTCTGTGGCAAGCTTAAGCCGTATCCCGGCGGAGGCGTAGGGAAACCGAGTCTTAATCGGGCGCCAAGTCGCAGGGGTGAGACGCGAAACCTGGTGATCTACCCATGGCCAGGGTGAAGGGACGGTAACACGTCCTGGAGGCCCGAACCCGTTGTCGTTGAAAAGACATGGGATGAGCTGTGGGGAGGAGTCAAAGTCTAATCATACCAGGATATATCTCGTTCTCCTCGAAATAGTTTTTGGGCTAGCCTCGCGTTACATCCTTTGGGGGTAGAGCTACTGGCTGGGGCTGGGGCCCTTCCCGGGTACCCACTCCAACCAAACTCCGAATACCAAAGGACTCTGTCGCGGGAGTCAGTCCGTGGGGGATAATCTTCACGGACAAGAGGGAAACAACCCAGACCGCCATCTAAGGTCCCTAATGACGCCTCAGTTCGAAAGGATGTCAGGGTGCCGTGACAGCCGGGATGTTGGCTTAGAAGCAGCCACCATTTAAAGAGTGCGTAATAGCTCACCGGTCGAGGACTCTGGCGCCGATAATGATCGGGAATAAGGCGTCAACCGAAGATGCGGGCTCCGTAAGGAGCGGTAGAGGAGCGTTGTATTCAGCGTTGAAGGCGATTGGTAACGATCGCTGGAGCGGATACAAGTGATTATGCCGGCTTGAGTAACGATAAAGCAGGTGAAAATCCTGCTCGCCGTAAGACTAAGGGTTCCTGGGCAAGGTAAATCCGCCCAGGGTTAGTCGGCCCCTAAGGCGAGGCCGAAAGGCGTAGTCGATGGGAATCAGGTTAATATTCCTGAACCGCGTGGAAGTGACGGACCGGAGAAGCGACCCAAGCCCGCTAGTCTGGGCGAGGGCATTGCGATCCCGTAGGCGTGGACCCGGTTCCGCGAAATAGCTCCACATTAGCGACCGTACTAAAACTGACACAGGTAGTCGTGGTGAATAACCTCAGGCGCTCGAGAGAACTGTAGTGAAGGAATTAGGCAAAATCACCCCGTAAGTTCGCGAGAAGGGGGCCCTCCCCAGCAATGGAAGGGCGCAGAGAAAAGGTGCTGGCGACTGTTTATCAAAAACACAGGACTGTGCTAACTCGCAAGAGGACGTATACAGTCTGACGCCTGCTCGATGCC
>JANQPR010000037.1 GCA_028285385.1 Phycisphaera sp.
GGCCGCCGCCCACGAGCGCTGCTTCGTCGCCGGTGAACGTGCCCGTGCCCCAGTTCTGGAGGACGATGTCGAGGTCGCCCTGCTCGACCTGGCCGGAGGAGTCGTAGTCGCCGGTGATCGCGTCGCCCTCGGTGAGGATGCGGATGTCGTCGATGAACACCTCGTAGGCGATCCCGCGGTTGATATCGGCGTCACCGAGGTTATTCAGCCCGATGGTGAAGCTGGTGGCGATGTCTTCGCTGAAACCCCCACCGGCGTTGGCCGAGTCGCGCTGCGAAGCGCTCAACACACCCATCGGGACTTCGACGACGTGCCACTGGTCGTCGGCGGTCAAAAGCAACGGGTTGCTGGCGTTGACGCCGAGCGCCGCGGCAATCCGGTCAACGGTCGGCTGATCACCGGGGACGACCGGGTTGCTGTCCGAGTCGGTGAAACTGAGCTCAAACACCTCGACCTCGAGCGCCTCGGGCAGCGGGCCACCGCCGTCCCTGCCGGGCACGAAGCTCAGGTCGGCGACGCGGTAGGCGAACGACATGGTCATCGTGCCGGTGTCGTCGAACTGAGACATATCGCGTTCGGCCGTCGTGGACTCGCCGGTGCTCGTGTAGTTCGGTACCACCGACGCCTGGCCTTCCGGGCCGATGATCAACTCGAACAACTCGCCGCTGCCGGTGAAGACGTTGTCGTCGACCGCGAACATGGTGAGCGACCGGTTGCCCGAGAACGCGTCGCCGACGGTGCCGGTGATCGGGTTCACGACGCCGACCTCGGCGACGGTCGACCCGCCGTTCGCCTGAAGGCCGAAGTTGTTGTAGATGCTGAACTGCCAGGTGGTCGGATTGTCGTTGCGGTCGTTGTATCCCTCGTCGGCGAGGATGATGTCGGCTGCGCCGAGCGGCGCGATCAGTCCCGACACCGCGGCGGCCAGCACGTGACGGGAACGAAGCAGGCGTGCGTTACTCATTTCTCAGACTCCGAGGTAGGGTTGAATCGAGACGGCAGGGAGAAAAGTCGAATCTAGAGTGAATCCCGCGTGTATCGAAGACGCGGATGCGGCCCGCGTCACCGGACGGGCGTACGCCGCTGGGTCCAAGGCATCGGCTTGACGTGGCCTTGCCCGGTTTGGTTGAACACGTCGATGTCAAAGTTCGGGTTGACGCCGAAGACCTCCCACTCACGGACTTCGTCCCAGGTCAAGCCGCCGGCGTGGCCGTCGAAGAAGACGAAGTTGGTTTGCCCGGTGATCGGGTTCGTGAACCCGGGGTCGCCGACAGAAGGCGCGAAGTGCCGGGGCGCGATCGGGTGGCCGTATTCGCTGTTGGGGCGATCGATGCTAGATGGTTCGGGCTCATCCCCCTTGAACGCGCCCGTCTGCTCGATGCGGAACCACTGAAATGCGCTGTCGGCCATGTGGCCAACCGTCGCGGCGTTCTTGATCTGCTCGAGCGGGTACGATCCGACGACGGCAAACTTGATCCCGTTGATCAGGACGTGGTCGCCGATTTCGTCGTCGAAGTTTTTGTCGCTGAATCCATCCGCGGGCGTCGACGCGTTCAGGCCGTACGCCCAGTCGATCCGGGTCGGGTTGGGGTTGTCTTCTGAGAACGCGTCAGGGTTGCCCGCGAGTGCGGCCTCGGCTTCCGGGCAGATCCAACCGGGCACCCAGCCGGAGTCGAAGTCGGCGTCTTCCTTGGACATGTACGTGCCGAACTTCTTGTTCTCCGACCAGAAACCCCCGAAGCCCGTGCTGGAATCAACCTGGGTCTGGTCGTTGACCGGAACCGTCCAGCCCTTGTAGTCGTTCGCATAGATCGCGTGGGCAACGCCGAACTGCTTGAGGATGCTCAGACACTGGATGTTCCGCGCCGTGCGCCGCGCGGCGCCAAGTGCCGGCAGCAGAATGCCGATCAACAGCGCGATGATCGAGATCACGACCAACAACTCGATCAGCGTGAAGGCGCGGGCGTTCGAGGCGTGAGCGCGGGAACCGGCCGGACGAGACGGGCGACGAGGAATGAACACGGTGTTCTGCCTTTCGAGTCGACGAAGGGGAGCGTTCTAAGGAACGAGCGGGAGACAGAGGCGGGGAGCAAGGGGCGAAGGGGGGGCTTGAAACGAGCGACGCACCCCGCATTTGATGTCTTGAAATCTAAACGCCCCGGGCCCCAACAACATGCGGTTAAAATGAAACCGCTTTTAGTTTTTCCGGGATGTTGAATACGCCGAATCAGGCCGAAATCCCTGCGTTCACTCGGTCGCCGCGGGCCGGCCGTCCAAACCGATGGGCACGCCGCAAGGCCCCGCGTGTCGCGGTCCCGAAACGTAGCCCAAGACCGGCGCGGTGCTTTAGCCTCCGCGTGAAACCGCGATAGCGATGCGCACCGAGCGCCGGTTTACCGCCGTTTGTGCTGCATCCGGTAGTGATGTGGCGAGATGCCGTAGGCCCGCTTGAAGGCCTGGCTAAGGTAGGAAAGCGAGGAGAAGCCGCAGCGGACGCCGATCTCGATCAACGACATGTTGCTCTCGAGCAGCAGCTTCCGCGCCAACTCCAGCCGGACGCGACGGATCTCGGCGCCGGGCGTGTGCCCGAGGTGTCGGCGGAAGCGCGCCTCGAGGCTGCTGCGCGAGATCTGCACCTGGTCCAGCACGTCCTCGACGCCGATCGGTTCGTCGGCGTTGGCGCGGATGAACTCGAGCGCGCGGTTGACCTCTTCGTCTTCGAACCGGTGCCGGTCCGTCGACTGCCGTACGACGACGCCCTTCGCCTGGATCGACACGCAGCGGTTCTCGACGCGGTGGCCGGCGAGCTGTTCGGCGAGGATCGCCGCGGCGGCGAAGCCCAACTCGCCGAGGTTGGTGTCGATGCTCGATAGCGTCGGCTGCGTCGAGAGGCATTGCAGTTCGGCGTTGTCGACCCCGACCACCGCGATGTCGTCGGGGATCTGCCGGTCGATGCTCTCGCACGCCTCGAAGAACGAGAACGCGATGCCGTCGTGGTTGAGCATCACGCCGCACGGCCGGGGCAGCGACTTGATCCACGGCACCAGCACCCGCTGGCTGTTGCTGCCGTCGATCGAACGCAGGCTCGGCAGCCCGCCCCGCGCCGTGCGCAGGACGTGGCACCGGTGCCCGGCCTCGGCGAGCGCCTCCTCGAACCCCGCCAAGCGCTCCCGCGTCCAGATGGCGTCCCACCCCGCGAACGCGAAGTGCCGGTGCCCGTATTCCATCAGGTGCTCGGCCCCCAGCCGGCCGATGCGGTGGTCGTCGATGTGCACCGACGGCGCGTTGGCCGGCGTCTGGTCCGCGTTGACCACCACGACGTGCGGCGTCGCCTTCAGCAGCGAGTCGACCACGCCCTCGTTCGGCGTCGAGACGATCACGCCGTCCGCCTTGTGGTAACGCACGCCGCCCGCCGGGTCCGGCGAGCCGATCGACGAGACCTGCACCCGCCAGTTCGCGCTCGTCTTGGCGAAGTCGAACACCCCCGCGATCAGCCGGTCCATCTGGATCCCGCCCAGCACCATCACGCGCCGGTGCCGCTTGTCCGCGGCCCCGACGGGCGCGCCGGTCTTGCCGGCCTCGGGCGCCTTGGCGACGCCGCCCGCGACTCCCCGGCCGTTCATCCGTTTCCTGGCGTGACTCATCGCCGGCTCAACCCTTCACCGCTCCGGAAGCAATGCCCTTCACGAACAGCCGCATCGTAAACAGGAACAACAGAACCAACGGGATCGACGTCACCGCGTACCCCGCCATCAGCGGGCCCCACTCCTTGACGATGTCCCCCTCCAGCTGCATCAGCCGCAGCGGCACCGTGAACAGCTCTTCGTCGCGGAACACGACCAACGGCAGCATCAGGTTGTTCCACGCCCCGAGGAACTGCAGGATCGCCAGCGTCCCCAGGATCGACCCGCTCAACGGCAGCACGATGTTCCAGACCTGCTGCAGATGGCCCGCGCCGTCGATCTGCGCCGATTCGAACAGCTCCCGCGGGATGTCCTCGATGTACTGCTTCAGGATGAACACCGCCGCGACCTGCCCCGACACCGCGCCGAAGATCACCAGCGTCCAGAGGTTGTTGATCAGCCCGAGGTTGCGGATCAGGTTGAACGTGGTCACCAGCGTCGCCGCCGTCCCGGGCAGGAACATCGACCCGATGATCCCGTAGTACACCAGCCCCCGCCCCGGGAACCGGTACCGCGCCAGCACGTAGCTGGTCAGCACCGCCATCACCATCGCCGCCGCCACCGCGCCGACCGACGTCACGATCGAGTTCGCCACCGAGTCCCTCACGGTCTCCCACCCCCGCGACCAGTTCGCCGCGACGTTCCACTCGCCCGGTGCGTCGAAGAAGTACGGGTTGCGGTTGAACTGGTCCGTGGACTTGAAGCTGATCGCCACCATCACCAGCAACGGGTAGAACGCGAACCCCAGCACGAACACCAGCACCCCGTGCTTGAACCACTCCGCCCGGCTTCGCTGCTTCGCTAACGACACGTCACTTCTCCACGCGGACGTACCGCTGATAGATGATGGTCAGGACCAGGATCATGGTGAACATCACCATGCCCAGCGCGCACGCGTACCCAAACTTGCTCTCGTAGAACGACTGCCAAAAGATGTACAGCCCGGGGACCATCGCCGCGTTGTTCGTGCCGCCCTCGGGCCCGAACAGGATCAGGTTCATCTCGTAACCCGTCAGCGTCCCGATCGTCATGAAGATCAGGTTGATCCGGAACATCGTCAGGATCAGCGGCAGCTCGATGCGGAACACCATGCCGACCGGTCCGACGCCGTCCAACTCCGCCGCCTCGTAGACGTCCTTCGAGATCTGCTGCAGCCCCGCGAGGTAGAGCAGCACGCCGACCGTGCCCACCCACGGGAAGCCCCACAGGATCAGCGTCGGCACAATCAGCCGCGAGTTGCCCAGCCAACTCGGCTGCCCCTCGCCGAACCCACCGACCGGCTCGGTCCAGACCTTGCCCAGCAGCACCACCGCTGCGCCCGCCGCGATCAGCACCCCGCCGACCCAGCGCACCCGGTCTTCCCGCACCAACGCCGGGCCGCGCCGCAGCCACGCCACGACGCCGAGCGCCACCGCGAACATCATCGGCAACCACAACCACCCCGCCGGGACCAGCAGCGAACCCACGACCACCGCGCCCGGCGAATCACGCAGCGGCGGCGCGGCCCCGCCCCACGCCCACAACGCGTAGCCCAGCAGGAACACCCACGCCAGCCACCGCCGACCGATCGACCGCCAGCCCGGCGACAACACCGCCACCATCCCGCCCAGCGCGATCAACCCCCACACCCCGCCGACCACCGGCTGCAACACCGCCTGATCGAACGCCGAGACCCGCTCGGCCAGCCACGGCATCCCACCCGACGACACCCGCTGCCCCGTCGCCACGTCCACCGCCGGCGAGCCGTCCAGCCAGTGCAGCAGCGACATCAAGCCTGTAGCGTTCAGGAACCCGTTGACGATCCCGCCCTCGGCCTCGAAGAAGCTCTTCCAGATCAGCAGCCACACCATCACCGGGATCACCATCGGCACCACGAACAACACCTGGTACACGTACCGCGCCCGGTCGCTGCGCAAGCGGTGCAGCGCGATCGCCGCGAACACGCTCGGCCACATCTTCACCAGGTTCGCCAGCAGCAGGATCACCACCAGCCGGAAGCTCTGCCAGAACAACGGGTCCTGCGTGAAGATGTTCTTGTAGTGTTCCCACCCGATGTAGTCCTCGATGTACTGCGGCTCCCACCGGTAGAACGACCGCAGCACCACGTCGATCTTTGGGTAGTAGCTGAACACGACCATGCCCACGACAGTCGCGCCCATCAGCAGGTACAGCACCGACCAGTGGCGCAGCTTGGAGAACACCGCGGAACGCCGGCGGCGGGACGGCGCCGGCGCGGCCGTTGTTGCCGGGGGGCGCGGTGTATTCCCGGGATCCGGGGCGGCCGGCGGCGCAGTGGTGAGGATGCTTGACATGGCGACTCAACCCAGCGGCTAACACGACAACGGCAACGGGGACCCCGTCGCCCTCACGGGAACAACGGCTCGCCGACTTCGCGCTCGAACCAGAACCGGTCGTTCTCCCCAGCGTTCTGGGTGACCTGTTCGACCAGCAGGCGTTTGTACTTCCGGTCCGGCGCCTCGCCGGCGATCGCCGCGACGGTGTTCATCGCCGCCAGCGTGCGGTCCATCGAGCGGTCCCGGCGGGCGACGCGCTCGACCGCGTCACGGATCGCGTGCCGCATCCCGAACTGCCCGTCCGAGCGCGCCTGCTCCACCAGGCCTTCGATCAGCGTGTCCTTCTCGATCTCGCCGCGGACGAACGCCTTCATCCGACCGATCAGGTAGTGGAAGTACTGCCCGTTGCTTGGCCAACTCGGGAACACGTTCGCGCCGCTGCCCCCGCCGAGGTCCGGCATCATCGGCGCCAACCGCGGCACCGGCTCGGCGCCACGCACGATCGGGATCCACGAGATCTCCGCGCAGAACCGCTCGTTCACTCCCCGGCTGGTCAGGTAGTGCAGGAAGTCGAGCGGCCAGTTCTTCTCGGGCGTGATCGCGCGGGAGTGCTTGTAGATCATGAAGTCGACGTTGCCGGTCGTGTTCGCCTCGCTGCCGTAGGGCGACACCTTCCCCGCCCACCGCCCTTCGGGATCGAACTGCGGCAGCTTCATCGCGGCGACCTCGAAGGCCTCGCCCCGCTCCCGTGCGATCCGCTCGGCGGCGAACAGCGTCGACGCGTCGTACGACCCCGTGATGAGCATCGCCGCCCGCCCGTTGCGGAACCGACGCAACGCCTGCTCGCGGTCCAGCCCCAGGTAACCCGGCGGGAAGTGCGAGGTGATCTCACGCAACACCTCGAAGAACCGCGCGATGGCGGGGGCACGCAGGTCGATGTCGCCGGCCAGCACGGTCGTGTACCGCTCCACGTAGCTCATCTCGCCGTCGATGTCCTTGTCCATCCGCGGCCCGAAGTCGGCCATGAACGCCGGCGCAACCCGACGGTACAGGTCCTCCAACGTGCCGGACTCCGCCGAGATCGGCGCGATCGAGCGCCCGTCCACCGGCGGCAACCGCTTCACCGCCTCGCACACCTCGAGCAGCCGGTCCATCGAGTCGATCGCCGGCAACGGCTCGCCGTCCGGCACCCCGAGCGCGCGCCGCAGGATGGCGACGTTCACGAACACCCGGTTGGTGAACACCGTTGTGCTCGCCGCGTACTGGTCCTGCAACGCCCAGTTGTACGCGCCGCGCATGTTGTCGACGAACGTCTGCTTCCACGGCACGCCGTCGAGCTCCGTGCCGGCGTTGTACGGGTTCGGGTCGTTGATCAGACCGGAGATCGGCAGGATGAACCGCGCGACGAACGCCGGGTTCTGCGTCGTCCGCGCGAACCGCGTCTGCATCAGGTCCGGCGGGCTGCCGGCGTACATCTGCGTGTTGAGCCACTGCCCGAACACACGGCTGTTCACCGCCATCTGCACGACCCGCACCCGGTGACCGCGTTGCCGTTGCAGCTCGTTGTATTCGTCGATCACGCGCTGCAGCGCGTCGCGGTAGCCGGCTTCGAGTTGCGCGTGCCCCATCCGCACCACGACCGTGTCGTCGGGGTAGACGACGCGCTGCTGCCGCATCACGTGCGCCAGGCTCGCACCGAAACCCACCGCGACGACCAGCGCCGCGAGCTTGTTCATGGTCAGCCACGCCGGGATCGACATCAGCCCACCCCCCCGCCGGCGTCGCCGCTGGTTCGTAAGCGTTCGCGCAGACGCTGCAGCGTCGGCTCCAGCTCCGTCTGCCCGGGCATCAGCGGCGGGTCAACGCCCATCTCGATCAAAGCCCGCTGCGCGGTGTAGCCCCGGCCGCCCACCGACACCGCGGGGTCCTCGATCAACCGGCGGTAGTACCGCACCGCCAGCTCGCGCTGCCCGGTCTGCGCGGCGAGCGTGGCGATGAAGTAGTACTGGTTCATCGGGTTCGCATCGAGCAGCAAACCGGCCTCGTCGGCCCGGACCATCGCCGCCACCGCCGACTTGTCGTCTCCAAGCTTCTGGTATGTCTCGGCCAGATACTGCCACATCCCCGACGCCAGCGGGTCGTCCGGGTGCGCCGCGAGCCAGCCTTCGAGCACTTGCACGCCGCGTCGCATCTCCGCCGGGCGGTGGGGACGGACGAACGTCGACGCTAGACGCAGCGTCGCTTCGCCGGCCTCAAACGAACCGGGGAAGCGCTCGCGCACCGTTTCGTAACGCCGCCGCGCCGCGTCCAGGTCGGCGGTGTCGCCGGCGTAGTCGACCGCCTCGTCGATCCGGCCAAGGTTCAGCCACGCCCGCGCCGCCACCGGGTGGTCAGGCCTCTGCTCCAGGATGGATTCGAAGGACGCCGCCGCGGCAGACAGACGCTCCGCCGTGTGCGGCGTGATCTGCTGCGCACACACCGCTCGGCCGAACGTCGCTTCGACCCACGCGTCCGAGCCGACCGGCGACGACTCCGCCACGGATTCGTAGATCGCGTCGGCCTCGTCGAAGCCGAGATACACCATTTCCTGCCGCGCCTCGGCGAGCCGCTGCGGCGCGCCGGCCGTGCCCGCCGCGTCACCCCCGCACCCCACGAGCAGACCGACCAAGGCCGCCCCCAGCGCCGACCAACACACGGGCGACACGCCCGCCGAGAGTATGAACCGCCCAACTGCCATGTGGAGACCCGCGACGCGGAGCCGTGTGAACTGCCGACGTGAAAACCTAAAGTTGATGACGAAAAATATAAAACAATTTTATTGTATCAACCCCGCTCCATCACTGCAATCCCCGGGTCGCTCGTCGCGACGCGGAGTTGTGCGCAACCTTCCGCATGTCGCCCCCGGGTAGAGCCGGTGCCCCCGCGGGGAGCGCGGCGGGTGGGGCGACGCCTCGCCGGACGGATGTTGACGTGCCCGGGCCCGCGTTTCGTGGTCTT
>JANQPR010000040.1 GCA_028285385.1 Phycisphaera sp.
GGCGTCGATGTCGCGCCGGGTGTCGGCGTGGCCGTCAAACGCGGCGAAGCGCTCGGACAGCGCCACGAGCCGCGAGAGCGCCGCGTCCGAGTCTCCTGCGTCGAGCTCCGTCGCCGCCAGGGCCAGCCCCGCGGCCGCCTCCGCCCGACGGGCGCGGCGTTCTTCTTGCTCGTTGCCGGCCGCCGACGCGGCCTTCTTCGCCTCGAACTCGACCTGCTCGGCCGCGCCGGCCGCAATCTGCCGGCGGGCGTCGCGCAGCTTCCGGCCGCTGTTGAGGTCGGTCTGGTCCGGCGGGGTCAACTCGTACGCCCGCCGCAGGTTAAACAGCCGCAATGACTGAGCCTCGAAGTACTGCTCGTGCCCGAACGGCACCCGCGCGTACTCCTGCGCCGCACGCTCGTGCTGCCCCCGCTGCTGAAACACGCGGAAGGCGTAGTACAACCGGTGTTTTCCGGCGGCGTCGGTCTCGTCGTACCGGCCGAACAGCACGTCCATCGCCGCCTGGTACAACGCCGAGACGTCCGGGTGGTCCGGCGCCTGCTGCACGAGCGCAGTCGCGTAGTCGGCGGCGTAGGTCGCGGCCTGCTCGGCCATCGGCTCACGCGGGTAGCGATCGGCGACCTCCGTCCACGAACGCACCGCGCCGATCAACGTCTCGACATCGCCCTCGCTCAGCAACACGCTCGCCAACGCCGCGTTGAACAGCCCCGACGCGCGGACGGCGTCGGACAGCCCCTCGCCGGCCAGGGTCTCGTTGACGCGCACCGACCACCGCAGGTACCGATCGGCCTTCTCGGCGTCCTGCTCGACGAGCTTCGCGCGCTGGCCGGTCTCGCGGGCGCTCTGGCCCACGGCCATGCGCACCGCCGGCGACAGGCCCGACACGTCCTGCCCGACGGACAACGCGTCGGCCCAGCGTTGGTAGATCAGCGCCCGAAGCGCCGACGCCGACGCGCGCACCGCCGGCTCGCGGAGCATCTCGAAGTACACGTCGTACGCCGCGGCCCGCCCGGCCTCGGTGACGGTACGGGCGGCCAGGGTGAGGAACCGCGCGTCCGTCACGAGCAGCCGGAGCATCGGGCTCGCCGCCACCGCTTCGAGCCGCGACGCCTCGTCCAGCGTCTCCAGCGCCGACGGGAAACGCCCCATCTCCCGCAGCGCCGCCGCTTTGCCCAGCGCCGCCGACACTCCCGGCAGGCCGTCGACCGCGTTCGTGATCATCGGGTCCAGGTGGTCGTCGATCCCGGCGGCGGCCCGGCCCATCGCGATCAACACCCGGCCCAGCCGCGACCGCGCCGCCGACTCCACCGCGCCCGGGTCGCCCTCGTAGAGCGTCTCCAGGCGCTCGGCCGCGCCCCGCAGCAAGCGCTGCCGCTCGGCCGCGGGGTCGTCGGTGCCCCCGGGTAACGCGTCGCCCCCGGCTTGCGCCGCGTCTCGATCGAGCAGCACCGCCGACAGGTGCATCGCGGTAGCGTGCAGGAACGGCGTGCGCCGCTGACCGTAGTCCTCCATCAGCCGGTAGTAGCGCTGGTTGGCCTGGTCGCGTTGGCGGGCGTCGGCGTTCTCGCCGTAGAACCGGCGGAGCTGGTCGACCCGGCGTTCGGAATCGGCGGTCAGCGCGAGCGCCTCGGGGACGGTCGCCCGCAGGGCGTCGAGTTGCGCCGCCGTCGGCACGCCGAACTCGACGAACGCCGGCGCAAAGTTCAGCCGCCCACGCAGGCGATCGAACAGCAGCATCTCGGCGAGGTCGGTCCGCCAGACGACCTGTTCGGGCCGGTCCACGAGCGCCGGGTCTTCGATCAACTCGCGTTGGGCGGACAACAATGCTTCGGACGCTTCGCCCGCCCGGTCGTTCAACGCCGCCGCGAGTTGGCCGTCGCCGCGCTCGACCGCGTCGTCCCGCTGTTTCTCGATGCGCCGCAGTTCGAGGCGGGCCCGCGCGGTGTCGAGTTGACGGCGTTGCACCGTGTCCGTCGGCGGGTCGGTCTCGATCAACCGGTCGAGCAGCGCGGTCATGCCCCGCTTCGAGAGCATCTCGATCAGCTCGGTGTTGTCGTCGCCTTTGCTCGGTGCGGACGCGCCGGCAGCGCAAAGCGACAGCAACGCTACGAGACACCACCGTGAGAACGGCAGGCGGGATCGATGGTGTCCTTTTGCCTGCTTCAACCGCATCGTAATCCTCGGACTGCTCCACGCATTTCACCCGCCGCGGGGTCAACTCACCGGCTTGGCGAAGCTGATGTTCGTGTACCTGGCGGCCAGGCAGGCGTTGAACGCGTTGACCACGTGCTGCCACCTCACGTTCGGCCCGGCCTGGATCACGATCGGGTTGTCCGGCTCGAACAGCCCATTGGGTTGGCCGGCCTCGGGGTCGAGCCGCTGCGCCGCGAGGCTGTCCCGCAGCTGCGCGAAAGTCACAAAGGTGGTTGTGCCCTGCTGGATCGCGACGGTCGTGTCGTCGACCACGCCGGCAGTCAAGCGCAGCTCGATCTTCTGCGGCGGCAGCTCGGTCGCCTCGCGTGGGGCACCGGTGCCCTGGGGCAGCGTCGCGGTGAGCACGCCCTCGTCGGTGCGGAAGTTCGACGTGACCACGAAGTAGATCAGCAGCAGGAAGATGACGTCGATCATCGCCGTAAGGTTGAGCTGGCCGACGCCGCCGCTCAGGGGGCGGCGGCGGCGACGCGGCGGGTGTTCCCGCGGGGCGTCGAGCTTTTCGGGTTGGGCGATGGCTTCGAGCACGGTCAATACGGCAACGTGGGTTCGACTTCAGTCGTCCGGCATCAGCGCGACGAGGTTCACCGTGCCGACGCCGGCGGCGGTGATGGCGTCCATGATCGGCTGGACCTGGCCGTAGTACAGCGCGGCGTCGCCCCGCAGCAGGACCTCGACCTCGGGGTTTTTCTGCGTCTCGCGGCGCAGTGCCTCGGTGAGTTGGGGCAGCTGCGTGAGCTGGAACCGCTGCCCAGCGCCGAGTTGGACGTAGCGGGCCTGCCCCGGGTGGTCGAGCGGCGCGTCGAGGCGGGCGTCGCCGGAGAACGACGCCGGGGCGATGGAGACGACGACCTTCTCGATGTCGCCGAGCTCGCGGGTCTTGGAGTCTTCGAGCTGGGGCACGACCATCGGGACGCGCTCGTTGGACACGATGTTGCTCACCAGCATGAAGAACACGATCAGGAGAAACGTGACGTCGATCAACGGCGTCATGTTCATCTCCGGCTTGACCGGGCCACGCTGGAAGACGGTGGACATGGGGGAGTGGTCAGTGAGTAGTGATGAATGAGTAGAGCGCTAAACCGCAAGCGGACGCGTGGCGATTCATGCGGACCGCGCTCACGCGTCGGGTTTGGGGGTCGGGCGTTCGGGGCGTGAACTCTCGGGCTTGTTCTTCTTCTTGCCGGAGGGCTTGAAGATGCTGATGAGCTCCTCGGCGATGAGGATCGCCTCGCCCGTCAGCGCGTCGACCTTGTTGCGGACCAGCGCGTAGCCGGCGAGCGCGGGGATGGCGACGACCAGGCCCCAGAGCGTGGTGACCAGCGCGGTGGAGATGCCGGCCGCGAGTTCGCGGGGGTCGGGCGACCCGCCGGAGGCCACGAGCGACTGGAACGCGACGATCATGCCGTAGACCGTGCCGAAGAGGCCCATCATCGGGGCGATGTTGCCGAGGACGTTGAGCAGTTCGATCGGGCGGAGCATGCGGGCGGTCTCGGCGTCGCCGGTCTCCTCGACGGCGCGCTCCATCGCGCCGAAGCCGTTGGGCGCTTCGCTGAGCGCGTGGCTGGTGACCTTGCCGAGAAAGCTGGCGTCGGCGTTGGCGTAGTCGATGGCGTCGCGGTACTTCTTCTGGCCCAGCAGCGTCTCGATCTCGCGGCGGGTCTCCTGCGGCAGGATCGACGCCCGGCGGTGCAGCAGCGCGAAGCGGATCGTCAGCGTCACGCTCACGACCGACAGCAGCACGAGCACCCAGATGAACACCAGGCCGATCGGATCGGAGGACCAGAAGAACATCTCGAAGAAGGACTGCGCGTCGGCCGCGTCTTGGGCGAGCGTCGGGAGCGGCAGCGGGGGCGCGGGGTAGGGCATGGGCGGGTCCGGGGCGGCGTGGAGCGCGGAGCGGGTCTATTCGGCGAGCAGTTCCTGGTACCGCCGGTAATAGCGGGGTTCTTCCTCTTCGTCGAGCAGCAGACCCGCTTCGTCGAGCAGCGTGCGGGCGAGTTCGGGCTCGTCGATGCGTTGGTGGACGTAAGCGACCTCGACCAGAGCGGGAGCCAGAAACGCGCCGCCGTTGCGGGAGAGCAGAACAACGCGCATGAACTCGAGGCCGGCGTCGAGGTAGTCGTCGCGGTCTTCGGACCGCTCCGCCTTGCCGAGCAGGGCCATCGCGCGGAGGTAGCGTCGCTGCTGGGCCCGGCCGCCGTTGCGGCGGAACTGCCGATCGACCTGCGTGATTGCTTCGTCGAACTGCCCGGCCCGGAGCAGCGCGACGACGGGGTCGTTGCCTGTGGCCAGCGCGGCGGGGAGGACGAGGCCCGCGTCTTCGGAAGGCGCCGCGGCATCCGAGGCGCTCGGGCCGGCGGCGTCGTTCCCATTGCCCGGCGGCGGGTTGTCCGTCGTCTCGGCTTGCCGGAGGGCGTCGAGCAGCGACTGCAGCGCTGCGCGGCCGGCGTCGTTGGTCCGGCGGAGCGAGCGTTCGAGCAGCGCGACGGTCTTGTCCCGGGCGTCGTCGGGAACAGACGAAACGCTTTCGACCGGCGGGGCTTGAAGGAAGAACCCGTCGGGCTGCGTGCCCGCCAGTTCGGCGAAGGCGCGGGCGGGCTCGACGCCGGTGCGCTGCGCGTCGAGGGACTGCACGAGCCGCCAACCCGCGTATTGCCGGACCCACGCCGCGTCACGCCCCGCCGAGCGGATCACCTGCCGCAGCGCGGCGGCCGCGGTGTCGTGGTCGCCCTCCTCGATCAGCGTGACGGCCATCGCGTACTGCGGGTGCGCGTCGATCTCGATGGCCTGAACCTGCGGCAGCGACGTCGTGACTTCGGCACCGGCGGGGGTGAGGTAGACGAGCCGGCCGTCGCGGATGCCGATGATCTCGACGCCGGGCGTGTCGATGCCGTTGAGGGTGACGGTGTCGGCGGCGGCGGGGGCGAGGAGCAGCAGAGCGGAGCACAGAGCACTCGGACCCCACGACAGCCTGCGGCGGCCGTGGGCTTTGCGGGTTGGCTTGCTCCGGGGTTGGGTGGTGATCATTGGAGGCCGAGTTCGCGCGAGTCAACGAAACGGTACTTGCCGCCGGACTGCTCGGCGATGAGTTGGAGCGTGCCCTTGCGGCCGGCGGCGGTGAACGGGTCGGGGTACAAGAACTGGATCGTGTTGATCTTGGTCTGGTTGCGGTTGGTCTTGCGAACCTCAGTGAGCAGGCGGTCCTGGTCGATCTGGTACGCCCCCTCGCCGAGGATGTTGTCGGAGAGCAGGTAGATGAGCTGAGGCCGGTAGGACAGGGCCTTGCTCAGGGCGGGCACGGGGTTCCCCGTCTGGTAGGCGTAGACGTTGCGGGAGTCGAGGTCGACCCAGTCGATGACGCGTTTCTTCTGGTCGGCGGTGGCGGGTTGCAGGTTGCCGGGCGGGACCTCGATGAAGTCTCGGTTGCGGAACGAGCCGAAGAAGATCACGGTGAAGCGTTGCTGCTCGGAGAGCTTGCGGACGGAGCTCTTGAGCTCTTCGATAACAAACGGCAGCGTGTCGACGAGCGAGCCCGAGCAGTCGATGAGGAAGACGATGCGGCGCGCGTTGCCGCCGCGGACGCCCATGAACGAGGACTGGAGCTGCGGCCCGGCGATGGTGGCGCCGAAGGGCGTCGTGTCGCTGGGCCCGGTGACGCCGATGAGCTGGGTCGTGACGTCGATGGACTCGGTCGGCGTGGGCTGCGGCGTCGGCTCCGGCGTCGGGGCGCGGTTGGGCGTGGGCGTGACGACGGGCGTGACGGCGTCCTGCACCAGTGGGGCGTCGGGCGTCGGCGAGAGCTCGAGCGTCGGGATGATGTCCTCGTCGTCGGTCGTCGCAACCACGACGGTCCAGACGGCGAAGATCGCGACCAGCACGACGCCGGCGTGCAGCAGCACCGAGATTCCCCAAGGCAGCAGGACCGTAAGCGTGGCGTTGACTTCGTCGGCGACCGACGCGGTCGGCGGGGTATCGGGCACGTCCGTGAAGACGGGTGCTTCGTCGGGCGGCGGCGTCGGGAAGTCGTCGGCGGGGCCGGGCTGCATCGTTGCGACGCATTGAACCCGCCGGGGCGCGGGCTGTAAAGCCGGGGGCGGAGCCGCGGGGATACGCAGCTTCGCTTCCCTCAGGGCCGGCCTGACTGGCGTGTCAGCGCTGCACGTCGTCGATGCCGACGAAGCGGTGCTGCCCGTTGTTCAGCGAGGCGAGCAGTTCGAGCGTGCCCATCCGGCCGCGCGAGGCAAGCGGGTCGGGGTCGATGAACTGGACGGTGTGCAGACGCGGCCGGCGGCGGACGCGCTCGGTCATCTGGATCAGTTGCCGACGGTCGGCGCGGGGGTCGCGGAGGCCGACGACGCCGTCGGACAAGAGGAACACCGTGTCGGGTTCGTACGACAGCGCGTGGGCGAGCGCGACGGGGGCGTTGGTCCGGCCGTTGGCGGTGAGGCGGCCGGCGCGGGGGTCGAGCCAGGCGAGCGTCTGCTGGATGTTCCGGCGGGTCGCGGGTTGCAGGCCCATCGGCGGGGCCTCGACGATCTCGCCGCCGCGGAAGAACACCACGGCGAAGGACTGGTCCGGCGCCAGCGTCGCGACCGCGCGGCGGACCTCGGCAACGGCATAGGGCAGTGTGTCGATCAGCGAGCCCGACGCGTCGATCAGGTACACGGTCTTCTGCCCGGCGGGCAAGCCGAAGAACGCGCCGGTCTTGAACGACGGCGCGTCGACGGGGCCGCCAATGGGTTCCTGTCGGCGTGCCGCGGCTTGGGTTTCGCTTGTCGCGGTGGTCGTGACTTGCGTGGGCGAGGTGCCGCCGGCGTCGGTTCGCTCCGCGGGGGCGAACATGATTTCGGCGGCGCGGAGCTGACCGGTGGTGAGCACCGCGTCGGCCAGCGTGCCCAGCGGGTCGGCCCAGTCGACGTCGACCGGGTCGGGGTCGGGGCTGTGGTAGTCCCACACGACCTCGGCCGGGGGCAGGTCGACCTCGGGGCGGACCCCGCCCGGCGGGAGTGAGTGGGCGGTGGAGCGATTGGTGTTGGCGTCGCTAACTCGGTCGCGACGGGCGGTCAGCATGGCCCGGCCTGTGCCGGAGGCCTTTGCGGCTGCGGTGGCGTCCCGGGTGGAGCCGCCGTCGGGCCACTCGACGACCCGTGGCACGACCTCGGGCTCGTGTTGCCGGCTCGGCCTCGACGCCGACCGCGTGCCCGCGGAACCCTCGAACTCGTCTGTAGCGCCGTCGACACTCGCTAGCGCTGTGGCGTCGAGGTCTGTCGGGACGGCTGGCGTCACGTCGTCGCTCGACGGCGGCAAAGCGGCAACGGCTTCGTCGGCCTGAACGCTTCCTTTTTCTTCCATCCCCGCGACGGCCGTGGTGCTCGGCGGCGTCGGCAGGCCCCACTGCTGGGTCGGGTCGACCGGCCCCGTCGTGCCCGGCAGCGCCCACCGGACCACCACCACCGCGGCGACCGCCAACGCCCCGTGCAACGCCACCGCGATCGCCAGGCGCAACCGCCGCCCGATCGCTGGGGACACGTCCGGCAGACCCGGTTGCGGGCTGTCGTCGTTCGCGTTGTCCGGCCGGCTTTGCTTCATCGGGGACGGGTTTCCATAATGCTCGGCCCGACTCGGGGAGGGTCACACCGACGCATGGTTCTCGGACCCAACGCGTCCCCCCCTGAGTTCCGTCTCCTCGCCCGGGTTACATCGGACAAGCACGGCGGCGGGCTTCTATTCTCTCGGGCCCGTCGAACGCCCCGCTCGCACCCCACCCCAACCGCCGCCCTCTTCACACCGAACCACCGCAAGCCGCCCCATGAGTAACACGCCCCCCACCCCGCCCGTCCGCGTCGCCGTCATCGGCGTCGGCGGCATCGCAAACCAGCACCTCAAGGCCCTGCACAAGCTCGACGGCGTCGAGCTCGCGGGCCTCGCCGACGTCAACGAGCAGGGGATGCACGCCAAGGCCGACGAGTACGAAGTCGACCGCGCGAACTGCTACACCGACTACCAGCTCATGCTTGAGGCCGTGAAGCCCGACGCCGTGTCGGTCTGCACGCCGAACGGCTTGCACGCGCCCAACTCGATCGCGGCGCTCGAAGCCGGCGCCCACGTCATCGTCGAGAAGCCGATGGCGATGAACGCGACCGAGGCGAAGGCCATGATCGACGCGGCACAGCGGAACGACCGCAAACTGGTCATCGGGTTCCAGTTCCGATACGACCCCAAGACCGCGTTCGTCGTCGCCCAGCACAAGGCCGGCCTGCTCGGCGACATCCGCTTCGGGCGGGTGTGGGCGCTACGCCGCCGGGGCATCCCGAACTGGGGCGTGTTCGGCCGCAAAGACCTCCAGGGCGGCGGCCCGATGATCGACATCGGCGTGCACGCCCTGGAGATGTGCCACTACGCGATGGGCTCGCCGAAACCCGTCGCCGCGGTCGGCATGACCGACACCTACATGGGCAACTCCGAGGAGGCGTCGAAGGTCGCTTGCAAATGGCCGAACTGGGACTGGGAGAGCTACACGGTCGAGGACCTCGCGGTGGGCCACATCCGCTTCGAGAACGGCGCGGTGATCCACATCGAGTCGTCCTTCGCCGCGCACCACGAGCACGCGTCCACCACCATGGACTTCCAGCTCATGGGCACCAGGGGCGGCGTCAAGTGGGGGTCCAGCGAGCTGTTCACCGACCTCAACGGCTACATGATGAACGGCAAGCCCGCGTTCATGCCGAAGATGGAGTGGCACGGCTACTTCGACGCCAAGCTCGGCAACTTCATCACCCACATCCGTGACGACACGCCCTCCAACGCGCCCGCCCACCACGGCCTGATGGTCCAGCAGATGATCGACGCGGTCTACCGCAGCGCCGACGAGGGCGGCAACGAAGTCACGATTGACTGACCCGACACGCGATCGCGTCCGGACGCACGAGGGCCGCATGAGCAGACCCAGCGCTACCGCGAGACATTGGTTGCCCTTCGGTCTGTTGGCGGCGGTGCTCGTGGCGGCCGTTGCCCGAGCCGAGGTCACGACGGCAACCGGCGTCGCCGAGGAGTTCGCCGCGTCGGACTCGCCGTTCCCCGAGGCGTCGGCGTTGACCACCGACGCGCAGCGGGAACAGCTCGCGGCCCTGGCCTGGGAAGCCAAGGCGTTCGCGGTCCGCGTGTCGCCGCTAGCGGACTCGCCGGGCGTTCGCACCGTGACCTTTCCGTCCGCTAAACCCGGCCGCAGCGCATTCCGCGACACGGTGTACGTCACGTGGCACCCGGCCAACCCCGACGCCGATGCGCCCCGGGCCCTCGACACTGTCGCCACCGTAAAACCCGCCGTCGTGCTGGTGCACTCGCTGCACCCGCAGATGCTCATCGCGCGGACGTTTGCGCCGCGTCTCGCGCAGCGCGGCGTGCACGCGTTCGTCGTCGAGCTGCCCGGCTTCGGGCGACGCCGCGCCCCGGGGGACCGCTGGCCGGCGGTCGAGGCGGTGGTTCACGGCCGGCAAGGCGTCGCCGATATCCGTCGGGCGTGCGACGCGGTCGCGGCGCTGCCGGGCGTCGACCCCGACCGCATCACGCTTCACGGCACGTCGATGGGCACATTCCCAGCGGCCGTCGCCGCCGGCACGGGCGCCCGACACGGCGCGCTGGTGTTGTTCCTCGGCGGGGCCGACCCGGCCGGCGTGCTGGAGCACGGCGACGCCGACGCCGAACGACTGCGCCGCGTTCTCGACCGGCACGGCATCGACGCGGGCGACCGCGCTCAACACCTCGCCCCACTCGAGCCGCTGCACCTCGCTCCACGGCTCAAGGCCGAAGAGACCTGGTTGCTCGCCGCGCAGCAGGACCAGGTCATCCCCATCGCGCACGCCGAGCAACTCGCCGCCGCCATCGGCCTCGACGACGAACGCCTGATCCGTCTGAACAGCGACCACTACTGGGTCGCATCCGCGCTGCCGCACTTTGCGGACCATCTGGCCGACGTCGCGCTGGGGCTCGACCCGCTGCCGCCGACGGCGCAGCGCACGGCCGACGTTGACACCGAACCCGCGCCGCCCACGCTGGGCGTCACCCCGTGAGCCGGCGCTGACCGACGTGCCGCTATGATCGGCCCCGATGCGTCGGCGGACCGTGATCACGATCGGCAACTTCGACGGCGTCCATCTCGGACACCGCGCGATCCTGCAGCGCTGCCGCCAGATCGCGCTGCAGTCCACGGCCGTGCCCGTCGCACAGGTGGTGGCGGTCACGTTCGATCGCCCGCCGGTGTCCGTGCTCGACCCCGGCAAGGAGCCGCCGCAGATCGACCGCCTCGAGCGTCGGGCGGGCTTCCTGCGACAAGCCGGCGCCGACGTCGTGGATGTGCTGACCGTCGACCGTGGCCTGCTGGAGAAATCCGCCGAGGGGTTCATCCACGAGTTGGTCGAGCGCTGGTCGCCGGTGGCCGTCGTTGAAGGACCGGACTTCCGTTTCGGCAAGGGGCGACGCGGCGACGCGGCGCTGCTGCACGAACTCGGACGCGCGAACGGCTTCACCTTCGAGGTCGCGCCGCGGCAAACCGCCGTGCTCGCCGACCGGCAGGTCGTGCCCGTGAGCAGTTCCCTGGCGCGCTGGTTGATTGGGCGCGGCCGGGTACCCGACGCGGCGGCTTGTCTCGGCCGGGACTTTGTCCTTGAGGCACGCGTGGTGCGTGGCGAGCAACGCGGCCGTCAACTCGGCTTCCCTACGGCCAACCTCGACCCCGACGAGATCTCCGGGTTCATTGTCCCCGCCGACGGGGTGTACGCCGCGGACGCCGTGCTCGACGACGGCACCCGCCGCCCCGCCGCAGTTTCAATCGGCACCAAGCCCACGTTCGGCAAGACCCAACTTACCGTCGAGGCCCACCTGCCCGGTTTCGATGGCAATCTCTACGACCGCCGCCTCGCCCTGCATTTCCGCCGCTGGCTACGCGACCAGTTCCCGTTCCCCGGCGTCGAGTCATTGAAGGCACAGCTCAACCGCGACGTCGACGCGACCGAAAACGCTTACCGGCGCACACCGGAACCGGTCGCCTGAAACCGAGGAAACACGCCCCTTCTCTGCCCCACGCTGTTTTGCCCGACTACACCGGCAACCTGACGCTGCCCGCCGCCGCCAACCTTCTCGTCGACGACGACGGGCCCGTGCTGCTGCTGACCCACGCCAAGCCCGACGGGGACGCGATGGGCTCCGTGCTCGCGCTGCTGCACACGCTGCGTGACCTTGGACGGGACGCACACGGCGTGGTCGTTCCGCCCATCCCACAAGCCCTCGCGAAGCTGAACGGCGCCGACGCGGTCGACGTCTTCGCCGAGGGGTACCGCCCACCGATCGGCCCCGCCCAAATCGTGATCGTCGACACCGGCGCGTGGTCGCAGGTCGGCCCGTTGCGCGACGTCGTCGAGCCGAGCCTCGACCACACGCTGATCATCGACCACCACCTGTCCGGCGACATCCCCGCCGACCACCGCTTCATCGACGGCACCGCCGCCGCCTGTTGCGAGATCATCGCCGAGATGATCGAGCTGATGATCAACCCGACCGAGCCGCCCGGCCGCCGCGAGACCGACACTGCCGCGTACAAAGAACTGCCGGCGGTTACGCGCGACGCGCTCTTCGTTGGCATCGCCTCCGACACCGGGTGGTTCCGTTTCTCCAACACCCGGCCGCAGACGCACGAGCTCGCCGCCCGCCTCATCCGCATGGGCACCGACCACGCCGGGCTGTACCAGAAGCTCGAGCAGGGCGAACGCCCGGAAAAGCTGAACCTGCTCTGCCGCGCGGTGTCGAACCTGACGCTGCTCACCGAGCACCACGCCGCGGTGATGGTCCTCCGCGCCGCGGACTTCGCCGAAACCGACGCGCTGCCGGAGGAGACCGAACGCCTCGTCGACATCCCGCAGGTGGTTGAGACGATCCAGGTCGTCGTGCTGGTCACGGAAGCGCTGGTCGAGAACGACGGGCAGACGAAGTCGACGACACGGCTGAGCTTCCGGTCCAAGCCCGCACCGCTCGACGCCGGGACCGACCGCGCGATCAACGTCGCGGACCTGGCGGCGAAGTTCGGCGGCGGCGGTCACGCCCGCGCCGCCGGCGCGAAGGTCGACCGCCCCGTCGACGAGGTGTTGCCTGAAGTGATCGCCGCCTTGAACGAGCTGCCAACCTGAACCCGGCGAGCGCCGCGCCGGCGTTAGTTCGCCCGCCAGAACCGCGGTGAGAACAACGCCAACAGCGCGAACAACTCCAGCCGCCCCAACACCATCAGCAGGCACATCAGGTACTTACTCGGCGCGGTGAACCAGCCGAAGTGCTTCACCGCGCCGACCTCGTACAGGCCCGGCCCGACGTTGCCCAGCGTCACCAACGGCGCGACCAGGGACGTCGCCGCGTCCATGCGCCCGCCCTGATCGACCGAAGGCTCAACGATCACCAGGAAGAACGAACTGCACATCAGGATGCAGCCCCACATCAGCAGGAACGTCACGACCGCCCGGCGGGCGCCCTCGTCGACCGGGACGCCGCCGACCTTCACCGGACGCACGACGTTCGGTCGGTAGCTGCGCTCGATCGCGTCGGCGAAGACCTTGAGCATGATGATCGTGCGGATCACCTTCACGCCGCCCGCCGTCGACCCCGCGCTGCCACCGATGAACATCAGCCCGAACAGCAGCACCAGGCTCGTCGCCGGCCAGTCGTCCCAGTCCGCCGTGGCGAACCCGGTGCCGGTCTGCAGCGACGCGACTTGGAACGACGCGTACCGCAGCGACTGCAGCAGCGTCCCCTCGACCTCGACTCCGGCGGTCGTCGTGATCGTCCTGCCCCACAGGTTGAACATCACGATGGCCGTGACGACCACCTTGAGCATGATGAAGACCTGCCACTCCCGGTCGCTGAACGCCCCCCGCCAGTTGCCGCGCACGACCCGATAGAACAGGGTGAAGTTCGTCCCGGCGATGAGCATGAACGCGATCGTGCTCACGTCGATCCACACCCGGTCGAAGTGCCCGACCGACGCGTCTTGCGTGCTGTACCCGCCGGTGGCGAGTACGGAAAAAGCGTGGTTGGTCGCGTCGAACCAGCTCATCCCGCAAGCCCGGAAGATCAGCAACGCCGACGCGGTGAAGGTGAGGTAGATGATCCACAGCACGCGGGCCGTCTCGCCGATGCGTGGGCGCACGCCGCCGTCCTGGGCCGACGACTCGCTCTGGAACAGGCGCTTCGCGCCGATGCCGATGCTGGGCATCACCGCGACGAAGAGCACGACGATGCCCAGCCCGCCCAGCCAGTGCGTCAGAGAACGCCACAGCAGCAGCGTGCGCGGCAGTTCCGAAATCCCGCCCCGCTCACCCAGCACGGTCGCGCCGGTCGTGGTCAATCCCGAGACCGCTTCGAAATAGCAGGACGCGAACGAGGCGAACTCATGGCCCGGCCGGACCACGTACACGTTGCCCGTGCCGTTGACCGCATCGACGAAGAAGGGCTCGGTCGCGGCCAGGCCGTCCGCCCCGCCTAGCATCGCCCAGAACCAGAACGGCAGCGCCGCGATCACCGCGGCGAGCAGCCAGCCGACGCCGGTGAGCACAAACGCGTCGCGCCGCTGCAGCTGCCCCTCGACGACGCTGCCCCGTTCACGGAGTCGCCGCCCGGCGACCCACAGCCCGCCGGCGATGACGAGCCCGACGCCCGTCGCCATCAGCGACGCCACCGCCGCGTCGTGCTCGCTGACGACGCCGTAGTGCAGGTCCACCACCCAGCCGTAAGCTGCGACCGCGCCCAGGCAGGCGCTCAGCACCGCCAGCAGCAACCCCAGCGTCCGCGCGATCATCGGGTAGTTCATGCGTTCACCCGGCGCCTCACCCGGCAAAGACCTTCCGCAACGCCTTCCGCGCCTTGGCCGGCGCAATCACCACCGCCACGTCGCCCTCGGCCAGCTCGTCGTCGGCCGTCGGGATGAAGGTCTTCTCGCCGCGTTGAACCACCGCGACGAGCGCGTGCTCGGGCATCTCCAGTTCCCGCAACGGCTTGCCGACCATCTCCCGTGACTTGGCGGTGACCTTGACCTCGAACACGTCGGCCACGCCCTGGGCCAGCGTCGCCAACGACCGCACCGCTCCGCCCTCGATCCGACGAAGGATCTCGTTGACCGCCGTTGACCGCGGGCTGAACGCCTTGTCCACGCCGACGTGCGACAGCAGGTGCAGGTAGGTCGACCGCTGCAGCACGGTGATGGCCTGCTTCGCGCCCATCGTCTTGGCCCGGGCGGCGGCGAGGATGTTCGTCTCGTCGTCCTCGGTCACCGCGACGAACGCGTCGGCCTGGTCGACGCGCTCGTCCAACAGCACGTCCGAGTTGATGATGTCGCCGGTCAACACGGTGACCCACGGCAGCTTGAGCGACAGGTCTTCGGCCCGGTGCGGGTCCGGCTCGAACAACCGCACCGAGAAGTACCGCTGCCGCAGCTCTCGGCAGAGCCAGACGCCCTGGGTGCTGCCGCCCATGATCATGACCTTGTACCGCCGCGGCGCCTCGACGCCCATCAGCTTGAACACCTTCGCGAACTCGTCCTCGTCGCCGAGCACGGTCACGGTGTCGCCCACCTCGAGCGTCGTCTCGGCGTTCGGCCGGAACGCCTCGCCGCCGCGCTGCACCGCACCGATCAGGCAACACTTGGGCATGCACACGTCCCGCAACGGCACGCCCACCGCCTTCGCGCCCTCGCCCACGGTCACGCGGTGCAGCTCGATGGACCCCTGTGCGAAGTTCTCGACCTCCTGCGCGCCGGGCGAGCGCAGCGTCGTCGACACGGCGACCGCGGTCGTGTGCTCCGGGCAGACCAGGTGGTCGATGCCGAAGTGCTTGGCGTAGTCCAGCCCCTGGCCCTCGAAGTAGGCCGAGTGGTGCACCCGCGCGATGGTCGTGTCGCAGCCCAGCGCCGCCGCGATCGACGCGCTGAGCAGGTTGACCTCGTCGGTCTGGGTGGCGGCGATGAACAGGTCAGCGTCCTCGACGCCGGCCTTGGTCAAGACGTCGGCCCGGGTGCAGTCGCCCGCCAGCGACCGGATGTCCATGAGCTGGTCGCATTGCGCGAGCTTCGCCTCGTCGCGGTCGATGAGCGTGATGTTGTGCCCGGCCGGGGCGAGGACCTCCGCCGAGTGCCGGCCGACCTCCCCGCCGCCGCAGATCACGATGTTCATGGTGGGTGCCGTGGGGGTTCGGTCGGGAGGCGAACGACGCGCTCCGGCATGCGGCGAGGCAGCTCTCCGCGGGATCGGCCGAACTACGCCGAGCCGAATAGTTTACTTGGCCGGGCGTCCCCCCGCGCCGTGCAGGCCCAGCGCCAGCGCCGGCAGGTACCGGCCCGCGATCAGTGCCGCCACCAACACGCCACGGCCGATCGGCGTCAGGTCCGGGTCCAGCTCACGGCCCATGCCGTTCTGCCCGAGCGCTCCGATGGCCGCCGCGGTCAGCCGGGTCACGCCGTACGGCTCGACAATCAACAACAGGACGACCGCGGACGCCGCGACGCCGAGCCACAGCACGAGCAGCCGCGCCGCGGCGCGAACCAAGCGTTTCGGGATTGGCCGCCCCAACGCCACCGCCGTCAACACGCCCACCGCGAACAGCCCCACTCCGCCCACCGGGCTCGCGACCGCCCCGCCAACGCACAACCACCCGATCCGAACCCACCAGGCCGGGTCGTTCACCGACCGGTCCTCCATCTGGCCCGCTTCCCACGGCAGCGTCACCACGTCACGCGCCGCAGCGGCAGCCGTCGAACCGATTGAACCAGCGTCGAGCGTTGCGGGCTCCGCGCGGTGGGCGGTGACCCCAACGCCCAACGCGTCACGCCACTGCGGGGTCAGGTCAACGACCGTGAACAACAAAGCGAAGGACGGGATCAACAGCAACCAAGCCCACACGTGCACACGCAACGCAGGCGACGGCCAGACGCGTGTCCTGATCCAGGAGATGCCGCCGTAAAACAACGGCAAGCCGCCGATCCCAAGGGCCAACCCGAGTGAACTCAGCACCGTCAACCACAGAGGCAGTTCCGGCGTTGCCTCCGGGTTGCTGGTTGCCAAATCGTCCCCGCTACCGAACAACACCACCGCAACGGTGAGCACGGCCGGGACCAAAACGACCGCGATCATCCACGTCATGAGCGCGACGTGGCCCCAGAAACCGGGCGCGGCGGTCCGGGTGCACCGGCACCACGCCAGAAACCCAACCACCGTGCCCAGCCACGCCCCGGGCAGGAACCACAATATGGTCGAGCCGAGGAACAGCGACGGCGCGAACGCGTCACGCACGGCGTCGATCCCGAGCCCGATGCCGTCCTCCGTCGTGGCAAGCAGCGCCACCGCCCAAACGTCTGCGAACACCCACGCCAAAAGCAGGCCCCAGAACCACCGCCGTCCAGGCACCGCCACCGGCGTGACCCGCGACCACCACCAGCCCGCGCCCGGCATCCAACCCGGCGCCGGGTTTCGGCTCACGGCAACACCAACGGCTGCGGCGGCTCCAGTCCCGCGGCCGGGCCCAGCACGACGCCGTACCCGCGCAAGCGGCCGGGGACGTCCTTGTACTCCGGGTTGATGTGGTACGCGTACCGCAGCACAAGCTTCGCGTTGTCCGGCTGCCGGACCGACTCGTAGAAGTCCGCCAGCGCGACGTACGGCGAGGCGTCGCCCGGCTCGGCGAAGTTCGCCGCCTTGGTAAACGCCAGCTTCGCGCCGTCGAGGTCGCCGGTCTTGACCTGGTAGTACGCCTGCCGGAGGAAGTCCCGCGTCTGCTGGTGGTACCGCTGCGTCACCTCATCGAGGAACGCGTGCAGCTTCTCGTAGCGCTGTTGCTGGAAGTAGACCTCGGCGAGGCGGTCGAGGATGCGGGCCGTGTAAGCGCCGTCGGCGTCGGTGATCGCGTACGCCTGCTCCAGCGGCAGCTGCGCGTCGTCGTACCGGGCGAGGTTCATCAGCGACGTGCCCCACCAGTAGTGCGACGCCACGTCCGCCCCGTTCCGCGCCGCCGCCTCCTTGAACTGCACCGCCGCCTGGTCGAACTTCCCTGCCCGGTACAGGTCATAAGCCCGGTTCCGATACACCGCGTAGCCATCGAAGGTGTTTGCGACCTTTTGCTTCGCGGACTCACAGCCCGGCACGAGCGTCAACGCAGCCGCCATGAGCAGCGTCAACGCGCCAACGCGAAGCGTCGTCCGGGTCCGGTTTGTTCCAAGTGTTGGCGATTGGTGCATCGGGGGCCCCTGTCGTGGCAAAGCGCTTGACCCGGCACGATAAGATCGGCGCACCGGCGTGACAAATGCGGCGTCAAACGGCCTGGTGGCGCCGCCTGCTTGCTACGCCCCGCCGCCGCAGAGGGTTTCCCGCCTTGCGTTGCCTTTCCACCGTCCTGCTGGAACACGCCCGACGCCGCGACCGGCACTACGATTGGTTATTCGAGGACCCAGCGGCGACCGTTGGGCCCGCGGACTCGTTGGTAACGTTCCGCGCCGCCGTGCCGTGGCGTCATTGGTCGGCCGCCGGCCGCGTCGCGCTGAACCCGCTGCCGGCCCACCGCCGGCGGTACCTGACCTATCAGGGCCCGCTGTCCGACGGCCGCGGCACGGTCCGCCGGGTCGCCCGCGGGAAACTCCTGTGCCTCGACTGGCATATGGGCGGCGGCGTCCTGCGCCTTGAACCGGCATCCGCGCGGCGTAGCGAAATGCACGCGCCGTTGGAACTCACGCTCCGCCGACGCTCAGCGACCCGCTGGGAGGCGACCGCTCGAGCCGCGTCCGGATAGCCACCCCGATAGGGCCGCCGCGCTTCCGGCGACCGACCCGTTGCCGGTACACTGCACGCCCTATCTCGGCGGGTTCCTCCCGCCCCTTCTCCCAGGAGTGCACCATGGCCGAAGGACACAAGCCCCGCAAGACCGACGACGAGTTGCTCGCCGACGCAATCCCCATCGACGAGCTCGAAGAACTCGAGGTCGACGACGCCGACTCCCACGGAGACGAAGACCTCACGCCCATCGACATCGACGACTCCCCGCCCCGCGACACCAGCGCGGCCTCGCTCGGCGGGTCGATGATCCAGGTGTTCGGCGGCGACCGCGTGCCCCACGAAGACAACTGGTCCCGCAAGACCAACGTCACCAAGACCGGCGCGACGCACGTCAAGACCTTCTACTGCAAGCTCCGCCCCGACGCGATCCAGTACCTCGACGACCAGATCAACGAGTGGCTGGACAAACACCCGGAGTACGAAGTCAAGTCGGTGACCTCAGCCGTCGGCAAGCTCGTCGGCAAGAACATCGAGGACGCGCTGTTCCTTAATGTCTGGGTTTAAGCCCGCAGAAGACGCTGCATGAGGCTGCGGCTCAGCCGCGTTGCAACGCGACGCGGATTTCTCGCCGCGCAAGGCAAAGCAACACCAATACCGCCCCCGCCGCAGGTTCCGGCACCACGACCCCGCGCAGGTCCGGGCTCGCCGTCGATCCCCAGTTCTGCAGCACCAGGTCGAGGTCGCCCTGCTCGACCTGCCCGTTCTGGTTCAGGTCCCCGGTCTGCCAGTCGACGCCGGCCGTCTGCCCCCAGTTCTGCAGCACCGCGTCGAGGTCGCCCTGCTCAACCTGGCCGGAGAGGTCTGCGTCGCCGGGCAGCGCGACGGTGGCCGACAGATTGAGTTCCATCAACGGGAAGCTCTCGCGCCCGGGCAACACCTGTTCGACCACTTGAATGTTCCAGTCCGCGGCAAAGTCTCCGGTCTGGCTCGTGTCCACCCGTACGGTGCCCGAGTCGGACTGCCCGGCCGGCACCGTGATGCCCGGCAGGACCAGTTCGAGCGTGTCGGTGTCCCCGGTGTGCCCGAATCCCAACTGGGCGCTGAGGTCGGCCGTAAAACCCTCGGTGGCCACGCGGTTGTAGATGGGGATTTCAACGGTGACGTCAGGGGTGCCCAACGCGACGATGCCCAAGTCAATAGTCGTCGCAAACACCTCACTGTCCGGACTGAACGATGGCTGGGCGTGATCCAGCACCGATAGCAGCACCACGATGGAGTCGTCCGCGTCGTTTCCGCCCAGGCCAGTGCCCGCGCCGGTGGTCACGTCGAGGTTGTCGATGACCACGGTGCCGGTCTTGAGCCCCGCCGTCGCGGTCGACGTGTCGAGCCCGACGTCGAGCGTCACGCTGTCGGGCCCCATCCCCGCCATGGCGAACGCGTTGTGCCGACCGGTGACGGACGAGGTCGCGTCTCCCTGCGGGGTCACGGCGTAGTACGTGCCGTCGGTACCGGTCTTCCGGAGGATCACCTGGTGGTCGGCCGGCACCGGGGCGTCGACGTACACCGCACCGAGGTTCGCCGTCGCAAACGACGCCCCATCGAGAAACGGCGTGTCCCCGACGTAGAGCTGGGTGTCGTTGTTCTGGTCGACGAAGACGGACCACACGTACTCCGGCCGGTCGATGAACGGGTTGCGGTTGTCCTGGTAGCCGAAGACCTTCTGGTTCCGCCCGAGCTCGAAGTTGTCGACCGGCGCCTGGTAGTGCCACTCGAGCAGCCGGCTGAGGTCGCCCATGTTGTTGCCGGACAGGTTGCCCGAGTCGATGAGTTCGAGGTCGTTCGTCTGGGCGTCGGAGCCGTCGTAGCGCACCGCGAGATAAAACTGCTGCCGAGCGATTTGGCCGGCGTGGGCGTCGCCGGGGTACCAGACCGTCGCGCCCTGGTCGGACTTCACGCCAAACGACTGCCCGTACGCCCCGCCGAACGCGAGGTTGGCCCGGTTGCTGTTGGTGGTGGTGAACGACGGCCGGAGCTGGTGGAGGTCGGAGTTGTCCGGGCCGGAGCTGTCGATCCCCCACGCCCGCGGCCAGGTGTGCTCGCGGTTCCACGTCGCGGCGCTGTCCCAGCCGGGGATGCTGCCGCCCGGGTTGATCGCGGACACGTCAAGCGAGACGTTGTCGTAGACGAGGATCATGCGGTCGGGGTCGGCCGGGTCCTCGTCGGTGATCTGCAGCAGCGACCGGGCGTCGCCGTAGCTACGGACGGTATGGCCGTCGATGATGTCGTGGAGCTGCTGCTTGAGCACGCTGCCGAAGCCGGTCGCCGTGTCGTAGTACCCCGCCGGGGGGTCGGTCTGGGCAGACGCGGCGCACGAAACCGCCAACAGGCCCCACGGGGTCAATCTCCGCCAAAGCTGTCGGTGGCGCATCGAAAGAGTGTACCGCAAAAACTCGGGAAAACCCACGAAATCGCGGGCCAAATCCCTGCCGCGGAACAACGCGCCGCCCGCAGTGTTCTATGGACGATCCGGTGTGCCCACGGCGGGCGGGACCGTCAACGGTGTGTCGCCGAGCCGGGGAACGATCAGGCGTTGCTTGGGGCCGAAGCCGTCGTCGTCGTGAACGGTGGCGGCGACGTCGTACGAGGCCATCTCGTCGCCGCCGGGCAGGACCGCCCGCGGCACCCTCACCCGGTACCACGTGGTGGCCGCGCCCGGGTCGCGGTGCCGCTCGAACGTGAGCTGATCGGCGGAGGCTGCATCGGCAGACACGGCCCGGGTGTCCAACACCGCCTCGGCATCGGAACCGCCGTGGTCGCGCGTCCCAGCCGCAGCGAGGGAGACCTCGACGCCGTCTCCGCGGCCAACGTCGTCGCCGTCACGCACCGCCAACACCAGCCAGAGCGCTTCCGAGTCGGTCCGCGCCCACGCCATCGCAGACAGGTCGTCGTCGCCCTGCCACCACTTGCGCTCGTCGGGCTGCACGAGGTGCGGGTTCTCGAGCGCGGGTTCCCCGATCGCGACCAGCGGCTGACGCAGCCGCCAATCGTCCCAATCCGATGGCATGGCCTCGAACTCGAGCGGGAGCGCGACCCGCGTCGACGGGAGCGGCCGGGTCAGCGTGGCGATCGGGTTGCCGCCCGCTTCGAGTTGCAACTCGATGCGTCGGCTCGGAGACTCGGGGTTGAGCATCGCGTCGAGTTCGGCCGGGCCGGCACTGGTCATCGACCAGCCCTGGGAGCCGCTGAGCACCTCGACGGCCATCACGTTGTGGCCGGGTTGCAGCCGCACATCGAACATGTGCGTCGTCGGCGTCTGCGCGCCGCCGTTGCCGGACCGCAGCGTGTCGTACACCGCTTCGCCGTTGACCGACCACCGCATCCACCAGTCCGCCGCCGCGCCGATGCGGACGGTCTGCTGCGTCGGGGACCACACGGTCGCCATCAGCACCGCTGGCGACTTCGCCCCCGCCGCGTCTGCGACGCGCGTCAGTTCGACGTGCCCGGCATCGGCGAAGACCCATCGACCGGGCTGCCGACCGATCCGATCGACGATCGAATCAGGGGCGGTCGCCATCGACCCCTCTTGGAGGTCCGCGGGCGCAAACACGCGCCACATCCGTGGCCAGCTGATCGGGGCCGACACGGGCGTCGCCACTCCTTCGAGGGTCAGGCGATCAGACTTACCCGGCTCCATCGCGACCGAACTCGGCGTCAAATCGACGGCGCGCTCGCCGTCGATCAGCCGTCCCGTCAGGGTCAGTTCCGCCGCATCACTACCCGCGTTGAACGCCCGCGCCGTCACGGACGGAACGGATGCGTCACCCGGGTAAACATCGGTGCGCTCGACGAGCAGCAACGGGCTCCGCTCCGAAGTGCTGGGCGTCGAGCCCGGGCGGGTGTCCCACGTGACGAACACCGTGTCCTCGCCGACGGAGCACTCGACCACTCCGCTCTCGACCGGCAGTTCGCTCGCGTTGCCCCACATGTCGTATGCCCGCACCGCTGAAGCCGGGGCCAGGCCGTCTTGCCCGATCTGCAGGCGGACCACACTGCGTCCCGGCTCCCCCGACCACATCACGAGCGCCGCACGGTTGCTCGAAAGGTCGTGGAACACATGCCCCAGCACCCGCCCCTCCGCGAGTTCGACGAACTCGACAAACTGGTGGTGGCGGAGCCGCTGCACGACGCCGCGGTATGCGAGCGCAGCGGGCCGGGGCTCGCGCTGATGCTCGGCCGTGGTGTACGCGGTGCTGCCCTTGAAGTGCAGCGCGAACCACGCCATCTTCGGCATGCCGACACGCTGGGCGTACACGAACTTCTCGATCGCCGTGCGTGCTTGTTCCATGATCTGCGTGTCGCCCTTGGCGCCGAAGCCGGACTCGGTCTCGATGTACGGGAGATGCCCGCCGCCAAACTTCTCGACCGCCTCGACCTGGCGCAGGTACGCGTCGCGCTCGGCCTCGTAGCCCGGGCCGTGCCCGTGGAAGGCCCAGGCATCCACGCCGTCCGGCGCGAGCAACTCGATGATCCGGCGCGCGCGGCGGTCGCCCTCCTCGCCGAAGAAGCAGAGCCCGCCGGTCATCACGACCGCGTCCGGGTTGCCCCGTTTCACCGCGGCCCGCATCCGCCGGAAGCTGTCGACGTATTCCTCGACCGGGCCGGGGTAGAAGAACTTGAGGTCGGGCTCGTTGCCAAGCTCGAAGTAGGTCAAGTGCCTGCGGTGCTTCCGCGCGAGGGTTTCGAGAAACCGCTCGAGTTTCTTCAGTTGTTTCTCTCGCTCTTCGGGCTCCATGCCGTCGGCGTCGTACTCGACCGGGCTGCCCGGCTTCGGCGGGTCGACCATCGCCAGCAGCGTCATGCCCTGGCTGGCCAGCAGCGGGACCGCCTCGTCGAACCGGCTCATCACGTCCTGCCGACCGTGCCCCGGGAGGCCGCGCACAAAATCCGATCCCAGGAAAGCGAACCACGCCTGATCGATCTCCCCCGTCAGGTCCTTGGTGTGCTGGATGCCGTACAGAAACTCGCCCGGCCGCGCCTTGGCCAACGGCTGCCCGTCGTACACGGCGAGCCGGCCGTTGACCTCGGCCAGCGGCGGCTCGGACTCGCTGGCCAGTTCGTGCCGGACGGTGAGGTGGTAGGTGTACGGCCCGTAAGCCCATTCGCCGGAGTCGAACTCGAACGCGAGTTTGCTGCTGCCCTCCGCCGCGGCGGACCAGTCGCCGGCCTGCTCAAACAAGGCCTCGCCCCCGAAAGTGCGGACCTGAAACCGGTACGTCAGATCCGCCGGGACGCGCGCCAGGTTTTTCGCTTCAAAGGAGAGCGTGTTCCCCGAAGACCGCGTGAAGTTCAGCAACGGCGAGTCCCCGGCACGGGCACGTTGGATCTTGATCAACCGCGACCAAGCGAGCGACGCCGGGTCGCCTTCCAACGGGTACCCCTTCACCCGCACCGCGCGGACGTGCAGCGGGGCGTTGGGCGCGTACAGCCGCAGGTCGTAGCCGTCGCTCTGCAGCTTGTTGTCTGGCGTGCCGTGGTCGCGCGCGCCGAAGTACGCGTCGTTAAGCCGGAAGCGCGCCGTCCGCCAGCTGGGGTTGCCCGCCCACTGCATCCCGGCGTATCCGCTGCCGCGGGCCCGGTCCGCGTAGGCGGTGATGCCGCCCCAGGTGTCGAGCGAGTACTCGACCTCCAGATCCACCACGGGCATGTTCCCGTGCCGGAAACGGTCGTCGGTGAAGGTAAGCCGCATCGACCGCATCCAAGGCATGCCGGACAGCCGCGACTCGACCGCCGCCCACGACGCCTTGCCGGGCTTGCCCGACGACGAGACAAACCGCGTCCCGTCCCGGTCGAACGTCAGCCCGTCTTCCTTCGGCCGCTCGTCGAAGACGAGACTCGCCTCGTAGGTCGGCAAGTTGGCCGTCGCGGCATCCTGAAAGAACAGCAGGTCGCTGGACGTGAACGACCCGGACTCGAACGTGAACGCACGGGCTTCGTCGATCGCGCCCGTGAACCGGCCCTTCTTGCCGCTGGGGTGGGTGCCCACGCCCATACCCGCGCCGCGTTTCACGCCCCAGGGCACCAGGTCCGCCGATCCCGACGCCTTGCCGTCGACGAACAGCGTCGTCCGGCTGTCCGAGACCACGAGGGCCACGTGGGTCCACCGGTCCGTGGGCAGTGCCTTGAACCCGACGGTTCCGCGGCCGTACACCACGCCCCAGACCCCGTCGTTTTGTTGCTCGATCCCGATGCCGGCGTCGCCACCGTAGTTCACGATCACCCGGCCGGCCCCCTCGTTCGCCGGCTTCACCCACGCCTCGATGCCGAAGTTGACCTTCCGCGCCGCAGGCGCGGCCCGGAGCACGACCCCGCCCTTGCCGTCGAACCGCAAAGCAGCCGTCGAGCGCGTGGCCCGCGCCGCCCCTGTATCCACACCGGCATCCGCCATCACACCCCGGTGGGCCCGAGCCTTCTGCGGTTTTCCGGATCGGATGGACACAGGGTCGTCTGCTCGGTCCCCGAGCCCGAGGTGAACGACCGTGGTGACCGCCGCCGTCGAGGGGCTCGCAGCGAGCATCACGGCCAAGGCGACGGATCCGAAGGCAAGCAAACGAAGGATCAGAGGGGCGTCGGCCAAGCGTATTCGGGGGGTTTCCATGGGGCACTCAGGGGACGACCGCCTCGATCCGCCGAAGTGGCGAATCAGGGCAGTCAGGGAGACAATGACCGCCTCAACCGGCGTGGTTTAGACCAGTTTACATTGGTTCATCAGGATCCGGCAACAGAGGGCACACCATCGAGTACAGCCCTTCTAACAGAGCAATCGCCCATCAATATAGGGGCAATCGATGGGATTGCCACACCGCCTTGGCCGGCCGTTCCGCCCGATCTGTACGACAAAGATTCGCCGAATCCGTCGTTGACACAACTGGTTCAATCTGGTATATCTTCGTTAGTCTCGCGATCTCGTATCCCGTATCTACTCAGTGGAGGTGTCTGATCATGCGTTCCGCCATAGCGCTGTGCCCCGTCGTCGCTCTTACTCTCCCAGCCGCCGCGGCCAGCGTGCCGCAGGCCGACCTGCACTACGACTTCGAATCGGTCGCCGGCGGGGTGGTGCCGAACCTCGGCTCAGCCGGCTCCGCGTTCGACGGCACCCTCACGACGGTCCGCAGCGGCCCCGGGTTTGGCAACGCCGTCATCAGCACCGACGGCTTCATGAGCGGAGGCGCCCTCCAGCCCACCAACCTCGAAGAGACTTCCGCCGGGGCGGGCGACGAAGGCTTCTTTGGCGGCGTGATGTCGGTCCCGACCTTCAACCTCGCCCCGTCGAACGACGTGTTCACCTTCTCGGCCTGGATCAAGTACGGCACGAACCCGAACCAATCGGCGAGCAACAACAACCCCGGCACGGCCGGCCAGTTGCAGGGCCTGATGGCCAACGACGACGCCTTCCCGACCGATGGCCTCAAGCTCTGGCTGAACCGCTTCCCCAGCGCGTCCCGCCAACTGACCGTTGAGTCCGGCGACGGCGCCACGCCCAGCTTCGCGGTCGGCGGGCAAAGCTCCTTCAACATCGTCGCCAACGACGGGGAGTACCGTCACGTCGCTATCGTCTACGACCGCGTGAGCGACCCGAGCGTCGCTGTCACCCAGATGTACATCGACGGCGTGCTCTCCCCCGCCGCCGGCCCGTCGAACATCCCGCTCCGCGACGACAACGACAACCTGTTCAACCAGCCGCTGACGTTTGGCGGGCAGACCAACTCGCTCGAGCCGTTCTTCGGCTACGGCGTGATCGATGACATCATGGTGTTTGCCGACACCGCACTCGACGCGGACCAGGTCGCGGTGCTCGCGGGCCTCATCGACCCGGTCGTGACCGGCGACTACGACACGTCCGGCCAGGTCGAGCAGGGCGACCTCGACATCGTCCTCCAGAACTGGGGCACCGGCACCTTCACCGGTGACGAAGCCGCGCTCGCCGGCGGGGGGCCGTTCGACGGCACGGTC
>JANQPR010000065.1 GCA_028285385.1 Phycisphaera sp.
CGGGTTCCAGCACCGCCAGGTGAAGCGCGACCTCGACCTTGTTTTGATCGACGCCACCGCTCCCTTCGGGCACGGCCACCTCCTGCCCCGGGGCCTGCTCCGCGAGCCGCTGCCCGCCCTCGCCCGCGCCGATGCCGTGATCCTGACTCGTGCCGACCAAGTCGACGACGCCGAGCGCAACCGCATCGTTGAAGCCATCGCCCGACACCACGGCCGCCCCCCGCTCGCCCACGCCGCCGCCCGGTGGGCCGCCCTGCTCGATCACGACGGCAACGAGTATCCCGTCGTCGATCACTTAAAAAACCTCCGGGTCCACGCCGTGTCCGCCATCGGCAACCCCCGCGCCTTCCGGCATCAACTCGAACAGCAAGCCCAACGGGTCGCCGGCCACACAGTCTTCCCCGACCACCACGCCTACCGCCCCACCGACGTCGAAGCCGTGTTGACCGCTGCACAACGCGAGGAAGCCGAGGCGCTGGTCTTGACCGAAAAGGACTGGCTCAAGTGGCAGCGGGCCGCGGCTGGGCTCAAGCCTACGCAATCACCGACTCTTCCCGTGTTGCGACCCGTGTTGAACGTGGTTCTGTTCGAAGGCTCGGATGCGCTCGACGCGTTGCTCAACGACCGTCTACCAGCGAACGAGCCCTGAACGCCATTCGACACACGGCGAGTCGCGCGGCGCTGCGCATGGCTCCGCGTTTCGGCCCCCGGGTAGAGCCGGTGCCCCCGCGGGGAGCGCGGCGGGCGGGGCGACGCCTCGCCGAACGGATGTGACGAACCCGACGCCAACCGGCACCCTGCGACCGCCGGCCGGGCCCGCGACCCGGACCCCGTGAACGATGTTTTTCTTCGCGTGGTTTCTCGCCGGCCCCGCCGCAACCGACTCGCGCCGGCCTCCGTCGAGTGCCCTCTCCGTTCCGCGTGGCGTCCCGAAAAGTCCCGTCCGAACGCGGTTGGCCCGGCAGTGGCAGTGTTGGTGTCGGTGCCAGTGAAACGCGGGTGTGCGCTCCAGCTTCCCGCCGCTTTCACTGGCACCGCCACCGAAACCCTCACTCCCGCAGGCTCTTTCTTTGACAAGTGCATCAGGGGCGTCATCGTCCCACCACTTCATCTGTTTTCTGTTTTACTGTCGCCGTGCCCAAAGACCCCGCGACGCCACGCACCGACACCTCCGGCTTGATCGCGCTACTCGACCGTTGGCAACGCCGACGCGTCGTCGTCGCCGGCGATTACATGCTCGACCGCTACGCCTTCGGGCACGTCGACCGGTTGAGTCCCGATGCACCGGTGCCCGTCCTCGACGTCAAGCGGACCGAAGACCGGCCCGGCGGCTCCGCCAACGTCTGCCGCGACCTTGTCGCGCTGCGCTGCGACGCGATCGCGCTCGGCATCGTCGGCGACGACGAGACCGGGCGGGCGCTCGCGCAGGCGATGCAACAAGACGGGATCGACACCACGCATCTGATCGCGGCGCACAACCGCCCCACCACCGTCAAACACAACTTGGTTGGCCTCGCGCAGCACCGCCACCCGCAGAAGATGTTCCGTCTCGACACCGAGGACCGGACGCCGATCGATGACGCCACCGTCGACGCCCTGCTCGATCGTTTGGATACGCTGCTCGACGACGTCGACGTCGTGTGCCTCGAGGACTACAACAAGGGCGTCTGCACTGAGCGCTTCTGCCAGGGCGTCATCGCCAAAGCCAAAGCAAAGAACGTCCCGGTGTACGTCGACCCCGCGGCGATCACCGACTACGGCAAGTACCGCGGCGCCGACTGCGTTACACCTAACCTCACCGAAGCTCGGCTCGCAACCGGTGTCAACGACACGCCGGAGATACCGAAAACCCTTCAAAATCAGCATGATTTCACCCACGTCGTGCTGACCATGGACAAGTCCGGCCTGCTGCTGCGCGACGGACAGGGCAAAGAACACGCCGTCCCAACCCGCGCCCGCGCGGTGTACGACGTGACCGGTGCCGGCGACATGGTGCTGGCAATGCTCGCCGCGGCAAAGGCGAACGACGCGTCCTGGCTCGACGCGGTGCACCTGGCGAACCTGGCGGCGGGGTTGGAGGTCGAAAAGGCCGGCGTCGTGCCCATCCCGTTCGACGACGTGTTGCTCGAAGTCTTGCGCGATCAACACGAGACGCTCGGCAAGCAGCGCACGCTCGAACAGTTGTTGCCGGAGTTGAGAGCGCACCGCTCACAGGGCAAGACGGTCGCGTTCACCAACGGCTGCTTCGACATCCTTCACGCGGGTCACGTGGCGTTCCTGCGTGCGGCTCGCGCCCAAGGCGACCTGTTGGTGGTTGGCCTAAACAACGACACAAGCATCCGGTCGATCAAGGGTGAAACTCGGCCGGTCAACGAAGAAGCGGACCGCGTGATGGTGCTCAGCGAGCTGCAAAGTGTGGACTACATCGTGGTGTTCGGCGAGGACACGCCGCTGCGGTTGATCGAGGCGATCAAGCCGGGCGTGCTGGTCAAGGGTGCCGACTACACCCGCGAGACAGTCGTGGGCCACGAGATCGTGGAAGCACACGGCGGACGGGTCGAGTTGATCGACCTGGTTGCGGGTCGGAGCACAACGAACATCCTGCGAAAACTCGACGACCGCGCTTGAGCCGGGGATCGGCGGCATACGGCCCCGCAACCAAACGCAATCGCTTGCGGAGACTCGGCCGAAAATCGGATAGACGCGTTCGATTTCACATCCAACCCGAGATACAAAAAAACCATGCCCCGCGGTCGAAACCGCGGGGCATGGCGGAGGAGAAAGATCGGTGTTGTCTACGCAGGCTATCGACCCGCGTTCAATGATTTCTTTCCTATTTTAAGAACTTTCTGCTCTCACACTTGCCAAAGTTTGACATTCAAGGTTTATCGGCGGGACTTCATTTCAAAGACGGGCCTGCTGTGGACCCGATTCCCTGATCGTTTGTTTGATATTTGTTTGGATAATCTGGACGGTGATCCGTCCGGAGTCGCTGGGTGAACATGTGGACGAGTTGGGGTGTTGGAATGCAACGGGTAAGCTACGCGTGCTCACCCACGCAAGGAGGCCCCGATGAGCGACCAACCCAAGCGTCCTTCCCGGCTCGGCAGAGGGCTGAGTTCCCTGATGGCTCAACCCGTGGCGGTGGCGGCGCCCCCCACCGAGACTCTGTCTGGTCCGAACTCGCCGGATACCGCAGCGGCCGTTGCCGACGGTGTTCCACGTGGAACAGGTGAGACCGTCCCGTCGGCTGACGTTTCACGTGGAACACTCAGTGCGTCGGACACGCCCGATGCTCCCGGATTGCGTTGGGTAGAACTCGATTTGATTTCTCCCAACCCCGACCAGCCTCGACAGACATTTGCCGTCAAATCCCTCGAGACTTTGGCGGAATCGATCCAGTCTCACGGCATGATGCAGCCGGTCGTGCTCCGTGACGCCGGGAGCGGACGGTTTTTCTTGGTGGCTGGGGAACGGCGGTGGCGGGCGGCCAAGATCGCCGGCTTGGGGAAACTGCCCGCACTGGTCCGTGAACTCAACGCCCAGGAATCTGCCGAGTGGGCCTTGATCGAGAACGTTCAGCGAGAGGACTTGAATCCAATCGAAAGGGCGGAGGCGTTCCAGAAACTGGTCGCGAAGTACGACCTGGCTCACGACGATGTGGCAGGGCGGGTCGGCTTGGAGCGGTCGACCGTGACCAACCTGATCCGGTTGCTAAAGCTCGAACCGGGTGTACGGCAGCTCGTTGCGGACGGCTTGCTGTCCATGGGACACGCCCGGGCGCTGCTGGCGGTGAGTGACCCGATGCGGCAGCTGCAGGTCGCCGAGCGGGTGGTCCGGGAGGGGTGGTCGGTGCGTCAAGCCGAGACGGCGGCCCGTGAATCCCAGAAGGGCGGAGCAGCAGGCGATAGCGGAAAGGCTGTGAAGGCCGCCGTCAAGTCCGCCTGGATCCGAGATCTGGAGCAACAGGTCCGCGAGCAGCTTGGCACCAAGGTGACGATCAAGCCGGGCCGGAAGCAGGGCTCGGGGAGCATCACGCTGGATTACAGCAACCTCGAAGACTTCGACGCCCTCATGGGCAAGCTCGGGGTGAAGACAGGCTGAACCGCCCTTCTCACACCCTCATCGACAGATGGATTACGCGGCGAGCGACCGTCGCCCCACGCCGGCCAGCGTCTGGGCGATCTGCTCGGGGGTGAGCACGGCGTCGGCGAGATTGGCCTCGGCGATGGCGCGGGGCATGCCGTAGACCACACAGGAAGCGCGGTCTTGGGCCAGGATCGTGCCGCCGGCCTGCTTCAGCTTCTCCGCCCCGGACCGACCGTCTTCTCCAATGCCCGTGAGCACCACGGCGACCGTGTGCTTCGGGTCGATCGCGGCCCCGGTCTCGAACAGCACGTTGACGGACGGGTAGTAGAGCTGGTCCTTCGGCTCGGGCGAGGTCTTCACCCGGACCTGCCCGGCGGCGTAGTTCAGCAGATGGGAGTGTTCGTGCCCGGGGCAGATATAGACCTTGCCGGGCACCACCGAATCGCGGTGGGACAGGTGGATCACGGGAAGCGAACAAAGTTCATCAAACCGCTTGGCCATGGACTCTGTGAACACCCGCGGCATGTGCTGGGCGATCACGACCGGCGCGGGGTAGTCCGCGGGCAGAGCGGCCAAGATGGTTTCCAGCACGGGCGGGCCGCCGGTAGACGAGCCGATGAGCACCAGCCGTGCGTGCGCGAGTCCGATAACCGACTTGGTCTTGTCCCCACGAGCGGGAGGCGTGGTCGACGGGGCGGGGCCACGCTTGTCGACGGCGGTCTGGCCGAGGGCTTTGACCCGGCGGAGGTACTCGTCGTGGAACGACTGACCGCCGGGCATGGTGGCGCCGTTCTCCTTGGCGATCACGTCGGCGGCCCCGAGACGCAGGGCCTGGAGCGACGCCTCGGAGCCGGCGGTGGTCAGCGACGAGCACATCAGCACCGCGGTCTCGGGCACCGCCCGAAGGATGTGCCGCAGCGCGGTGAGCCCGTCCATCTCGGGCATCTCGATGTCGAGGGTGACAACGTCGGGGCGGAGCTGCTTGGCCAGCTCGATCGCCTCCCGGCCGTTCTTCGCGCTGCCGACCAGTTCGAGCGCGGCGTCGCTGCGGATCGCCCGGCCCAGGGCGGACCGCATGAAGGTCGAGTCATCGGCAATCAACACGCGCATCGTCGCCACTCCCAAGGCCTGCCACGGCCGCGTCGAGCGTGCCGCGGCGAATCACTCCGCCCGTGCCCCCGTTGCAACGGTCGCCGCCCGCGTCGCGGGTCAGGCAGCCTTGAGACGGGAGAGCGTCTCGGTGATCCGCTCGCCCAACACGTTGGGGGTAAAAGGCTTGACGACGTAGTTGTTCACGCCGGCCTTGATCGCCTCGACGACGCGGGATTTCTCCGCCTCGGTCGTGACCATGATGATCGGTGTGGTCTTCCCGGCGCCGCGGTACTGCTTGACAAAGGTGATGCCGTCCATGTTCGGCATGTTCCAGTCGAGCAGGATCAGTTCGGGCGAGAACGCGTCGACCTTGTCGAGTGCGTCCTGGCCGTCGACCGCCTCTTCGATCTGGGTGTAGCCCAGCTGCGTGAGGATGCCGCGCTGGATGTTGCGCATCGTCTTCGAGTCGTCCACCAACATGACCTTCATCGTCGGAATCTCCAAAACGGTCGGTTCGGGCGCCCGTCCCCCTGCGCCACAGGATCAATCGGAAACAGGTAACGGGGTCAGGCGGCCTCCGCCACGGCCGACTCGACGGCGTCACGGATGGCGACGTCGACGTAGAACTCGCCCAGGTCGCAGTCACACGGGATGCGGATGCACTTGACGTCTTTACGGCCGAACACGCTGTGCCCGGCCCCGACGACGACGGACGGGCAGGAGATGTCAGCCTTCTTGCCCTGGAACTTGGCCTTTGCGCCGCCGGAGATCATGTTGACCAGCTCGCCGATGGCATCGGCGAAGTCTTCGTGGTCGGCGTGGATCTCCATGCCGGTGAACACCGCGACGGCACGCTCGGCGGTGGTGGTCGGGAACCCCAGAACGACCGTGCCGTCCACGTCGCCGGTCATCCCGATGATGCCGGACACGTCGGCGGCGGGGGTCTCGTGCGGTTTGATCGCCGGGTCGCCGACGTTGACGGGCATCTGCAACATCGTCTCGAAGACGTTGTTGACCGAATCGACGAAAGGCATGATGTACGAGCTGTTCACGAAAGGTCTCCTCGAGATCGGGTCCCCGGGTCGGCGGCGCGTCGGCACCACCACAAGACTCATCGGGTGTTCGGGGCGGTTGGTTAGCGGTTTCGCGGTGGGTTTCGGTTTCCTTGACGGAGTGCGGCGCGTTATGCGGCTTTGGCAAGCTGGGCCGACGCGCTCTTGAGCACGTCCACCACGTCGAGGATCAGGCAGACCTGACCGTCTTCGCGGATGGTCGCGCCGCTGAACGGCCCGCCCTGGGTGTAGCTGTCGTCCAATGGCTTGATGACGATCTCTTGCTGCCCGATCAGGCGGTCGACGACCAGGCCCGCCATCGTGCCGCCGACCTTCACGACCACGGCGAAGCGCTGGCTCGGGTCGGCCGGGGGCTGCATCAAGCGGTCGCGCAGGTCCACCAACGGCAGCACGGTGTCGCGGATGCGGACGACACGTTGACCCTGGACGCTGGAAATCGCTTGATCCTCGGGGCGGACGATCTCGAGGATCGTCTGCAGCGGGATGGCGTACTGCTCGCCTTTCGACTCGACCACCATCGCGGGCATGATCGCGACGGTGAGCGGGATCAGGATCTCGATGGTGGTGCCTTCGCCCCACTTCGACTCGATGTTGATTGTGCCGTTGAGCTTGGCGATGTTCGTGCGGACCACGTCCATGCCCACGCCCCGGCCGGACAGGTTGCTGACCTGCTTGGCCGTGGAGAAACCGGCCTCGAAGATGAAGCGGAAGACCTCGTTGTCGGAGAGCTTGTCGCAGGCGTCGGGCGTGGTCAGGCCGCGCTCGATGGCCTTGGCGGCGAGGACCTCGCGGTTGAGCCCCTTGCCGTCATCGGTGATGGCGACGCGGACGTGGCTGCCCTGGTGCTCGGCGACGAGGCGGATGGTGCCGGTCTCGTCCTTGCCCGCGCCGCGGCGGTCTTCCGTCGGCTCGATGCCGTGGTCCGCGGAGTTGCGGAGGATGTGCACCAGCGGGTCGGCGAGCGCTTCGAGGACGGACTTGTCGACTTCGGTCTCCTTGCCCTCGACCTCGAGGTTGATTTTCTTGTCGGCCATCCGGGCGATGTCGCGGACGACGCGGGGGTACCGGTCGAACAGCTTCGCGAGCGGCTGCATCCGGGTCCGCATGACCCCGAGCTGCAACTCCCCGGTGAGGCGGTCCAGGTCGCCGGCGGCCTCGCCGACGCGTTCGGCGAAGTCGGGGTCGATGCCGGCGGTGTCGCGCACGTCGCGTGCGACGCCGTTGATCCGGTTCTTCGAGAGCACGAGCTGGCCGACAAGGTTGAGCAGCTCTTCGAGCCGGCCGACCTCGACGCGGATGGTCTGCTCCGGCGCGGCGGCGCCGGCGCTCTGGCGGCGGTCCCCCTGCCGGCGGTCTTCACCGCTGCGCTGCTCGGCCTCGGGCTTGGCGGCCTCGGCGTTCGCGGGCGCGGCGGCGGAGTCGGCGTCGGGCTCGATCTTGGCGATCGGGCCCGCGTCGTCGCTCGCCTCGGGTTTGACCTCGGTGACGCCGTCGATTTCGAGAACCTTCGCGACGTCGTTGCCGTGGTCCCCCGCTTCGACCGCGGTCCCGTCGGCGAGCGTGGCCAGGCGCTGCGTGAACGTGTCGATGGGCCAACTCAACGCGCGGACGTTCTCCAACGCGTCGGCCTGCTCGTCGATCAACGAGCGGCAGGCCTTGACCCGCACCACGATGTCGTCGAGCAGGTCGTGCTTCGCGTCGTGCAGCTTTGGCGCAACGTCGAGCAGCAACTGCGTCAGCTTGGTCAGGTCGTCGAGCTCGAAGAAGTCGGCCGTCTTGACCAGGTTGTCCGCGATCTCGGCGAGGGAGTCGGCGGACTCTTCGCGGGTTGCGTCGTTGCCGATGCCGTCGATCGCATCGTCGAGCTGGTTGACATACTCCTTGAGGTCGGCCGCCATGAACTCGATGAGGTCCATCTTCTGCGGGCCGAGCTCGAGCGGGACGCCGGGCAGGTCACCGCTCGCGCCCGACGCTTCGTCGCTTTGTTGACCCTCGGCGTCGGTTTGCGTCGGGGCGGCGCCGGCGTCGCCGAAGGTGCCGTTGGCGACGGCGTGTAGCTGTTCGATGAGCGCGGGGTCGCCGCGCTGCGGGTCGTCCCCGGCCGCGAGTTGTTCGATCTGACCGCGCACGACGTCGGCGGACTGCAGCAGCAGGTCCATCACCGGCGGGGTGACGGCGACTTCGCCCTTGCGGAGCTTGTTGAGCGCGTCCTCGGCGGCGTGGGCGAACTCGGTGACCGCCTCGAGCCCGAGGAAGCCGGCGGCGCCCTTGATCGTGTGCAGCGCACGGAAGCACGCGTTGCAGACCTCGCTCTGATCGTCGCCCTCGGCGGACTCGAGCGTGACCAGGTCCTGGTCGAGCTGCTCGATGAGCTCGCCCGACTCGGTCAGGAAGTCTTGCAGCAGTCCGGCGTCCATGTCGTTCATCGTTATTGCCTCTCAAAGCCCACGCACGGCCGTACGCGGGCTTTACCCGCGACGCTCAGTTGATCGCCTTGCGGTACGCGAAGGCTTGGGGGATGTCGATCTGCTCGAACGCGACGTCGAGGTTGCGCAGCGTCTCGGAGTGCCCGATGAACAGCGTGCCGTCGTCGGCGAGTTGGTCGTGGTAGAGCTTCGCGCACGCGGTCTTCATCGCGTCATCGAAGTAGATCATCACGTTGCGGCAGAAGATCACGTCCCACGTGCCGAACCGTTTTGCGGCGAAACGGTCCTTGAGATTGAGCACCTCGAAGTGGACCATGCTCTGGATCTCGGGGTCGAGGAGGTACTGCCCGTTCTCCTCCTTGAAGTATTGTTTGAGCACCATGGGGCAGACGCTACGGACCGCGTATCGCGGGTACACACCGTTGGTCGCCTGGTTCAAGACCTTCTCGGAGATGTCGGTGCCGAGGATCTCGATTTTCCAGTCGGCGAGGCGGACGCCCAGCGACCGGTGGATCTGCATCGCCAGGGTGTAAGGCTCTTCGCCGGACGAGCACGCCGCCGACCAGATGCGGAGGCGCTTGGTGGCGCTGCGCTTCTCGAGCAGCTCGGGCAGGATGCGCTGCTCGAACACGTCGAGCTGCGGCTCGTTGCGGAAGAAGCTGGTCTCGTTGATGGTGATGCGGTTGAACATCTCCTGGAACTCCTCCGTCTGGTACGGGCCAGCCGTGAGGAACATCAGGTACTGGTCGAAGTCGTCGAACTCGAGCTCTTCCAGCCGACGCGCCAAGCGAGACTCGAGGACGTACTTCTTGGTGTCCTGGAAGTGGATGCCCGCGCGGTCGTAGACGATCTTGCGGAGCTCGGCGAACTGCTTCTCGGAAAGGTGGAGGCCAGCGGCGGTCGGCATAGGGGGTCTCGAGGCGGGCGTATTCGGGCGGGCGGGAACAACAGCGCCCCGGAAGCGGCGGGCGGTCTGGATCGCGCGGGGGGCGAGCGGGCGGGCGCTCAGGCGGCCTGAGCGATCTCGGTCTCGGGCAGCTCGGTGTCGGCGAAGAGCCGGTCGAGGTTCAGCAGGATGAGCAGGCGGTCGTCTAGCTTGCCGACGCCGTCGATGAAGTCGGCGCTGGTCGCGCCCGAGACGCTGGGCGCGGGGTCGACGATGTCCCGGCCGAGCCGGAGCACCTGATTCACGCGGTCGACCATGAAGCCGAGGACCCGGCCCTCGTCGCCGACCTCGACGACGATGATGCGTGTGTCGGCGGAGTCCTCGCTGACGTCCATGCCGAACTTCTTGCGGAGGTCGACGACGGGGATGATGCGGCCGCGGAGGTTGATGACGCCCTCGACACTCTCGGGCGCGTTGGGCACCCGGGTGATGGACATCATGCGGTTGATCTCCTGGACCGCGAGGATCGGGATGGCGTACTCCTCGGGGCCGATCTCGAAGCTGACGAGTTGCAGGATGTCGCTGTCGCTGTGCAGCGCGGCGTCGGTGGGGGTGGGTTCGGACATGAGCGGCCTCCGGGGACAAGCGACGCGACACCGCGCCGACCCTGCACGGATCGGAGCGTGGGGGGTGGCGCTTTAGGGGTAGGCCGCCGCGGAGCGCAACAATGGTGTGTTCACTGACCGGCGGGTAGACCGTTATCGGCCGGGGGTCTGGAAGTGGTGGTACCCGTCGGGGTCAGGCCACGTCCCGCGTCGCGGTGTCGAAGACCTCGAGGCGGTGCTTGCCGGCGGCCTTGGCGGCGTAGAGCGCGTGGTCGGCCCGGGCCAGCAGCTGCTCGGGCGTCGGCACGTCGGTCTGTCGGAGCGTCGCCAGCCCCATCGACATCGACACCTGCCCGTCGTAGCCGTCGCGCCGGCATTCCTGCTCGGCGGCGTAGGCGAAGTCC
>JANQPR010000067.1 GCA_028285385.1 Phycisphaera sp.
GCGAACGGCGGCGCGACGCGGCGGCACCAACGCCCGCAGGCTCTCCACCTCGGCCGCGGCAACGTCGCGCTGGCTGCGCCGAAGCGCCGCGGCGCTTTCTGCTTCGCGTGGATCCAGCCGGAACAGCAGCGCCCCGGGTTCGACGGTCTCTCCCACCTCAACGGCGACCGCTTCGACGACCCCCGCCGTGTGCGCGGCGATGGCGATGGCTTCCCCGGCCGGCTCGCTGACGCCGATCGCGCCGATGAACCCCGACGCGTCAACCGGCGGTGCCGACGTCGGCGGGCGCGGCGGGTCTTCCTCGGCGGACACCGGGCGGTTCACCGCCACCAGCGTCGTGCCCGCGACCAGCGCGGCGAGGCCCACCGTCGGCAGGCCCCAGGTCAGGATCTTGGATCGGCCACTCATGCAGAACTCCCTTCGTGGGCTTCGATCTCGTCGGCGGACTCCGTGCGTGTGATCACGCCGTCGGACATGTGGTGCATGCGGTCGGCGAACTCGAAGATGCGGTTGTCGTGCGTGACCACGATCACGGACCGGCCGCCCTCGACCGCGAGGTCGCGCAGCAACTCCATGACCGTGTGTCCGCTCGCGGCGTCGAGCGAGGCGGTCGGCTCGTCGCAGATCAGCACGTCCGGCTCGTGCACCAGCGCGCGGGCGATGGCGACGCGCTGCTGCTGCCCGCCCGAGAGCTGGTTGGGCATCTTGTGGGCGTGCCCTTCGAGCCCGAGCTTGTGCAGCAGTTCGGTGGCGGCGTGCTCAGCAGAACGGTTCGACGCGCCGCGGGCGACCAGCGGGATGGACGCGTTCTCCGCGGCGCTGAGCGCGGGCAGCAGGTTGAACTGCTGGAAGATGAACCCGAAGTGCGCGAGCCGGAAGTCGGCGAGCTTCTTGCGTTTCATCGCCCGCAAGTCCTGGCAGAGGACCTCGACCTCGCCGCCCTCGCAGCTCAGGATCGCGCCGATGATCGAGATCAGTGTCGTCTTCCCGCAGCCGGACGGCCCGACGAGGAAGGTCATCTCTCCGGCCCGAGCGTTAAAGTTGGTGCCGCGCAGGACGCGGACCTTTGTCTCGCCTTGCCCGAACGACTTCTCGACGCCGGCGCATCGCACGAGGACGCTGTTCTCGGTGCCGGCGCCCGGAAGGCCCAACTCGGCGGTGGCGGTGCTCATGCTCAGCCTCGGAACACGGTGGCGGGATCGACGACCAGGACGCGGCGCATGCTGATCAGGGTGGACAAGACGACGATCACGACGGCGGTGATCGCGACGCCGATGGCGACCTGCGGCAGCAGGTAGAAGCCCCGCAACGCGTCGGATTTCTGCGCGACCCACTGGCTGAAGAACAGCGCCGCGGCGGCGAGCCCGAGCCCGTAGCCGATCACGCCGACGAATCCGGCCTGGAACAGCGTCATCCACAGCAGGCGGAGGTTGCGGACGCCGATGGCCTTGAGCGCCGCGTACTGTTTGAGGTTCTCGACGACGAACTGGTTGAACGTGAGCCCGACGATCGCGATGCCGATGATCACGCCCAGCAGGACGACCGTGCCGAAGCTGACGGGGATGCCCGTGTTGGCCAGGACGTACATGATCGACTCGATGCGGAACGCACCGGACGTGGCGGCCTTGAGTCCGGTGAGCTGTTCGATGTTCGCGGCGGCCTGCTCGGGGGTATAGCCCGGCGCGGAGTGGGCGAGGATGAAACTGAGCTGGTTCCGGCCGTTGTTGGTGAACCGCGTGGCGAGGCTGTAGCGGGTGTAGATGGTGAGGTTGGCGGCGAAGGCGGGCGCAGCGTCGACGATGGCGACGATCTTGGCGCGGCGGTCGTTGAGCTCGAGCGTCCGGCCGACCGAGAGCTCTTCGCCGGGGAACAGGAGGCGGAAGCCCGCGGGGTTGACGGCGATCGCGTCGGGCATGGTGAGGTCGTCGATGCCGCCGAGCACGAACTTGTCGGGGACGCCGACGAGCGACGCGTCGTCGATGCCGAGGATGACCGCGTTCTCGAGGTTGCCGCCGCGAGTGCGGACCTGGGCTTGGGCCTTGAAGAACGGCACGGCCCAGGCGACGCCCTCGGCGCTGCGGACGCGGGGTAGCTCGGTGTCGCGTAGCGGGAACGGGACGTCGATCGTCTTGACGCTGGGGTCCATGACCCAGACGTTGGCCTCACGGACGTCGTTGACGACGCTCGACGCCCGGCCGAGCAGGCCGAAGAAGATCGACACCTGCTGGCAGATGAGCAGCGTGCTGAACGCGACACCGAAGACCAGCGCGAGGCACTTGGTCTTGTCGCCGATCAGCATGCGGAGCGCGACACGGAGCATCAGCGACTGCCTCCGTTGCGGTTCCGGGCGAGGTCTTGCTGGGCGGCGAAGTCGTCGAGGCCGCCCAGCGCGAAACGGGACAAGCGGTCGGCCATCCGGTTGATGCCGGCCTTGGTCGTCGGCGGCGGGAAGCCGAGGCGGGTGAGGATCGCGCGGCTGTGCTTGGGGTTGACGCAGAGCGCGATCACGCCGTTGGTGAGGTCGTCGAGCGTCTTGCGGGTGGCGCCGCGGCCGACGATCGCGCGGACGATGCGGGCCAGCTCGCCGCGGATCGGCCCGGCGCAGTGCTCGACGAACAGGTCGAGGGCGTTGGTGGGTTCGACGGTCTCGTGGGCGAGCATGCCGCCGGCCCAGGGCCGGTCGCCGCCCTCGCAGAGCACCAGCCGGAGGAACCACGCCATGAACTCGCGCAGCTTCTGCCGGGGGTCGTCGCCGTCGCCCAGCCGGGGCATGGGCTCGGCCTCGAGCATCTGGGTGGCCGCGGTCCGCCAGACCGCGCGGTAGAGCTCTTCCTTGGAGCCGAAGTGGTACTTCACGGCCGAGACGTTGGCGTCGGCGGCGTCGCAGATGGCGCGGACGCTGGCGTGCTGAAAGCCGCGGGCGGCGAACTCCCGGCCGGCGGCCTGGAGGAGCTGGTCGTGCGTGTCGTCGTGGGGGTCGAGGGCTCGGCGGCTCATTTCAAACACCTGTTTCAAAACAGTTGTTTGAAAAATAGGCCGGGGCGATCGGCGGGTCAAGCCCGGGCGAGCAACATTTTTTCAGTTGCGCGGCTCAGCCCTCGTAGGCCGACTGGACCCGCCGGATCACGCTCATGAGCCGGTTCACGCCGCCGCGGACCTGGTTGATGTCGCGTTCCTCGGCGTCGAGGGCGTCGAGGATGAACTTGGCCGTGTCCGTCATCGGGTTGAAGCCGTGGCTGGCGCCGGCGCCCTTGAGGTTGACGCAGAGCTTCTGTAGGTTGTCGAAGTCGGCGTCGGCGTTGGCGTTGCGGAGCTTGGCGACGTAGACGCCCAGGCCCTTGACGAAGTCCGCGATCAGCGGGGCCATGTCCGCGTCGCCGTCCAGGTCGCTGTGCAGCGGCGAGTCTTCTTGGTCGGCCTCGCCGTCGAGCGACATCACCTCGAGCACATTCTTCTTCAGGTCTTCGAACGCGAAAGGCTTTGACAGGACGCACGATGCGCCGGCCTGCTCCGAACGCAGCTGGAAGTCGTCGGTGTCGGTCGCCGAGGCGCTGATGATCGGCGCGATGACGCCCTGGCCGCGGAGGTGGGTGATGATCTCGATGCCGTCCTCGTCGCCGAGGTTCGCGTCGATGATGTAGAGGTCGTAGCTGTTCTGGTTCAGCAGCTGCAGCACCGTGCCGACGTCGCCGGCCTCTTTGACCGTGAAGTGCAGCTTCTCCAGCCACATCGCGAACAGCCGCCGGTCAGCGGCGAGGTCGTCGACGAGCAGCACCCGGCCGCGCGAGTTGGCCATCTCGTCGTCTTCCCCCATGCCGTCTTCGGTCATCTCGGCGAGGTGCTGCTCGGCCTGCTCGGTGGTCAGCCGGACGAACTGGTTCAGGTCGATCGTTTCGTCGAAGACGACCGACACCTCGTGTACGATCCCGTTGACGTGTCGGCAGCGGCGCACGACGCCACGCAGGACGCACCACTTGCCGCTAAGCATCGGCAACGTCACCTCGCAAACGCTGTCGGGGTACACGAACCGGCCGTGTACGAACGCCAGACCACGCCGGCTGAGGTTGCGCGGCACGACCGTGCAGACCTGGGCCTGTCCCTCCTGGCCCTGCACCTTGATGAGCACGTTGCGGCCGGCAAAGTTGACGCGGATCGCTCGGCGGTTGGTATCGACGGGCTTTTTACCCTGATGCTCGACGTAGTCAATAAGCTTCTGCTTGTCGGCCGAACTGAGCCGGAGCGTCTCGATGGGTTTGTTGCCGTCGCCGGCCATGCTGGAACTCCTCCCCCCACCCGCCCTGCGAGTCGGCTGCGATCGCGCGGCGACGAACAACCCGCCGGGCGGCGACCCGGGCCGTCTATGGGGTATCGGGTGGACCGGGGCGGGACTTTGGGCCCGGCGGGCCGGCCTCCAGGTGCGGGGGCGGCCCCGTCGAAGAGGCGGGGTCTTGCAGCCCCGCGCAACAGGTGACCGATAACATTCAGATGGCGGGCCGCGTTGCGCGCGTCCGTACTGCAAAGCATGCACACCACGGCCGATGCCAACCCGCCGTTCTCGTTGACGCCGAGCGACCTCGCCGGGCTCGGGGCGTCGTGTGTCCGGTCGGGTGCCGCGACCGGGCCGTGGCCCGGGATCACCGACGACAGCCGAACGGTCGAGCTCGGCGGTTTGTTCGTCGGCCGTGACGAGTCGGGGGACGTTTGTGGGTTTGCCGGCGACGCCGTGTCGCGCGGCGCGGCGGCGGTGCTGGTGTCGGAATCGATCGATGTGTCGGGGCTCCCGCCGGCGGTCGGCGTGTACCGAGTGCCGGTCGTCGGCCAAGACATCGCCGGCGAGGTTGCCGACGCCGGCTACGGCTCACCGCAGCAGAAGCTGTGCATCGTCGGCGTCACCGGGACGAACGGTAAGACCACCGTCGCAATGCTGACCCAGCACCTGCTCCGGGCGTCAGGGCGGAAGTGCGGGCTGCTCGGGACCGTGTGGGTCGACGTCGGCGATGGGTCGCCCGAGAGCGCGACGCTCACGACCCCCGGCGCGATCGAGTTGCGGCGTCTGCTGGCGGCGATGGTGCAGAATGGTTGCGAGGCGGTCGTGATGGAGGTGTCGAGCCACGCGCTGGACCAGGGCCGGACCGCAGGCATCCATTTTGACGCGGCCGTGTTCACCAACCTGACGCAGGACCACTTGGACTACCACGGCACGATGGACGCCTACGCCGGTGCCAAGGCGAAGTTGTTCACGCAACTCAAGCCCGGCGGCTGGGCGGTGCTCAACGCGGACGACCCGGCGTCGGAGCAGATGAAGGAAGCGATGGCTTCGGACCGCGTGCTGTGGACTCGTGTGAACGCGACGGACGATACCGGTGCGTCCGATGCTATGTCGCCACCGTGCAACGTCACCGCCTCGCGGCTTGGCGCGGGCTTCACCCGGGCGCGGTTCGACGGCCCGTGGGGCAGCGCCGAGGCGGAGCTGCCGATGGTCGGGGCACACAACCTGAGCAACGCGCTACAGGCAGCGGCGGCGGCGCACGCGTTGGCACCCCAGACCGCGCGCGGGTTGCGCGAACGCCTTGGTGCAATCCCGCCGGTACCGGGTCGACTCGAGCCCGTGCGCCGCGACGACGGGCAGGGGCCGACCGTGCTGGTCGACTACGCCCACACGCCCGACGCCATTGAACGCGCAGCGGCGGCGGTTCGTGACGTTACCACGGGCCGGCTGATCGTGGTCTACGGCTGCGGCGGCGACCGCGACCGCGCGAAGCGTCCGCTGATGACCGCTGCGGCGTTGCGGCACGCGGACCACGCGGTGCTGACCTCGGACAACCCCCGCAGCGAAGACCCGGACCGCATACTCGACGACGCGTCGGCAGACCTCACGGGCGGCGACCACAAACGTCTGGTGAGGCAAGTCGACCGCGCCGCCGCGATCAGGCAAGCCATCGGCGGCGCCGACCCGAACGACTGCGTCCTGATCGCCGGCAAGGGGCACGAGGATTATCAGGTCGTCGCCGACCCGCCGGGTGTCTTTGGCGGTGCGACGACGCGGCTGCACTTCGACGACCGTGAACAGGCCCGCGCGGCGCTCGACGCTTGGAAGCCCCGCGCGGTGGCGTGTTGACCGCGATGGCGTTCTGGTCCCCCGTACAGCTTGCGGCGCTGGCGAATGGCGAATGGCTACACGACGTCCCACCGGCGAATGGTGCCCAAATCTGTGGCGTCGGCATCGACACCCGAACGCTTGCGCCCGGGCACGTCTACGTCGCAGTGAAAGGCGAGAATCACGACGGGCACGACTTCGTTGAGTCTGCGCTGGAACGCGGCGCGGTGTTTGCCGTGGTCGAACACGCCGAGCGGTTCGCCGATTCTGAGGCCGGGCCGATGCTCGTCGTGAAGTCTTGCGTTGATGCGTTGCAGGCCTGGGCGACGGCGTACCGCGACGTGCTGGCCGACGGCGGGTGCACCGTGATCGCGGTGGCCGGCAGCAACGGCAAGACCACGACCCGGCACCTGATCCACCACGTGCTCACGGCCTGTGGGAAGTCCGGCACGCAGTCGCCCAAGAGCTTCAACAACCATTTAGGCGTGCCGTTGACACTGCTCGCGGCGGAACCCGAGCACGACTTCGTCGCCTGCGAGATCGGCACCAACCACCCCGGCGAGATCGCGGCGTTGGCGCAGATCGTCCGCCCGGACGTTGCCGTCATCACGAACATCGGGGCCGAGCACCTCGAGTTCTTCGGCGACCTCGACGGCGTCGCGAAGGAAGAGAGTACCTTGCTTCCGCATGTCCGCCCGGGCGGCGTCGCCTACGTCGAGAGTGAGGCGGCGCAGCGGGTGATGCCGTTCTACGACGTGCAGGAGAACGTTGCGTTCTTCCCCGTCTTTGTCAGTGAGTTGGCGGGGGTTGTGCCGCACGATTTCCCGTTGCCGGGGGAGCACAACCACGGCAACGCGGTCTTGGCTTGCTCAGTCGGCAGTTGGTTCGGGTGTGGTGACGCTGCGATGGAGCGTACGCTGAAAGGGGTGGCGGCGCCGGGAGGCCGGATGCAGATGCTGCGTTTCGGCGACATCACCGTGATCCACGACGCGTACAACGCCAACCCCGACTCGATGGCCGCCGCCTTGAATGTGTTGGCCGAAGCGCCGGGCCGAAAGCTCGCGGTGCTCGGCGACATGTTGGAACTCGGTGCTCACGCCCAACGAGAACACCGGGCCGCCGGCGGCTTGGCCGCGCGGACAGCTGAAATGGTCTGGTACGTCGGCGAGTTCTTTGACGGCGGGGTGCCGTGGTCCGATGCGCTGGCGGCGGAGATTGCCGCGGCCCTGAATCCCGGCGACACGCTGCTGCTCAAGGGCTCACGCGGGATGCGGCTGGAACGTATCCTGCCCGCCATCGAGGAACGCTTTGGGCCGGCGAAGGCCTGAGAACACGGGCTTCTCTCGCGTTTCCGACCCCACGGACGGGCCTTCTTGCTCTACCACCTGATCGATCTCGACACCGTCCGCGAGTTGCTCGGGCGCACCACGCCGACGCGGGCGCTGCTCGTGCTGCGGTGGGTCGAGTTCCGCGCGGTGTTGGCCGTGGTGTGCTCGTTCGCGATCGTCGTCCTGTCCGGGCCGCGCGTGATCCGCTGGCTGATCACCAAGAAGATCGGCGACCAGCCCGAGTTTCACCACCAGGCGCTGAACGAACTCACCAAGCACAAGTCGAACGTGCCGACGATGGGCGGCGTGTTGATCACCGGCGCGATCTTTGGCACGACGCTGCTGCTCGCGGACCTGTCGAGCTTCTACGTCGGGATGGCGCTCGTGTGCCTGGTCGCGCTGTGCGCGATCGGCCTGGCGGACGACTGGTTGAAGCTCACCGCCGGGCGTCGCAAGCCGGGCAGCCGACACGGGCTGCGGTCGTGGGAGAAGTTTTTGTTCCAGGTGGGCGTCGCCGTGTTGTTGGGCATCTTCACGTACCGCTACGGCGTGTCGAAGTTCGCGGTCGCCAACGAGTTCTCTGACATGGCCCGTGCGCTGAACGTGCCGGGCGTGAAGACGTGGGTCCGCGACGCCGCCGGCGCGTTCGTGCCGAGCCCGACGCTGGTCGTGCTGGGCGCGTGGGCGTTCGTCGGCCTGACCGTGCTGATGATCACCGGGTTCTCCAACGCGGTGAACCTGACCGACGGGATGGATGGGCTGGCGTCGGGCGTGACCGCGATCGTCGCGTTCGCGTTCATGCTGCTGTGCGTTATCGCCGGCTACAGCCACGAGGACTTCGTGCTGGCGAAGTACCTGCTCGTGCCGTACATCCCGTTCGGCGACGAGCTCGCCATCGTCGCCGGCGCGATGGTCGGCGCGTGCCTTGGGTTCCTGTGGTTCAACTGCCACCCGGCCCAGGTGTTCATGGGCGACACCGGGTCGCTGCCGCTGGGCGGTCTGCTCGGCTACTTCGCGATCGTGACGCGGCAGGAGTTCCTGCTGATCGTCGTCGGCGGCGTGTTCGTGCTCGAGGCGTTGTCGGTGATGCTGCAGGTCGGCTACTTCAAGGCGACTAAGGGGCAACGCATCTTCCGCTGCGCCCCGATCCACCACCACTTCCACCTCGGCGGGTGGACCGAGCAGCAGGTCGTCGTCCGCGCGTGGATCGTCACGGCGCTGCTCGCGGCGCTGGCGCTGGCGACGGTGAAGCTGCGCTGAACCGCAAGCGGCGGCCTTCAGTCGCTGGGCTGGGTCGCGGCGATATTGGCGTCTTCGGGCCGGACGATAGACGCCGACTTGATCGCGTCGAGCTTCGGGAAGTACTTCTCGAGATAAGCGTTCCCCTGCTCCTGCACAAAAGCCTGGTCCGGGGCCTGGTGCCGCTCCGGAGGCAGGCGAATCCGACTGCGTTGCCGGGGCTCGATGTAGCCGTCATAGATCGCCTTGACGGCGTCCATCCCCTCGATCACCTCGCCCAACGGCGCGAACACGCTGCCGCGCATGCGGACCGGGTCGTCCAGGAAATCGTTGTCTTCGAGGTTGATGAACAGCTGCGTCGTCCGCGTGTCGGGGCCGGCGTTGGCGAACACGACCCGTCCGGCGGTGTTGCTCACGTCCTCGCGGATCGGGTCGTCGGCGATCCGGGCGTCGCGCCAAAGCTTGGACACGTCCGGGTCGCCGTGGATGCCCCACTGCACGACGAAACCCTCGACGACGCGGAAGAACTTCTGCCCGTCGTAGTATCCGCTGCGTACGAGGTTGTAGAAGCGGTCGGCCCCGTTCGGCGCCCACTCCCGATGCACGCGGATGACGAAGTCGCCGGCCGAGGTCTCGAATCTCGCGTCGAACGCCTCGGGCGCTTCGGCGTTCATCGCGTCGCTGTCGGGTCGAGCGAAGTCGGGCCGGTCCGAATCGGTCGGCGCGGCTCCGCTGCCCTCGGCGTCGCGTTCGGCAACGACTGCCGCGGGTTGCATCAACCACGCGGCCCCAAACCCGAGAGCAACGGCAAAGACGATCAACGGCAGGCGGGTCTTCATATCGGTTCTTGATCGGGTGAACGGCGGGAGCGGCTTGATCGGTCGGTACGATAGGGCGGTGAGCGACCCGGATACCAACTCGATCACGAACGCCCCGGCCGACCCGCCGAAGAAGGCTTGTTGCTCGCCGTCGGCGTCCGCCGCGGCGCCCCCGGAACCCGTCGCCGACGACTGCAAGCCCGGCGAGACCGCGACCGTTCCAAACGCGGTCAACGCCCCGCTCACGCCCGTGACGCAACCGATGCGCTTCGCAGACACGGGCTCGACCGACGGCATGGTCCGCCTCGACGGTGGCGACTTCCGTATGGGCAGCGACTACGAACTCGCCTACCCCGACGACGGCGAGGGCCCGGTCCGCACCGTCACGCTCGACCCGTTCTGGATCGACGCGACGTCGGTGACCGTCGCGCAGTTCGCGCAGTTCATCGAAGACACCGGCTACAAGACCGAAGCCGACACGTTCGGCTGGAGCTTCGTCTTTCACCTTCACCTGCCCAAGAAGTTCGCGGACAAGCTGCAGCGCGAGGCGCAGGTGCCGGGCGTGCCGTGGTGGCGTGCCGTGCCGGGGGCGCGGTGGGACCGGCCGTTCGGCCCGCCGAGCAATGTCAAGGAGTTGCAGGACCACCCGGTGACGCACGTGAGTTTCAACGACGCGTGTGCGTATGCGAATTGGGCCGGCAAGCGCCTGCCGACCGAGGCCGAGTGGGAGTACGCCGCCCGCGGCGGCACCGAGGGCCAGACGTTCCCCTGGGGCGAGCAGCTCGAGCCCCGCAAGCAGCACCGCATGAACGTCTGGCAGGGCAAGTTCCCCGACCGCAACACCGCCGCCGACGGCTACGTCGGCACCTGCCCCGTCACCGCGTTCAAGCCCAACGCCTACGGCCTGCACAACTTGCTCGGCAACGTCTGGGAATGGACCGCCGACTGGTTCAGCCCGACGTGGCACGTCGAAGAAAGCGACACGACGCGCATCAACCCGATCGGTCCGATCCCGCACGACGGAACGGACCGCGACGGCAACCCGGGAAGTGACGGCGATTCAAGCCGGCCGTACGGCGGGTTCACGCACAAGGTGCAGAAGGGCGGCAGCTACCTCTGCCACGCCAGCTACTGCCACCGCTACCGCCTCGGCGCCCGCACCGCCAACACCCCCGACTCTGCGACGACGAACAACGGGTTCCGGTGTGTGAGGGATGCACTTTGATTCTGGCAATAACGATCGAGTGATCGCAGTTACCACTCCCAGTTCAGCACGTAGTCAACAAGAAGGAGTGGGTGGCGGATAACCACTTCGATAGCTGGTTTGTCCGCTAAGGTGGTTCGTCTAACAGGTAGCGATCGCCTACGGTCTCCCCCGACTTCCTCAGCCCACCACTTACGAGGCGGGCGTGACTTGGGGAAAACAGTTGCCATGCTTAAACGTTCTGTGGGGTAGTACTGTTTCTGTATGTGATAGCCTGGAGAGACGATGTAAGTGTTACGGTACATACTCGTCACTTTCCGCACTAGGCTCTGTCCAGTGCGTAACGGGCGAGGGAAAATATGTTCGATGCGAAGCAGGTCTCGATCGATCCACTTGTCGCCTCTTCTTCCAGGTTTAAAGGAAAAATCGGTAACTTGGCCTCCCTCAATGGCGGTACCAAACCCATCAATAAACTTGTCAACTGGTCCCGCAATGCAAGAGATCTTGTGTACCTTCTCTAGCCTGGCTAGCGAGCCGTCTACGCGGAGAATGTGAAGATGCACTTGAAGCTGTTTGGTTTCAAGTCGAAAGCCGGGCGTTGCTTCAAGAATGGCGAGAGCAATTCTGTCTGGGGATAGCCCGTGTCGATCACCGGAGCAGAAACCACAATAATCTCGAAGCAGGACTGGGAGCGGAGAATCATCTAGTTGAATAGGAATCACTCGTAAGGTTGCATTGTCGATACGTCTCCTTAAATACGCTCTCAGCTCGGCACCAACCCAAGGTGATTGACGAGCGTTTTGGCTCCACAGGACCGTGAACGCGTCGGATGTTTCAAGGCCACTTTCGAGGCGTTCCAGGATGGATTGCCCGGGCGCTATCTCCCACTCATCGAACCACACATCGGCTCCGTGTGCCCGAAGTCTTCGGGCTAAGGCACGCGCGAACGCTTTGTCTTTGCTGTTGTGGCTGAGGAATACTCGCATTGGAAAGCTAAGGTTACAAGATGGTCTCTAATCCGATCGAGTCTGAAGCTGCTGATCGCTTGAGCAGCAATCGTAGCCGTTGAAGAGTAGAACTATCACCCAACTTACTCGTCATACTGTCCGTTTTGGCATGTTGTCGTATTGTCCCAGTCATGACTCAGCTTCCCCCGCGTCTACGGGGTGAAAGGCGGTGTCTCATGACCGACGTCCAAGCCCTCGAACGCTACGCCGCGTCCGGCGACCCGGATGCGTTTCGGCACCTCGTGACCTGTTACCAGCGGCTGGTGTACGCCGCGTGCGCCCGGCGGCTGCGGGACGAGAACGACATCGAGGACGCGGTGCAGGAGACGTTCCTGAAGCTCGCGCAGCACGCCGGGCGGATCAAGACCAGCGTGTCGGGCTGGCTGTACACGGCCGCGACGCGCGTGTGCCTGGACCGCATCCGCCGGGACTCGACCCGCCGGCGGTACGAGCTGGCGTGGAGGCCCGAGGACGGCGACGACCACGCCGAGCACTACGACGCGCTGATGAAGTCGGTGGACGACGCGATCGCGGAACTGCCCGAGAAGCAGCGGGACGTGTTGGTGCAGTACTTCCTGGAGGGCAAGACGCAGACGGCGCTGGCGAAGGAGGCCGGCGTGACGCAGTCGGCGATCGCGCGGCGGGTCGAGAAGGCGGTGACGCAGCTGCGCGAGTCGCTGCGAGCGAGGGGCGTGGCCGCGCCGGTCGCGGCGGTCGGGTCGTTCTTCCTGGTCGATGCGGCGCAGGCGCAGGTGCCGGCGGCGCTCACGGCGTCGTTGACGAAGCTGGGCTTGAGCGGTGCGGGCGCGGCGACGACCGGCGCGGTGACGGGCGGCGGGCTGCTGACGACGCTGGGGCAGGCGGCGTTGCCGGTGAAACTGGCGGCGGGGCTGGGCGCGGCGGGGGTAGTGACGGCGGCGGTGACGCTGACGGTGCCGGACGAACCCGAGGCGGTGACGCCGACGCCGGCGGTGA
>JANQPR010000073.1 GCA_028285385.1 Phycisphaera sp.
CGTTCCTGCTGAACACCGCGATGAAGGTCGTCAACGAACGCAACACCACACTCGAGCTGGCCGGCGCAACCCCGGACCAGACCGCCGGGATCATCACGCTGCTCGGCGAAGACAGGATCAGCAGCAGCGCCGCCGAGCCGTTGTTCGGCTTCTGCTGCGACGCCGACGCCGACGCGGCGCAGCTCGCCGAGCAGCACGGCCTCATCCAGGTCAGCGACGAGGGCGCCCTGGACGCTTGGGTCGAGCAGGTCCTGAACGACCCGAAACTCGCCAAAGCCGTCGAAGACGTGAAGTCCGGCAAGGGCAAGGCGATCGGCGCCTTGGTCGGCGGCGTGATGAAGCTCTCGAAAGGTCAGGCCAACCCCAAGGCCGTCACGGCAAAGATCAACGAGAAACTGAACGGCTGAGCACGCGTTGCGCTTGGAATGCAGCGCGGCGCGGTAGAATCAGGGCTGTTGAGGCGTCCCTTCTTGCCTGCCGCCCCGTTCGTGGGCGAGCGAAAGAGCCATGCCGACCGACCTCCTCGCCGAGGCCTGTTTTGACCGGCACCCCGACCACCTTGCGGTCGTCGACGAGAGTGGCGTCATCGTCCGGATCAACGAGGCGTGGAAGCGTTTCGGGCGGGAAAACGGGCTCGCAGACAACCACAGTTGCCTCGGCACCGATTACCTCGCGGTCTGCGAGCGAGCGCGTGGTCACTGCGCCGGTGAGGCGGTCGAGATGTACCGGCAACTCCGCACGGCGCTCGACGGCCGAGACGACGTCGACGAGGTCGTCTACCCGTGCTTTGCGCCACACGTGCCCCGCTGGTTCGCGGTCAAGCTGTTCCCGCTTGAGGTCAACGGCCAACGGCACGTCGCCATTGCGCACCAGAACATCACGGCCCTGGTGATGTCGCAAAATAGCGTGTTGCCATAATCACGTCCCGCAGAACGTGCGGTACGGCGGCGCGTCGGATGGCGCCGGCTGCTGCAGGTCTTCGTGGCCGGGGTGGCCGTCGTACGGCCGGCCAAGAACTTCAAGCATCCGACGCAACAGGGACAGGTCACCTTCACACCCGGTGGTCAACGCTTGTTCGACCTTGAGGTTGCGGGGGATGAACGCCGGGCAGTGGGCAAGGATGCGCTGCCGGGCCTCGACATCGGGCTGGGGCTGACGCGACAGTCGCTCCCGCCAGCGCTGCCGCCAGGCCGAATACCCGTCCGGTTCGCCTGGTTCGTCTTCAAGACCATCGGCCAACGCACGGAAACGATTCGTGAAGTCGGCGCGTTCGTCGGCCAACAGCGACAAGAAGTCCTGAATGAGCCCTTCATCTGAATCTTCCGCGTTGAACAAACCAAGCTTCGGACGCATCACGCCGAGCCAGGCTTCCCGGTAGACCGCCGCGAAGTCGCCGAGTCTGTCTTGGGCCCACGCCACCGCCTCGTCCGGCGTTTCGGCCAACAGTGGCAGCAGCGCCTCCGCAAAGCGAGCGAGGTTCCACTGCGTGATCACCGGCTGGTTGCCAAACGCGTACCGGCCGACCGTGTCGATAGAACTGAAGACGGTCGATGGGTGGTACGCGTCGAGGAACGCACACGGGCCGTAGTCGATCGTCTCGCCGCCGATCGCGACGTTGTCGGTGTTCATCACGCCGTGCACAAACCCCACGCCCATCCACTTGGCGACGAGCCCGGCCTGACGCTGCATCACGCCGACGAACAGGTCGCGGTATGGCGTGGCGGAGTCGTGTAGATCTGGGAAGTGTCGCTGCAGGGCGTAGTCGGCGAGCGTCTTCACCGCGTCGGGCCCGACGAACCGCGCGGCGTACTCGAACGTGCCGACTCGGAGGTGACTCGACGCTACGCGTACCAGGACTGCACCGTCGAGCTGCGTCTCCCGCTGCACGGGGTCGTCGGTCCGAAGCACCGCGAGGCTGCGCGTCGTCGGGATGCCCAGTCCGTGCATCGCCTCGCTGACCAGATACTCGCGCAGCATCGGTCCCAACGCCGCGAGGCCGTCGCCGCCCCGGGCGAACGCCGTCCGGCCGGCGCCCTTGAGTTGGATGTCGACACGGTGGCCGTCGGGAGCGAGGTGTTCGCCCAGCAGCACCGCCCGCCCGTCACCCAGCATGGTGAACGAGCCGAACTGGTGCCCCGCGTAGGCCTGCGCGATCGGATCGACGCCGGGTGGCACAACACCCCCGCTCAACGCCGCAACTCCCGCCGGCTCGGACAACACCGCGGGGTCCAGGCCGAGAACCTCGGCCAATGGAGCGTTCAACAACACCAGCGAAGGGTCGGCCGGGAGTCGCGGGGCGATACGCTGATAGAACGCCTCGGGGAGCGCGGCGTAGCTGTGGTCCCAACGCCAGCCGGCTTCGCCGCCTATCGGCGAGTCCAACGGGCGCGTTCTGTTTGTCAGATCAACCGATTCCATCGGGGTCAGGGTAGGCAGACGACACCCAGACCTGACGCGACAGGTCTTCCGCCGTCGCTGCTAACAACGACATCGCGAGTTGCGTTCCCGTTGAGCCACGTTGGGTGCGGCGATGCCATGGAACATCAAGCCACGAAGTTCGTTTTCGGTCGCCTCGTCCGTTGGGAGCGATTGATCGGCGAGTCAAGCACCACAGTGCACGCGCGATCTACGGACCCCCGACACCACACCCAGCAGCAGGAGCGCGGCCGACGCCGGCTCTGGCACCGGCAACCCGCCGCCGACCAAGAACGCGTTGCCCGGGAACTCGTCGACGCCGGTGACCAACGCGATGACGTCGCACAGGGTCGTGCTCTCGATCGTGTCCAGATAAGGAAGCAACTCGGCGTCGTTCAGATAGAAGTACCGGTCGCCGTCACGGAGTCGCTCGAACTGGTCACCGATCACGGTCAGGAGCGTCTCGCCCAGCAGCCCGTTGCTCACGGCGTCCTCCGACATCAGCCCGATCCACGCGTCGACGTCGTCGACGTCGGCGTAAACCGATGCCAAGGCGGCGGCTAGCGTCGTGTCCCCGGTCAAGGCTTCGAAGTCGGCGTGCGGCGCGAGGCCGACCGCCGCACGCAGCTCGTTCAGTGTGCCGATGCCGTGGTCCCGACCGCGTTGCACGTTCAGTGCGAGCAGGTCGAGCCCCCCCGCGTCCGGGCTGCCAAACAGCATGCTTCGGACGTCCTCGACAACCTGGGTGTCCATGTCGTTGGCTTCCTGCCAGACCAAGCCACGCACGATCGCGTCCAGGCTGCCCGGGTCGGTGATCACGTCGGGGTTGAAGAACGACTGGAACAGGTTGAGGTGACCGCCCGAGAAGTCGCTGCCGTCCTCGTTGACCCGCATGAGCTGGGCGTTGAGCATCGTGTGCCCGAAGCGGAACGCCGCGGTGGTGAACTCCAGGGAGATCGTCGGGTCGACGGTGTCGTTGTAGCCGGCGTAGCTGCTCAGCGACGCGTCGCCCAGCATCGTCGGGAGCCACTCGTCGTACGTGATCTTCTGCACCTGCGCCCCGACGAGCTTGCGGGCTGTCTGGTAGAGCTGCTCGTCGCTCCAGCCCGGGTTAGCCGTGGCCAACTCGTCGGCGAGGTGGTTGTGGTAACGGACGAACAACTCGTGCATCGTGGTCAGGCCGACCTGTTCGTTCGCGCGGACGTCGCCGGCGAGGAACAACTCTTCGTCCGGAACGATGCCGGAGTCGTTGGCGTTTTCAAACCCGGCGGTGTTGCGGATCATGAAGCCGTCGGCACCCGTCGCGAGTCGGCCTCCGGTGAAGCTGCGCAACGCGTCGGCGCGGTCGGCGTCGGAGCCGTACACCATCGACCCGTCGAGCCACGACGTGATCCCGTTGGGGAACTGCCGGACCGACGCCCCGCCCGTGCCATCGGCGACGGTTGAACGCGCCATCGGGATGAAGCTGCCGGGCGTGAAGAACGCGTCGCCCGCCGGTACCTCGATGCCGAAGAAGTCGGCCGCGTTCGTCGTCGTCAGGTCGAGGTCGTGATCAATGAACTGGCCCCATTGCCAAAACATGCTGGAGAGTTCCAGCGGGTTGGACTCGGTCGGCGCGGTCTGCACGCCCAGCGCGTTGCTCACGGCCCGGGCGTTCGGGGATGTGACCATCGCCGAGCCGTAGTCGTCGAGATACCGCGGCGTGGTCACGCGAGACTGGTTCGTCCCGGCGCTGCCCCAGCCGGGGTTGGTGAGGTTGTTGTCGGTGCCGTCGTAGGTCCGCGTGTCGGCCACCTGCGCCGAAGCCGACGAGACCGACAGACTTGCTCCCGTTAAGGCCGCAATACTTAGCCGTGCGATACACATGGGCCACTCCTTTCGAAAGAGGATGCCACAAACGCCGGGTTTGGCCAAAGCTTGAGCGGCCGGCCCGGGCGTATGGCGGGAAAACCTGTAGCGACAACCGCCCCAGACATCGCGTTCCGCCCTGCCTGTCAAGCTGGGGAACAGCGCGGCGGAGCGGTTTGCGTCAGGGCCGGCCAAAGGAGGGAACGTGGATAACGTCGGCGGCCGGCCGGGGTCCACGCGGTCCTGGGGCCGCCCGGTCGGGCGGGTGCGACAGGGCCGCGCGGCGGGATGTCGGACCCCGACGAAAATCAGGGAACGCGGGTGCAACGCACCCCCAACGCTTGTATTGCACGGCGCATAAAAAACCGCGCCACTCAACGCGGCGCGGCTTGATCGATCGCGGTCAGTCCGCGGCGACACTCAGCCCTTGGCGTTCAGCGCGTCGCGGATCTCGGTGAGCAGTTGGATGTCCGCCGGTGTTGGCTCTTCCTTGGGCGCTTCTTCTTCCTTCCGCTTCATCGAGTTGATGATCTTGATCACGACGAAGATCGCCAGGCCTTGGATCAGCAGCGCGATACAGGCGTTGATGAAGAGGCCGTAGTTGAGCGTGACCGCTTCGAGGTCTTTCTTCACCTCGATGCCCGTCACCGGGTGTTCTTCGCCCTTGGCTACGGGCTCGACTAACTCGTAACTCATATCCGAGAAATCGATCCCGCCCATCGCGGCGCCGATCGGCGGCATGACCACGTCCTTGACCAGGGAGTTGACCGCCGCCCCGAACGCGGCACCGAGGATCAAGCCCACGGCCAAGTCGATCATGTTGCCTTTGAGAATGAACTCTTTGAACTCTTTGATAATCCCCATCGTGCTCTCCTTGTCGGGGGAACGGGTCCGGGCCGCGACGCCGCGGCTCACCATGCACTCCTTCCGGCGGTACCATGAGGGTTGTCCCGCATAACGTCAACCCAAACGACAGGACTGAGGTGCGATTACGCCCTCAACCGCCCCCGAACGAAAACAACCGGTTGGTTCTCGGTCCCAAACCCACTGAGCCGCGACCGGCCCAAACAGGAGACCACGGATGGCCCCTCTGCTCACACAAGCCGCCCCGCCCGAATCGACGGACGAACCACAAGCCAACTCCGACGCCGCGTCCGGGGGCGCATCCGCCGCCGATGATGGACAACCACCCGCCAACGAGGCTGAGCTGTCGCAAGACCTCACCAACCTCGCCGGCGACGCCAGGCAGGATGCGCTGAACGCGTTCGAAGGCCTCACGCAGGGCGACTTCGCCGCGGCCTGGCCGCTGTTCGAGAAGTACCTGCTGCCGTTGGTCCTGGCGATCGTAATCCTGATCGTCACGTTCGTCGTGGCGAAGATCGCGTCGCGCTGGGTCGGCGCCATGATCCGCCGGGCGAAGGTCGAGGAGACCCTCGCCCGGTTCTTCGGCAAGCTCGCGTTCTACGTCGTGGTCGTCCTCGGCGTGCTCGCGGCGCTGCAGTTCGTGGGCATCCAGGTCACCGGCTTCGCGGCGATCCTCGCGTCCGTCGGCTTCGCCGTCGGCATGGCGCTCTCCGGGACGCTTTCCAACTTCGCGTCCGGCGTCATGCTGCTCGTCTTCCGGCCGTTCAAGGTAGGCGACGTCGTCTCTGCCGCCGGCGTCACCGCCAAGGTCAACGCCATCGAGCTGTTCACCACCACGTTCGACACGTTCGACAACCGCCGGTTCATCGTGCCGAACTCCGAGATCTTCGGCGGCATCATCGAGAACGTCACGTTCCACCGGGAGCGCCGTGTCGACGTCAGCGTGGGGTGCGACTACGCCGCCGACCTCGACCGGACCCGCGAGGTACTGACCGGAGCCGCCGAGTCGCTGAAGGAGAAGCTGCTCGAAGGCGAGGGCCGTGGGTTCCAGGTCTACCTCAACGAACTGGGCGACTCGTCGGTCGCGTGGGTGGTCCGCTTCTGGTGCCAAGCCGATGATTATTGGGCCGTGAAGGAGGAGTTGACGCGGGCTGTGAAGACGCACCTGGATGACGCAAAGATCGGCATCCCGTTCCCGCAGATGGACGTCCACGTGGACGGCAAACTCGCGGGCTAGCCGCCACACAGCCGCGTATCATGGCAAGGAGTTCACAGCAACACTCGATCAAGGAGACGCACCCCATGAATAAGACATTCCTCACGATGGTCCCGGCCTTGGGCTTTGCCTTGTTGATGACCGCCGGCTGCAGCGAAGAAGCCCAGACCGAACTGGCCGAAGCCGCCGACGCGGTGCAGAAGGACGCCTCGTCGGCTCTCGACGACGCCAAGGACTCCGGCGGTGAGATGAAAGACTCGATCCAGGAACAGGCCGAAAGCGCGGTCGAAGGCATCAAAGACAAAGCCGCGGAGAAGGCCGACGAGGTCAAGGACGCCGCCGCGGACAAAGTCGACGAGGTCAAGGAAGAGGCCGGCGACATGGTGGCCGAGTTGTCCGGCAAGGCGACCGATATGATCGACCAGGTCAAGCAGATGATCGCCGACAAGGACTTCAGCAAGGCGCAGGAGCTGCTGAACCAGCTCAAGGAACTGCCCGGGCTCGACAAGCTCCCGCAAGGGCTGCAGGACCAGATCGCGAACCTGCAAGGCATGATCGACAAGGGCAAAGAGATGGCCGGCGCGGCGTCCGGCCTGCTCGGCAACTAAGAAACCCTCCGATCAAGACGCAATGGATCTAGCCCACGCCTCTGCGGCGTGGGCTTTTCCTTGGCTCGGCACGGCGATCACGCGCGGCGACTCACCCCAATCCCACGGCCGATCGATGCTCCGGCACGCCGTGCACGCCTGGGATACGCGTCGAGAACAGTGCCCCCGCCGCGTTGCCCGGCTCGGGCTGGTCCGGCTTCCCTCCCGCCGAGGTGATGTACGCCGTCGAGCGGTCCGTTCCGCCAAAGGCGATACAGGTGATGTTGGCCGTGGGTAGCTCAAACCGTTCGACAACGTCGCCGCTGTCGCGATGGTGCTTGACGACGCAGCGTCCGCCCCATCGAGCGCTCCAGACGTGGCCGTCTTGGTCCATCGTCATGCCGTCGGGCACGACGCCCCGCTCCTGAAAGAACACCTCGCGGTTGGAGAGTTCGCCGGTAGCCTGGTCGTAGTCGTAGCGGTAGATCGCGCCGGCGTGCGAGTCAGTAAAGTACATGCCCCGTCCGTCGGGGGTGAACCCCATGCCGTTCGCGCAGCCGAATCCGTCGTCGACGACGCGGTAGCTGCCGTCCGGGTCGATCCGGTACAGCCGGCCGAGCCGTGACCACCGGCCGTCGTTGTACTCGCCCTGCTTGTCTTTGGCGTCCACGGGCATCGAGCCCGAAAACACCCGGCCGCGCGGGTCGGCGATCGCGTCGTTGAAGCGGGTCTCGCCGGGGATGCCTTCGATGACTGGCGTGGCACCCCCGTCGCGGTACACCAAGACCTCACATTCCTGCCCGAGCAGCAGCAGCGAGTCGTCAAGCTGCACCGTCACCGCCCCGATGAAACGGCCGGTGTAGACGTTCGCGTGCTCACCGGTCGTGGGGTCGTAACGAAACAGCCGACCGGTCGGGATGTCGACCCAGTACAACACGCCCTCGGTGTCGTGCCAGATCGGGCCCTCACCACAGACGCAGTGGTGCTGAGCGATCGTTTGAATCTCTAGGTCGAGTTGCTTCATCCGGGCATCCTACCGACCCGGTTCAAGGACAGCGGACACGACAACGCGCACTATCAACCGCCCGCACGTCGTCTGACACGGGCGCAGGGAAGTGTGAATGCAACAGCGCTGCCGACGGTTACCAACGGCAACACGATTCCTTCACTCGTCACTTAGGCTTACTCGGCGAGGCGTTGGCCGATGTCCGCCAAGATCGCCTTGCCGAGTTCCGGGTCGCCGAGTTTACCGACGTAGACGCTTACCTCGGCCTGGTCGTCCCCGACCTTCGCAACGCTGACGGTGACCTTTGTCTCGTCGGCGGTCAGGCCGGTCGCCTGCCCGTCGATCTTGGTCGAAGACGACTCGACACTTTTGAGTTCCAAGCCCGACAGCGCCGCCTCGGCCGCGTCGGTGGCGTCTTCGACCGACGCCGTGAACGTCTGCCACTGGCTCCGGTAGTTGGTCTTCACGCCTTCCTGGTCGGTCTTGCAACCCGGCAAGGCCACGACGGTCGCCGCGCCGATCAACACCACACACACCGCAGAAATGAGCTTGGCCATCTCGTGTCTCCTGATCACGCTTGCGAAAACTCCAGAAACGTGGTTTTTCCGGGCCCGCCCTTCTTTTCACTTGGCGACCCCACCACTTCGACGACAATAAGGATACGCGGGCCTAAGCTAGGGCCGCAAGGATTTTCCGTCCCCATGGCCCACCCCCAATCGTTCCTGGTCACCGAAGCGGCTCGCGACGAGCTGCTCGCCATGCTCGAGCAGGCCGAGGCCCCCGACGAGGCCGCGGCGCGGTTCGTGATCGAGGGCACGCAGCTCCGCCTCACCATCGACGAGCGGCAGACCGGCGACGCCCGCGTCGACCACGCCGGCCGGACGGTCCTCGTCCTCGACCCCCGCGTCGCCAAGCTGCTCCGCCACCACCAACTCGACCGCGCCGAGACCGACGAAGGCTTCGGCCTGTCGCTCACGCAACGCAGCGTCTGAGTTTTTGGCATGCGTCGGCGCCGTGCCACTCAATCGAGCGTGAAACCGATCTTGAGCGTCACCTGGTAGTGGGCGATCTCGCCGTTCTCCAGGTGGCCCCGCGTCTCCACCACCTCGAACCACCGAAGGTTCCGCACGGTCTCTTTCGCCTTGGCGACCGCGTTGCGGATGGCGTCGTCGGTGGACGTGGTCGACGAGCCAACGATCTCGATCTTCTTGTAGACGTGGTCGGACATGTTGATTCCCTCGTACGTTGTCAATGGAAGAACCCGCGAACAGCACTCCCGTGAAGCTTAGCCGTTCGCACGGCCCCGGTGCTCAGCCAACACCGCCTGCGGGTCACGGCCCTCGGGGACGAACAGCACGGCGTATCCGTTCACGCAGTGGCGCTTGCCGGTGGGCATGTGCGGCGCGTCGTCGAAGACGTGGCCGAGGTGGCCATCGCAGCGAGAACACCGCATCTCGACGCGGACCATGCCGTGGGACTCGTCCCGGTGCACGGTCAATGCCCCGGGCTCGATCTCCTCAAAGAACGACGGCCAGCCACAGCCCGAATGGAACTTCGTCGTCGACGGATACAACGGGTTCCCACAACCGGCACAGACGTAGGTCCCGGGCCCGTCGGGGTCGTCGAGGTAGCGCCCCGTCCCCGCCGGCTCGGTGCCGGACTGCCGCAGGATGCGATACTCGACCGGCGAGAGCAACTGCCTCCATTGAGCGTCCGTGTACCGCTTGGGGTCGTCGGGCAAGCTCTCGGTATCAACTGTCATGCCGGAGCTTAGGCGTCGCTCACCCACCACGCAGCCTTAGACCGCGGTTAGGCCACCGCCGCTTCGCGCTCCAGCGTCAGGTTTGCACCGTAGTCGCCGGGCTCGAAGATGTGGAGCTTGTGGTCGTCGACGTAGAGCGTGATCGGCGTGTCTTCGTCGAGTACCTCGGCCTTGACGCGGGCGGTAACGCGGCGGTCTTCGCCGTTGCCCCCGGGGCCGAGGTTAGCGAAGACGTCCATCGTGTTGCCCAAGGGCTCGACGACGCCGACGGTCGCGGGCATCGTCTGATCGTCGCTGCTCGCCGTATCGGACGGCCGCAGGAACAAGCCCTCGGGCCGGATGCCCAGCACGACGTCCTGCCCGACCTTGCCGGCCACGAGTTCGGCGTGGTGGTTCTTGAGCGCCAGACTGATGCCTTCGGCGACGAACGCAACGCCACCCTGTCCAGACTCGATGCGGCCGTCGATGAAGTTCATCGGCGGGGTGCCCAGGAACGCGGCGACGAACCGGTTGACCGGGTACTGGTAGACGTTCAGCGGCGTGTCGCACTGCTGGATCAGGCCCTCGGACATCACGACGACGCGGTCGCCGAGCGTCATCGCCTCTTCCTGGTCGTGGGTGACGTAGACGGTCGTGGTCGCCAACCGCTTGTGCAGACGTTTGAGCTCGGCGCGGGTCTCG
>JANQPR010000103.1 GCA_028285385.1 Phycisphaera sp.
TACGACTGGGCGTGGCTGGCGCAGCACGCCAAGCTGATCGTCGACACCCGCGGCGTGATGCGGGCCGTCCCGGGAACGGCACGGGTCGTGCAGGCGTGAATCATCGCATCGCTAAACGCTGATAGACCTCAAACCAACGCTCGCCTACCGCCGCGTGGTCGAACTGCGCCGCCGCGCCCGGGGTGCGTTCACGCATCTGTTGCAGCCGCGTCCGGCCGGCATCGGTGTCCAACCAATCGGCCAACTCATGCGCGAGCGCTGCGGGTTGGCGTGACACCAACGCGGCCACCTCGGCCGCGACGAGTTTACTAGCGACGGCGACACGGTCGCTCAACAGAACGGGGATGCCCGCGGCGACCGCTTCCACCGCGACCAACCCGAAGTTCTCGTGGTCGCTCGGGAGGACCAAGGCGTCGGCCCGCGCGATCATGCCGTACAGCGCCGGCGGGTACACCGGCCCGTGCCAGGTCGCCCGCTCGCCAAGCCCGGCCTCGCGGGTCCGCTCGATCAGCCGCTGGCCGAACACGTCGTCGCAAGGCCCGATCACGTCAAGGCCCCAGGCCGCCGCCGGGTCGTGGGCCAAGGCATCAACGAGATACTCGACGCCCTTGCCGGGGTGGACCCGCCCCACGAACACCGCGCGACTCGTTGCCCTCGGCGGCGGCGGATCGCCGGGGAGACCGCTGGCGGCGGCTCGAATGCCGGCCACGTCCAAGCTCAACGGGAGCACGACCGAGTCCTGTGTCGTTCTTTGCCAAAGCGGTTGAGCTTCGGTGGCCTCGGCGTCGGTGGTGAAATGCCAAGTGAACGAGCCGGGCCAGAGGCGGCGAAGCACCAACCGGCGGTAGATCGCTTTTTTCCAACGAGCATGCCGCAGCGCCCACGTGCTGCACATCCCGTGCGGGGTAACAACCATCGGCGTTGCCGTGCGCCGGGCGAGTCGGCCGGCGTCGGGCAGGCCTCGGTCCCACAGGCCGTGCACATGCACGACATCGCACTCGGGTGCTTCGTCGTCGTGCCGCCGCCAGCGAGCCGGCGGCGCGACGCACGACACCCCGGCCGATTCTAGTTGGTCCAAGTGGGCCCGGTCGCGATGCGAGTTAACCTCGGTCGGCGCGGCGAATACGTCGATGCCCGCACGGCGTTGGGCGATCATCATCCCGACGGCCGCCGCGATCGCGCCCTCGCCACGGTTCAGGTTAGCCATCGCGTGGACGATGCGCATAGGTGACTCCTGCGTGACCGAAAGCCCCGCCGACGCGTCAGCCGGTGACGAGTCGGCCGTATGTCTGCCGCCAACGGCTGGCGATATGAGCCCAATCGAAGGCGTCCCGCGCGTGTCGCCGGCCGAGTTCGCCTTTGTCTCGGCACCACGTGGTATCCGACAGGACGCGTTGCAACGCCGCGGCCCACGGATCGACTTCGCGAGGTACGACTTCGCCACAGTCATGCTCACGCACGAACTTGGAAAGGTCGACCTCGGGGCTGACGAGCACCGCGGCACCCGCGCACATCGCCTCGGCGACGGCGATGCCGAAGTTTTCGTGCTGGCTGGGCAAGGCGAACGCATCCGCCGCGTTCATCAGCACCGCCTTGTCACGGCCCTTGATCGCGCCAAGGAACACGCATCGGTCTTGAGGCAAACCGCGACGTTGCGCCTGGTCGATCAACACCCGTCGGTACGCTTCGTCGCCGCTGCCGGCGATCACCATCGTGGGCGCGAGGTCGGCGGGCAACGTTGGGAGGACATCGACGAACGCGTCGATCAGTAGTTCGAGCGACTTCGCCGGGTGGACCCGCCCCAGGAACAACACCATCGGGCCGGCATCCAGCGTAGGGACCAGCCGGCGGGCGGCGACGGAGATTGGCTCGGCCGGCAGGTCGTCGATAGCACCGAGGTCGACGCCGTTGGGTTCGACGTGTACGACCGGCCGCAAGCCTAGGTGCCCGGCCGAGCGAGCTTCGGTGTGGCTGGTGAAATGTAGCAACGCGGCGGCGTTCAGGTTACGGCGGATCCGCGCCACCATCAGCAACCGCTTGCGCACCCGGCCCTGACCCAGCGACCACGGGTCGAGCATGCCGCAGGGCCGCCAGACGACGGGGACGTTCCGCTTACGCGCCGCGACCGACGCGTCGTGTAGCACCTGCTCCCACACGCCGTGGATGTGAACCACGTCGGCGTGGGCGACTGCATCGCGGACGGTCTGCTTGATCCTGGGGTGCCAACGCAGCGGCGTCTTCGTCGGGCCGACCGCGTGGACGGTGACGCCGAGGTCTCGCAGTTCATCCGCGATCTCGCCGTCCCATTGATCCGGGAACGTCGTGACGATCGTGACCTGGTCGCCCTGCACCTGTTGCGCCCCGGCCAACCCGCGCAACGCGTAGCTCGGGCCGCCGTCGGCGCGACTCAGTCCCGGGATGGCGTGCAACACCCGCGTCACTGGTCAATCGCTCCCGTCGTCCCCAAGCGTCTCACGCGGCTTGATCGCCTTCGCCGGGTTGCCCGCGTAGATCGTCCAGGGCTCGAGGTCTTTGCACGCGACCCCCCGTGCCCCGAGCAACGCGCCCGCGCCGACCGTGACCCCGGGACCGACAAAAGCGTCGGCGGCGACCCAGGCGTCGTCGTGGACCGTGATCGCGGCGCGGATCAACGGCATCGCCTCGGGGTCGCGGTAGTCGTGTGTCCCGGCGCACAGGTGCGCGTATTGACTGATCGTCACGCGTTTGCCGACGGTGATCGACCCGAGCGCATAGAAGATCACGCCGTCCCCGGTCGCGGTGTTCGCCCCGAGCGTGACGTTCCACGGGCACACGAACCGGCACGTGCGCCGCACCCGCGCCTGCCTATCGACCTTCGCGCCGAAGCGCCGCAACAACCAGCCGCGGTAGCCGTACCACGTCGGCCAGGTCAAGCGGAACAGCGTCGCCTCGGCCACGGACCACAGCACCCGCCGGACCTTCTCGCCCAGCGAGTACGGGCTGCGGTGCCGGTCGGCAACATGGTCGTTGTCGTGGTTCATCCCTGACTCGTCGGCGGGTTCGTCGCGTCCGGTGAGCGCTTCAGTTCGTACAGCTTCGCGACGCTCATGAACTCGTAGAACGCCAGCAGCCGACACAGGACCCAGCCCGGTCGGCCGTCGAGAAAGCCGCGCTCCACGACGTAGTGGTACAGGAACCGCAGCGTCGGTCGGCACGGCAGCTTGCTCGCAGCCTTCTTCACCCAGCGCCGGCGCTGCGCCGCGCTGCCCGTGAGTTTCGCGTCGATACCTTGCGCGACACCGTCGAGCGCAACGTGCGCCTCCCAGCTCGAGTACCGGTTGTGCTTCTCGACCCACGAACTGATCGAGTCGTAGGCGTAGTGCAGGAAGTCGTGCTTCAGCCGGCCGGCGTCTCCGGTCGAAAGCGTGATGTGCTCGTGGACCTCCATGTCGCCCGACCCGGTGTCGCCCGCGGTGGTCATGCGTTCGAACCGGCCGAGCTTGTGCTTGAACAGCCGGAGGTTCCACGACGGGTAGTAGCCGCATCGCTTGATCCACCGGCCGAGGAAAATCAGCTTGCGGTTGACCCAGTACCCGTCGCCGCAGCCGGCGACCTCGGGCGTGTGCGCCCCGGTCACGACACCGTGCACCTCGGCGGCGAGCTCGGGGGTCATGTGCTCGTCGGCATCCATGAACATCACCCACTCGTGCCGCAGCGGCAGCGTCTCGAGCGCCCAGTTCCGTTTCTTCGGCCAGCCCGTCGGGCTGTGGTGCTTAAAGTCGAACCAGTACACCTCGGCCCCCATCGCCTGGGCCAGCGGCAGGGTGTCGTCGGTCGAGCCCGAATCGACCAGCGCGACCTGCTCCGCCCAGCGCAGGCGACGCACGCACTCGACGATGTTCGACTGCTCGTTCTTGGTCGGGATCAGGATCGTGACGGGCGTCTGCCCACGCGCCGCCCACGACCCCGGCGCTTCAGCATCGGCGTCAACGGCAGCCTGGAGTTCGTCGGCCCGGGTGTCGCGTGGCTCGGGAGCCGGCGCGGACGATCGCGTGCCGGAAGACGCCGCGGTGGCCGTCAACGCGGGTTGGGCTTGAGGCTGAGATTGGAGGTCGGCGGTGCTCATGAAAGACAGACGCGACGCGGAGGACGGGGCTCGACACTTGAGCCAGGCGCCGCCCCCACGACACCCGCCGGCGTGTGCTGGATCGGGTGGGCAAGCATACCGGCTCGCCCCCCCGCCGCCAGCGTGGCCGGCGCGACGCCACGGCGAGCCCGCAAGCCCGCGCCGGTCGTAACGGTTACGCGTCCTGCGCCCCCGCGGTTCCGTGATCGGCACGAGGCGAAAGCACCGCGACGAACCACGCCACCCCCCGCCGGGTACGCTTGACTGACCCGTCTACGCCCTTCGAGCATGCCCGAGCCGATCCCCATCTCGATCCTGATCCTCGTGAAGAACGAGGAGGAACACCTGCCCAAGCTGCTGAAGACCCTCGACGGCTTCGGCGAGATCGTCGTGTTCGACTCGCTGAGCACGGACCGCACGCTCGAGATCGCCGAGGCCGTAGGTTGCAAGATCGTGCAGCGCGCGTTCGACGACTGGGCGTCGCACCAGAACTGGGCCGTGGAGCACATAGAGTTCAAGTACCCGTGGGTGTTCTACCTCGACGCCGACGAACGCATGACCCCGGAAGTCCGCGACGAGATCGCTACGATCGCGCAGTTGGAACACCCACCGCACCGGGCGTACTTCTGCCGCCGCAAGAACTACCTGATGGGCCGGTGGCTGAAGCGGTCGATGTCGGCCGGGTACGTCATGCGGTTCTTCCAGCCGCCGCACATCCGCTTCACTCGCAAGATGAGCGTGCAGCCGGTTCTCAAAGAGCCGGCCGGTTACCTCAAACACGCGTTCGTGCACTACCACTTCAGCCGGGGCTTCCAGCAGTGGTTCGAGAAGCACAACTGGTACGCGGCGCTGGAGGCCGACGAGTGGATCAAGGCCGTGGACGAGAACGACGCGACGTGGAAAGACGTCTTCAGCTTCGACGGCAACCGCCGGGTCCAGGCGCTCAAGCACCTGAGCTACCGGCTGCCGTTCCGCCCGGCGATCAAGTTCGCCTACATGTACCTCTGGCGGCTCGGGTTCCTCGACGGCAAGCCCGGGTTTCACGCGTGCATGCTCATGGCGGTCTACGAGTACATGGTCGGCCTGCAAGTCCGCGAGAAACGACGGCGAGGTCAGGGCCTCGACATGTAAACGAGTGTCCGCGACTCCTGATTCGCTACGACGCCACGCGTCGCGGTGCTTCACTCCATCAACGCGGCGGGTTGCTCGCCGTGTCGATCGTCTCGCCGCGCACGTCGACCGCGCGGAAGTGCTGCGATCCGTCGGGGCGAATCTCGACGCGGATGACGTGCCGTTTCGCTTCGGCGACCTCGAGGTAGTCGCGCTCCCGCACCGGTCGGCCGCCCTTGCCCCACGCGCCGTCGCCGAGATACAGCACGCTGCGCGGCGTGCCGTCGGGAACGATCTTCCCGTCCCGCAGCCTCGTGCGTTTGTAGGTGTGGTCGTCGTGCTCGAAGACGGCGTCCACACCGTGCCGCTCGAACAACGGCACCCAGTTCACCCGCACCGCCCGGCGTACCGCGCCGCGTGGCCCGTCGTTCACGGTTCGGTGCGACGGGTACGCCGGCACGTGGTACGCCGCGAACAGGTGCGGCACCGACTCGCGCGGCGGCAACGCCTCGGCCAGCCAGTCGGTCTGCCAGCCACGCACCCTCGACGTGTGCCCCGAGTCCAGCAGGATCAGCGATAGGTAGGCCGGTTCGCCGAAATCCAGTGTGGCGTAGTTCCGCGTGTCGTACAGCCCGTCGAACAAGGCGTAGTAGAACGGCGCATCGTGCCGACGCTTCGCAAACCCGCCGGGGACTTCGTGGTTGCCGATGGTGACAAGCATCGGGATCAGGCGCGGGGCTTGGTCTGTATCTGACCGCGACTGCATGTGCTTGTGCCAGAGCTGCAGGTACTCGACCCAGGCCTTCTCGTCGGTGCCGTTGCCGTAAGCGAGGTCGCCGCCGACCAGCCCGAACAACGGAGCCCACGCCGCGGCGTGCCGGTGCAGCGGCACGACGTACTCGTCCTCAGTGCCCACGTCGCCGCCCTCGGCGAAGACCAGCGGCGCATCGAGTCTCACCGGCGCGGTGCGGAAGCGGAAGGCTTGATCGGTGCCGTCGATCACCGCTTCGTAGGTTGTACCGGGTTGCAGACCGACAAAGTCCAACCGCTGCACGAACAACCCCGTGTCACCGAATGGCTTTGCGACGCTCGTCGCTTCGTGCACCACGTTGTCGTTGCCGTCGACCGCCGCAACCAGCGCCGCCTTCGACACACCCGGCACCCGCCACACCGCGTCGTCCAGCTTCGCCCGCGCGACCACCCGATCGTCCAGCTCCACCGTCACCGCCGACCATCGCTGCGACGCACCGCCTTCGTCGGGCGGGGGCGGTGGCAACGGAACGACCCTCCCCGCAAACCCCATCACCCGGTCGAGCTTCACCTCGGCCAGTTCGAATCCCCCGCTGCGCACGGTGACCGTCTCGCCGATCAACCGCGGTTCGCCACCGAAATCGAGCAGCACCGTGCCGGGCTTGATCTTGTCATGCCGTTCATCGGATTCGCCGGCGACGCGGGCCATGACCATCGCGCGGACCGTGTCGTCGTTGTCGGTTTTCGAGATGCCGAGCATCACGCGCTGCGTCTGCCTCAGGTCCGCGTAGGTGTCGACGCCGGGGAACCACGCGAGCTGTTCACGGTCGAACGGCCCGTCCTTGTCGTTGACGATGAGCTGCACCGCGGGTGTCGCTCCCGGCTCGGCATCGACCACATCGTTCCAATGCAGCAGCAACTCGACGACGTATCCGTCATCGGTCTTACTCGACGCCGCATCGACCCGCACCGGCTCCGGCTTGTCGCCGCCCCGGCGGTCCATCACCTGCGTGCGCAGCGTCGGCCGTTCCTCATCCATGCCCGGCGCAACGATCACTTGTACGCTCGTTTCGCCGTCGTACCGGTTCGCCAAGAACAGCTCGACACCGTCGGCGGTCCAAAGCTCGTCGTCGTGCTCCGCCTCGGTTGCCTCGTCGTCGACGACGCGCACCAGCGCGAGCAGCCCGGCGTCGCTCCACGCAAGCTTCGCGGTCGCGCTGAACCCCGTCGGGTCGGGCCAGCCGCCGTCGGGCCGGGCGAGGTAGTCGAGACGCGTGCCGTGTATGCCCCAATCTGTTTTGTCGCCGTCGATGGTGACGCCGTCGAGCTTCGGCAAACGGAACGCGACGTCCGCCGCCGTCGCCGAGCCCGACACCGCCTCCGGCAGATCACCCGCCTCGAGCCACTGCACAGTCATCGTTGTGCACGGGTTGCCCGACCAGGTCAGGAACAGCGTCGACGCCGGGTCGAACGCCGGCTGCCCGATCGCGCAACCGCTCAGCCCGGCCACCGTCGCGCCGCCCAGACACACGCCCGCCAGCAGGTGCTTCATCTGGTCCAGTGTACGGCCCACCCGCCGCGCGGTTGCGTTAGCATCGCCCTTATGTCCACCACCACGTCCTCCCGCGCCTACGTCAAGCACTGGACCGCCGCCGAGCTCGTCCAGGGCGTCTACGCGATCCAGAACTGCCAGATCGCGCAGACCAAGGCCGGCAAGCCGTACATCAAGTGTCTCATCGCCGACAAGACCGGCCGCGCGCCCGGCCGCAAGTGGAGCACCACCGAGGCCGAGTTCGCCCGCCTGCCCACCGACGGGTTTGTTTATCTCGAGGGACAGACCCAACCGTACCAAGGCGAGATGCAGATCATCCTCAACCGGCTCGACCCACACGAGCCGACGGACCAGGAGCTCGCCGAACTACTGCCCGCGACCGAGAACGACATCGACGCGATGTTCCGCGACGTCGTCGGCTTCCTCGATTCGCTCGACGACCCCGCCTGCCGGACATTGGCCGACCGCTACCTCGAAGACGGCGAGTTGATGAACCGGTTCTGCCAGGCCCCCGCCGCGGCGCAGCTGCACCACGCGTACCTCGGCGGGCTGCTCGAACACACCCGCTCGCTCATGGCCGCCGCCGAGGCGCTGCTGCCGAACTACCCCGGGCTCAACCGCGACGTCGTGCTGCTCGGGCTGTTCCTCCACGACCTGGGCAAGTGTGACGAACTCACCTGGAAGACCGGCTTCGGCTATTCCGACGACGGGCAACTCGTCGGGCACATCGCCCGCGGCGCAATCCTGCTCCAGGAGAAGGCCAAGGCCTGCGAAGACCCCGAGCTCGGCGACGCCGCGATGAAGGTCCCCGACGCCACGCTCCGCGTCCTCACGCACATCATCCTCTCGCACCACGGCCAGCCCGAGTTCGGCGCCCTCAAGCTGCCGGCCACGCCCGAGGCCATCTTCGTCTCCAACCTCGACAACCTCGACGCCAAGATGCAGATGGCCCTCGACGCGACCGGCCGCAACGACGCCGAGACGCAGGCCACCTCCGAAGACCTCAACGGCCACTTCACCGAGAAGCTGTGGGCCCTGGGCACCCGGCTCTACCGCCCCGACCCGACGACCGTGCCGGACGCGGGCTGACACACCCGCTGGGCCGCGGAGAGGAACCGAGCGAAACAAGGCGAAGAACTCCGGCGACGTGCGTTTATCCCCGACCGATCCGCACATTCTCTCTATCCACGACGCGTTCTCCGTGTTCTAATGCTCGGATGGGACGCGCCGGCTTCTGTAGCAATACGGCAGGAATGGTGACCATTTTGCTGCTCCTGTTGACAGGATCAACGGCGGCGGAGCGCACCGACTTCTCTTTCGAAGTGACCGACGCCGCGCTGCATCGCATCGCACCGCTGGACGGCGAAGCGTTGCTGGACGACAACAAGTTCGTAGACGCGCTGCGCCGCATCCTGCGCGACGAAACGCTCTCGCCGACCGACCGGGTTGACGCGTTCTATCTCCTGCACCGCAAGATCGGCCTGCACTTCTCGGGTTTCGTTGCGTTGCCACCAGGCGTGTCGTACGCCGACGTGTTCTGGGAGAAGGCCGGCCTGATGAACGCTTACCGCGAAGCCTTGGCCGACCTGGAGATCGACGGGGACGTCCTGCAGGTCGTGGCGGTGGAGAGCTTTGCCGCCGGGCATTCGACCCGGCTGGGGAGCGCGGTGCTGCTCGCGGCCCTGGTCGACCCGCCCGAAGCGCACCGGCTGCTCAAAATCCTGCTCGACGACCGGTTGTCGCGGGCGTCGGTGCCACCGATCGTGGCGCACTACGTCGCTTGGAGCGCGACCGTGGCTGGCACACTGGGGCACGCGGAAACCATGGCCGAGTTGGTGCCGATGATCCCCCACGAAGAGGTCCGGGAGGACTTTGTGCTTGCCGTGGGCTACCACAACCCGGGGCCTGAGGTGCTCGATGGGTTCGTTCGGTTTGCCGTCCAATCCGGCGAGGCCCCGGGGATCGGCTTCGACCAGGCGATCGGGGCCGTGCTGACCGTGTTGCACCGGCACCACGGTGGCGACGCGTACCGCGAGGCGTGGCAACGCATCCGCGGCGCGTCGGGTGACGACGCCTGGACCGTGGCCGTCGATGCGTTCCGCGACGGCCCACCACCGCGCGGCGCGTTCAGTGATCCGCCGCCAGAATCCGGCAGCGAGGGTTGGATCCACAAGCTGTGGGACGGGTTTGAAGTGACCGTCCGCAACGAGGCAGACACCATCCGCTGGGGTGACGTGTTCTCCGACACGACCCGACCCTGACAGCATTGCCGCGGGCTTTCGCGAGGCCGCGACGCGGCCGTGTCGTAACATCTCCCAATGACCGAACCGGACGATCAGCCCGCCTCCGCCCTGCCCTGGCTCTGGGCGATCTCGCTGCTGCTCGTCGTTGGCGGCGCGGGCATCGGCGGGTACCTCTGGCTTGAACACCGCAAAGCCACCGGGCAGCCCGCGTTCGGCAACGGCCCGCCCGTCGCGCCCGAGCCGAGCACCGTGCAACTGGGCCGCGACTACTACGTCCACGTCAAGCTCGTCGAGCTCCGGCCGACACGGGAGAACGGCACCGCGTGGGACCGCGCGGACGGCAGCGCGCCCGACCCGTTCGTCCGCGTCCGCTGGCAGGACGCCGAGGTGTTCGAGTCCGCCGCACGGGGCGACGCCTTCGTCGCTGCCTGGGACCTCATCTCCGTCGACCTGAAGGAAGTCGCGCTCTCTTCCGGGGGCGAGGTGGACATCGAGTCGATGGTCAACGCCCCGGTCGTCCGCGTCGAGAAGGACACGACCGTCGAGGTCGAGGTGATCGACGACGACCTGATCGACAACACCGAGGCCGGCACGGTCACGCTCGAACTCGCGAAGTTTCACGAGGGCGACAACGTGCTGACGTTCACGCCGGAAGAACAGCCGCTGATCGCGCGGATGGTCGTCGGCGTGCTGGACCGCAAGATCTCGCTGCCGGATTTGATCGACGCGGTGTCGAAGCGGTGAACTACGCGAAGGCGAGAGCGGCGGTACGTGAAGCCAACCCCCGGTCGCTGCGTCGCCACGCGCGGTTCTTCGCGGTCATGGCCTGGATCGGCCTGCTTCCGCCGCTCGTGTTTCTCGTGGGTGGCTTGGCCGGCGCCGTCTTGGTCAAGTGGCCAATGGTCTTTCTCGTCCTGGTTTCGGTGCTTGCCCTTCAGTACCCGGCGTTCATGTGGGCGACACGAAACCGGTACCTTCGGCGGATCGAGACGCGCGAACAACTATTGAGCCGAGACTCCGGCACAACGTCATGAAAAACCTGTCTGTCTGGCTGATCCCGCTGCTGCTACTGCTCTCCGGCGTCACGCTCGGGTTCGGGTTGGTTGGGCCGTGCATGACGATCGTGCCCAGCGTCGAGGGCATCTCGCCGTTCGCGCGGTTTTTCGTGCCGCCGGAAGCGACGGCGCCGCAGACGTTCTCCATCGTCACGGGCATCGAGGCGCTCTGGCAGCAGGGCCACGCCCCGCTCGCGGTGCTGATCGCCGGGTTCTCGGTGGTGTTCCCCGCCGTGAAGCTTGCCGTGATGGGCTACGGGCACGCCGCGGTGTTGGCCGGCCGGCGCACGGGCACCGCGTGGTGGCTCGCGCACCACGCCGGCAAGTTCTCGATGCTCGACGTGCTCGTCGTCGCGGTGCTGGTCGTGGCGATCAAGGGCCTGCCGGGCGACACGCAGGTCGTCGTCGGCTGGGGCCTGTGGTGCTTTGCGCTGTCGGTCGGGCTGTCGATGGTCGGCGCGGTGCTCATCGCTTGGATGGAACGGCACCGCGCGAAGTCCTCGGCGGTCACTTCGGACGCGTGAACCGAATCACCTCGCTTGCGCATCGTCCGCGAAGCGTTGCGGCTGTTCGTCGTCGACGAGTGTGACGACCTTCTCCCGCCCTTCGCGCGTCTTGATCCCGACGTCGAGGAACGTCACCACCCAGGCGTCGGAGTTCGGGTCATCCGGCGTGGCGTCCCGGCCGAAGACGCGCACCCCCGCCTCGCCGCTGGCCCCGACCAGGCTGAACATCATCTCGACCGTGCCCGCGTCGCCGTCGACCTTGCCCGTCGTCAGGAACCCCGGCTCGACCGGGTCGCCCAACTCGGCCCGCACCTCGCTCGACGCCCGGATCAGCCGCAGCGCCTCGGCATAGGTCGGGTGTGCCTTCAGGCCGCTCTGCACCCACAGCCACACGCCCGTGAACGCGATGAGCCCGACGGCCAGCGGGATCAGGGCCGTAACCAGCAGCGCCCGCATCCGATGCCGGACGAACCACGGGGCGTTGGGGTCGTTTGGGTCGCCGCCGACGAACGGGTCGGACTTGAAGCCCGGCTTCGGCTCGTTCAGGTTGGACCGCGAGAACCACGCCATGCGGCGGATCATACGGCCGATACAATCCCGCCCCCACCCACGCCGCCCCCGCACGTCAGACCGACCCGCCCGCGTCGGCGACGGATCATCAAACGCCAACGCCATGCTCCTCCGCAACGTCGCCATCATCGCCCACGTCGACCACGGCAAGACCACGCTCGTCGACCAGCTGCTCTACCAGTCCGGCCAGTTCCGCGACGCCGAGCTCGACAAGCTCGCCGGCGGGCAGCACAACCTGATCATGGACACGGGCGACCTCGAGCGCGAGCGCGGCATCACCATCACCGCCAAGAACTGCGCCGTCCGCTACCGCGCCGAGGACGGCGAGGACTACAAGGTCAACCTGATCGACACGCCCGGCCACGCGGACTTCGGCGGCGAGGTCGAACGCGTGCTCAAGATGGCCGACGGCGTGCTGCTGCTCGTCGACGCCGCCGAAGGCCCGATGCCGCAGACGCGCTTCGTGCTGTCCAAGGCGCTCGGGCACGGGCTCAAACCCGTGGTGGTCGTGAACAAGGTCGACAAGCCCGACGCCCGGCCGGACTGGGTCGTGGACCAGGTCTTCGACCTGCTCGGCGCGCTCGACGCCGACGACGACGCGCTCGACTTCCCGATCGTCTATGCCTCGGGCAAGGACGGCTGGGCCGCGCTCGAACTCGACGCCCCGCGCGAGAACCTCAAGCCGCTGTTCGAGGCGATCCTCCAGCAGGTCCCGCCGCCGAAGCACACCGACACGGCAGCGCCGCTGCAACTACAGGTCACCACGCTCGACTTCAACGACTATGTCGGTCGCATCGGCATCGGGCGCGTCCACCGCGGGACCATCACGCCCGGCATGCCCGTGACGCTGCTGCACCGCAAGGACGGGGAGTCGAAGCAGCGCGTGTTGAAGGTGCTCGCCTTCGACGGGCTGACGCGCACCGAGGCCGATCGTTGCGAGGCCGGCGACCTGTGTGCCGTCGTCGGGCTCGACCCGGTGGACATCGGCGACACGATCGCGGCGCCCGAGCAGCCCGAGGCGCTGCCCACCGTCCCGATCGACGAGCCCACGGTCACGATGACGTTCCGCGTCAACGATTCTCCGTTTGCCGGGCGGGAAGGAACGTACGTCACCAGCCGGCAGGTCGGCGACCGACTGCAGAAAGAGCTGCAATCCAACGTCGCGCTGCGTGTCGAGCCGGGCGACTCGCCGGAGCAGTTCGAGGTGTCGGGTCGGGGGCTGATGCACCTGGGCGTGCTGGTCGAGACGATGCGCCGCGAGGGCTACGAGTTGCAGATCGGCATGCCGCGAGTGATCTTCCGCAACGTCGACGGCAAGGTGCACGAGCCGATCGAGGAACTCGTCGTCGAGTGCCCGACCGAGTGCCAGAGCGACGTGCTCGCGCTAGTGAGCAACCGCCGTGCCGAGCTCTCGAGCATGGACGAGCGCGGCAGCGGCGGCGATTACGTGCACCTGGTGTTCACGATTCCCGCGCGCGGGCTGATCGGGTTGCGGCAGCGGATGCTCACGGCGACGCAGGGCCGGGCGATCGTGCACCACAGCTTCGCGCGGTACGAGCCGATGCGCGGCGACATCCCGAAGCGGACCGCCGGCGTGATCATCTCCAGCGACAGGGGGCAGGTCACGCCTTACGCGCTGCACGGGCTGTACGACCGAGGCGTGTTCTTCGTCGAGCCGGGGCAGCAGGTCTACGAGGGGCAGGTCATCGGCGAGCACTGCAAGGACAACGACATCATCGCGAACCCGATCAAGGCCAAGCACGTCAGCGCGGTCCGCACCCGCGGCGGCAAGGACGACAACATGCAGATCCGGCCCGCGCGGAAGATGTCGCTCGAGCAGTGCCTGGAGTACATCGGCGCCGATGAACTCGTCGAGGTCACGCCCGAGAGCGTCCGGATGCGCAAGCGGCTGCTCAAGGAAGCCGACCGGCGGCGCGAGTCACGACAGGCGAAGGCGAAGGCCGCCGTCTAACCCGTCGCTTTGAGGTCAACGGGGGAGGCGTCGTCGGCGGTCTGGATGTTGACACACAAGCTGCGTACTCGCTATGCCTCCTTCGCTCACCTATCTGATCTGCGCTACCCCGCGGTCGGGGAGCACGTTGCTGTGCGAAGCGTTACGCAACACCGGCCTGGCCGGACGCCCGGACGAGTACTTCGGGCCCATGCACGTGTCGCGGTGGAACGAGCAATGGCATACGTCGACGGCTGACGAGTACCTGGCCCGGGTGTTCAGAGAGGGCCGCACCCCCAACGGCGTGTGGGGCGCCAAACTGATGCGGGTCTATTGGCACGACCTGATCGATCAGCTCCGCGATGCCGAAGGATGTCGCAAGCTGAACGAACAAGACCTGCTGCAACGGGTGTTCGACCGGCCGAGGTACGTCTTCATCACCCGACGCAACAAGGTCCGTCAGGCGGTGTCTTGGCTCAAGTTCGTGCAGGGCTCGGCTTGGTACTGGGAGTGCGACACCCCCCAGCGGCTGGATGGCTTGCATTATCAAGAAGAAGTCATCGATCAGTTCATCCGGGACGTAGGCGTTCAGGAATCCGCGTGGACAGATTACTTTGATCGGATCGGCGTGAAACCGCATGTCGTCGTGTACGAAGAGCTATGTGACGCGTACGAACCAACCGCTGCCGCGGTCCTCGATCACCTTGGCATCGAGCATGAGCGGTTGAGTATTGAGAGCAAGCGGCGCTTGAAGCGTCAGGCCGACGACCTTTCCGAACAATGGACCCGGCGGTACCTTGAGAGCCGGGGAAGCAGCCCCGGGGCGTAACCAATATGCAGACCGACCCCCGCAACGAGCTACTGCACGGCGTGATCGCCGCCGAGGCCGTGCTGCACGGCGGACAACGCGAGGTGTTCCGTGTCTGGCTCGACCGCCACCGCGCCGACGCCGCGACGCGACGCCTCAAGAAGGCCTGCAAGCAGCACGGCGTGCGCCACTCGCCGACGTCGCGGTCCGCGCTCGACGAGGCCGCCGGGAACGAGGGCCACGGCGGCGTCATCGCCGAGGTCGGCCCCCGCAGGTTCGTCGAGCCCGGAGCGCTTTTTAGCACCAGCGACCCCGTTTTCCTCGCCATGCTCGACGGCGTCGAGGACCCGTTCAACTTCGGACAGGCCGTCCGCGCGCTCTATGCGGCGGGCTGCACGGGTTTGTTCGTTCGGGAGCGCAACTGGTCGCAGCACGGCTCCGGCGCCGCCGCCGTCGTCGCCCGCGCATCGGCCGGCGCAACCGAGCGCATCGCGATGGCCGTGGTCGAAGGGCCCGAGCAGGCCGCCGACCTCGCCCAGCAGCAAGGCGTCATGGTCGTCGCCACCGGGCAGACCGACAACGCCGTGCCGTACACCCGCGTCGACTTCCGCGAGCCGACGCTGCTCATGATCGGGGGCGAACGCCGCGGCTTGCGCCGGTCGTTCCTCGCGCAGTGCGCGTCCGTGGTCACGGTCCCGTACGGCGACGCCGTCGACTTCCCCGCCGCGCTCGGCACCGTCGCCGCGACCTCCGTGCTCGCCTTCGAAGTCGCCCGGCAGCGGTCTTCGACCCACGGTTCGACCGCGAAGCCGTGACGCCCACGCACGGCAATGCGCCGCGACGCTACGCTGCCGGCATGCCCGATCCGTGGCGCACCCACGACCTGCCCTTCGATGCCAACCGCGCCGATGATATTGGGCGGTTTGAACGCAAAGAGTGGCTGCTCACCGCCGGCGATGGCAGCTTCGCGATGGGCACCGCGCTAGGCCGGAACACCCGGCGGTACCACGGCCTGCTCGTCGCCGCCGCCCGGCCCCCCGTCGACCGCGTCGTCGCGCTCAACCAGGTCTTCGAGACGCTCGTCCTGGCGCACGGTGTGTCCGACATCGATACCACCGCAACACAACGCCTCGAGTTCTCGACCTGCGGCTTCCGCGATCCAGCCGGCCAGACCGCCTACGCCCCGCACGGCTTCCGCTTCCTCCAACGGGTCGAGCGCGGCCTGACCATGACCTGGCACTACGGCTGGGGCGACCTGCACTGGTCGCGAACGCTCGTGCTCCACCCGGCTCAACCGCACACGCCGCCGACGATCACCCTCCGCTACGACGTCGCCCCCTTCGACCGGTCGCTCGGCCACGCCACGCTGCACCTCGCGCCGATGCTCACGCTACGCGGGTTTCACGGCCTTTACGACGGCACGCCAATCGGCGCTGAACGCACGGATGGCCAAGCGGTGACGTGTCGCGGAACTGGGCACGCCGTGACCCTCTCCGTGTCGAGCGGGACGTGGCATGACGCCCCCGACGTGTGGCGGGGCGTTCACTACCCCGTCGAGGCCTACCGCAGTCAGGGCGACACGGAAGACCAAGCGGTGCCCGGGCGCTTCGTGATCCCCGTCCAGCCCGGTCAATCGGTCACACTGACCGCCGCACTCGGTGGGCAACCCGCCGCCCCGCTCGCCTCCCCCGACGAACGCGCCAGACGGCTCGTCGCCGTACGAGAACAGCTGCGCTCGTTACCCGAAGCGACGGCCGGCGCGCTCGCGGTCGCCGCCGACGACTTCGTCGTGTCGCGCACGATGGCCGGGAAACGGCTGTCGACGATCATCGCGGGCTACCCGTGGTTTGCCGACTGGGGTCGGGACACGTTCATCGCGCTGCCGGGGTTGCTGCTGTGCACCGGCCGGCTGAAGGAGGCCGAGGGCGTGCTGCGCTGCTTCGCGGGTGCGCTCCGCAACGGCGTCGTGCCCAACCGTTTCGACGACGCCGACGACAAGGTCGCGCACTACAACACGGTCGACGGCTCGATGTGGTTCGTCCACGCCGCGCTGGCGTACCACGACGCGTTGGAGCGTGAGAACGAATCCACCCCGGCCTGGCTGATCCGCGCCGTCACGGATGTGCTCGACGCCCACCTGGCCGGCACGCACGCCGACGGGCACCACGACAACCGCACGATCCCGATCCGCTGCGACGCCGACGGACTGATCACCGCCGGCGACGACCGCACCCAACTCACCTGGATGGACGCCGCCTGCGACGTGCCGCACTCCGGTCCCGGCGGCGAAACCGTCTGGGAACACCGGGTGTTCACGCCCCGCCCGGGCAAGTGCGTCGAGGTCAACGCGCTGTGGTGCAGCAACCTCGCCGGCGCCGCCGTCCTGCTCAACGGCCGACGCGGTCAGAAGCAGCGTACCCTCCGGTACCAACGGGCCGCCGAGTTGACCGGGGACTCCTTCCTCGCGGTGTTCTGGGACAAAACGCGCGAACGGCTGCTGGACCACGTCCGGCCCGACGGCCCGCCTGACGAACGAGCCAACGCGCAGCTCCGCCCCAACGCCTGCTTCGCGTGCAGCCTCGCACGCTCGCCGCTGCCCGCGCCGCAGCGCCGGCTCGTCCTCGACGCGGCTCGCACAAGGCTGCTCACCCCGTCGGGCCTGCGCACGCTCGACCCGGACGACCCGCGGTACGTCGGCACGTACGGCGGGCCGCAGTGGCAACGCGACGCGGCGTACCACCAGGGCACCGCTTGGCCGTGGCTGCTCGGGACCTACGCCGAGGGCGTGCTCCGGGCCGACGGCTTCTCCGACGCCGCGAAACAGGAGGCCCGCGACGCGATCGCGCCCCTGCTCGCCTCGCTCACCGACGCCGACGACCCCGCCACCTCGCTCGGCCAACTCCACGAGGTCCACGACGGCGACCCCGGCCACTCCGAACTACGCCCCGGCAGCGCGAGCGCGCACGCCCCGCGTGGCTGCATCGCCCAGGCCTGGAGCGTCGCCGAGGTGTTGCGCATCGCGTGCCTCATCGACACCGACCAGCCCAACTCGACTGGATGAACAACCGCGCCACCCACGTATCGCCGCGCCCATCGCCGGGTATACTCTTCCTTGGGCCGTCCCCCTTTCGATCGCTTCAAACATGACTCGCAGCACACTTCAAGGGTTGATCCTGGCCTCTGTCGTCTTGGGATCGGTCGGCTGTGTCTATTACGAAGTACTCGACCCCGACACGGGCAAGCGGTACTACACGACCAACTGGGACGAGACGCGGCACGAATACTCCGGCAACTACGAGTTCCGGGACCACAAGTCCGGCGCCCGGGTCGTGCTCGATTCCTCCGAGGTACACCAGATCGACGAGGACGAGTTCAAGGCCGCCATCGGCAAGTCGGATTAGCCCGCGGCCGCTCGCAAAACGCGCCGAGACCGGCAACGACCTCGTCGAGCAACGACGGCTTCAGCCACTACAATCCCCGCCCCATGGCGGAGATGCCCCCCCACCCGAGCAGCCCCAACGACCTCTCGGCGGCGACGCAGAACCTCCGCGTCACCGGGTTCGACACGCTGCCCGCGCCAGGCACGCTCACGGCCGAGTTGCCCCTCACCGCCGACGCCGCCGCCACCGTCCAGCAAGGCCGGTCGCAGATCGAGGCCGTGCTCCGCGGCGACGACCCCCGGCTGCTCGTCGTCGTCGGGCCCTGCTCGATCCACGACCCCGAGGCCGCGCTCGAGTACGCGCAACGGTTGGCCGACCTGTCCGACCGCGTCTGCGACACGCTGCTCGTCGTGATGCGCGTCTACTTCGAAAAACCCCGCACCACCGTCGGGTGGAAGGGCCTGATCAACGACCCCGACCTCGACGGCACGTTCGACATCGGCCGGGGCCTTCGCCTCGCGCGACAGCTCCTGCTCGAGATCAACACGCTCGGGCTGCCCGCCGGGACCGAGTTCCTCGACCCCATCACGCCGCAATACCTCGACGACCTCGTCGCCTGGGCCGCGATCGGCGCCCGCACCACCGAGAGCCAGACACACCGCCAGATGGCGTCGGGCCTGTCCATGCCCGTCGGGTTCAAGAACGCCACCACCGGCGACCTTCAAGTCGCGCTGGACGCGATGCAGTCCGCGATGAGCCCGCACCACTTCGTCGGCATCGATGAGGACGGCCGGGCCTGCGTCGTCCACACCGCCGGCAACCCGTACGGGCACGTCATCCTCCGCGGCGGGAACGACGCGACCAACTACGCCCCCGCCGACATCTCCGACGCCGCCCAACGCCTCTCCGCCGCCGGCCTGAACCCGGGCCTGCTCGTCGACTGTTCCCACGCCAACTCCAGCAAGAAGCCCGAACGTCAGGAGACCGTCTGGCAAAGCCTCATCGAGCAACGCCAAACCGGCACCAAAGCCATCCTCGGCGCGATGCTCGAGAGCAACCTGCACGAGGGCAACCAAAAGCTGCCCAAGGACGGCGACAAGTCCCAACTCGCATACGGCGTCTCCATCACCGACGCCTGCATCGACTGGGACACGACAGAGCGGCTGCTGACCGACGGCCACCATCGTTGACGTGATTCGGTGCTTCCGACCGGCCGACGTCACGGACAGCGGGACAGCAAGTTGTTTACAGCGCCGCCGGCCCGACCCGGCGGTGGCGGTGACGGTACTGACCGGGCGTCTCGCCCGTCTGCTGGCGGAACCCGTGCGCGAACGCGGCGAGTTCGGCGTAGCCCACGCGTTTCGCGACGTCTGCCAGCGCGACGTCGGACTGGGCGAGCAAGTCGCACGCCGCCGCCAACCGCACCCGGCGGATCTCCTGCCCCGGGGTGCGCCCGATCGCGGTGCGCATGCGGTACTCCAGCGTCCGGCGGGACACAGACACGGCCTTGAGCAGGTCTTCCACCGATAGCGGCTCGCACGCCCGCGCCCGGATCACCCGCAGCGCCTCGACCACCGCCGGGTCGTCCACCGCGAGCGCATCCGTCGACGCCCGGGTGATCACGCCGCGCGGCGGTACCCGGACCGTGGTGGATGGCAACCGCTGCCCACGCGCCAGCCGGTCGAGCAGCGCGTCCATCT
>JANQPR010000115.1 GCA_028285385.1 Phycisphaera sp.
CTGCTCGGCGTTGACGTCGACGCTGGTCAACGGCGGGTCGGCGAGGTGGCACATCAACTCGGAGTTGTCGATGCCCACGAGCGCGACGCGGTCCGGCACCGCCAAGTCCGCCAGCCGACACGCGTCGCTCAGCCGACGCCCCAACAGGTCGCTGACCGCCAGCACCCCCGTCGCCTCGGGCAGCCGAGCCAACCAGTCGGCCAGCCGGGGGATCAGGCGTTCGTGCTGAGCCGGCGTGACGTCGCCGAGGTTGAGGCGAGAGCAGCGGTGCCCTTGTCGACACACCCGCCGGGCAAACGCCGCCGCGCGATCCCGCCAGACCTGCCCCGCGATCGTCGCCACCGCGAACCGGCGGTACCCCCGCCCCAGCAGGTGCTCGGCCGCCAAAGCCCCCGCGGCCCGGTCGTCCGTCTGCACCCGTGGCAGCCGGGACCCGCGCAACACCCCCGACACGTTCACCACCGGCAGCCCCGAGGCCAGCCACGCGTCTTCCTGCTGCCGCGTCCGGACCCGGCCGACCACCCCCCGCCACCCGGCCCCGAGCCCACCCGCCGATTCCGGCGACGGCATCGGCTCGCCCCAATCCGAGACGCTCAGCAACCACTTCTTCCCCGCTGACGCGGCGTAACGCGCCACCCCCAGAACCACTTCAGGACCAAACGACTGGTTCATCTCCAGCGGCAGGTAGACGCGAAACGGTTTTTTATGGCTATCCATCGCCGCAAACCCTACACCGACCTGCGTTTTTCAACAACACTGTTTCGTAAATCGCCGTTGCCTCGTCTTGCCATTGCTCTATGGTTCAATCTGGTTCACTGACCGGACACGCGTCGCGGCGCACGGTCGTATCGGTTTTCGTTGCCTCGTGGGCGAGGAGAGACCCGTCATGAAACTCGCTGTCAGCGCCCTGACCGCCGCGTCGCTGCTCGTCGCCGGCACCGCCCCGGGCGCGATCCTGTACACGCTGGACACCACCCAAGGCGGGACCAGCAATGGTTACGACCCGTTAGCGGTCGTGATCAACGCGGGCCAAGACCCGGGGGTTGCCGCCGACATCGACGGGCCCACTGCGGCCGAGATCGGTGCCGGGGAAGTCAATCTGAGTGTCTTTCGGAATGATTCCGCCCAAGGCTTTCTCTCGCTGTCGTCCACCGCAGGCTCCGGCGGCCTCTTTCTTAACACCGGCGAGTTCAACGCCGGCGCGCACCTGGAGTTCACCGTCTCTGCGCTGAACGGAAAGACCTTGAACCTGACCACACTCACCTTCGACTCGGCTCGGGGGGGAGACTCTGGCACACGCGGCTTTGAGCTCTACGCGGTCGTGGATGGTGCCAGCTTTGTTGGTGCGACCCGGTCCAATGACCTGCTGCTCGACATCAGCAACGAAGCGGGCACGCGAGATTCGCCCACAGCGCGTACCGTGAACCTGGCAACGAGCAACTCGGACTTCCAGGGCATCACTTCCGTGACGTTCCGCTACTACCCGGTCACCAGCAGTTCAGGAAGCACCATCGACTTCAGCAACCTCGTGCTCAACGGCACGGTCGTCCCCGAGCCGGCGCTGCTGGTGCTGCTCGGCGTGGGCGGCCTGTGCCTGACCCGTCGGCGCTTCCGCGGGCCGGGCGAGTCCGTGCAGTTGCACGGCTAACGAAAGCCAGTGGTTCGACTTCCGGGGGCCACTGTCTTCACTCCCACTCGATCGTTGCCGGCGGCTTCGACGAGATGTCGTAGCACACGCGGTTGACGCCGCGCACCTCGTTGATGATCCGGTTGCTGATCGTCGCGAGCACGTCGAACGGGATCCTCGCCCAGTCGGCGGTCATGAAGTCCTGGCTCTCCACCGCCCGGATCGCGATGACCTGCTCGTGCGTCCGGCCGTCGCCCATCACGCCCACGGCCCGGACCGGCAGCAAGACCGCGAACACCTGCGCCGTCTTGCGGTACAAGCTCGCGGCGACGATCTCTTCCAACAGCACCTCGTCCGCCTCGCGCAGCAGCGCGAGCTGGTCCGGCGTCACCTCGCCCAGCACGCGCACCGCCAAGCCCGGCCCGGGGAACGGGTGACGCCACACCATCGCCTCGGGCAGGCCGAGCACTTCGCCGAGTTGGCGCACCTCGTCCTTGAACAGGTTGCGCAGCGGCTCGATCAGGTCGAAGCCGAGCTGCTCGGGCAGCCCCCCGACGTTGTGGTGGAGCTTGATGTTGGCGGCGGTGCCGGCGTACCCGTGCCCGGACTCGATGACGTCGGGGTAGAGCGTGCCCTGCGCGAGGAACTTCACATCGCCGTGCCCCTTGGCGATCTCCTCGGCGGTCTGCTTGAACACGTCGATAAACCGGTGCCCGATGCGGGTGCGCTTCTCCTGCGGGTCGGTGACGCCCTCGAGGTCGTTGAGGAAATCAGCCGACGCATCGATCACACGTAAATCCAGGTCGAAGTGGCCGCGGAACGTGTGCTCGACCAGATGCCGTTCGCCTTTTCGCAGCAGACCGTTGTCGACGAAGATGCAGGTGAGTTGTTGGCCGATCGCTTTGGACAGCAGCGCCGCGACGACGGAGGAGTCGACCCCGCCGGAGAGCCCGAGGATGACGTGCGCGTCGCCGACCTTCTCGCGGACCGCCTTGACCTGGCTGTCCATGAAGTCCGCCATGGTCCACCGGCCCTTCGCGCCGCAGACGTCGAAGAGGAAGTTCGCGAGCAGGTCGGTGCCGTGCGGCGTGTGCGTGACCTCGGGGTGGAACTGCACGCCGTAGAACGGCAGCGACTGGTGCCTGACCGCGGCGAACGGGCAGGTGTTCGTCGTCGCGAGCGGCACGAACTCGTCGGGCGGCAGGGCGTTGACCTGATCGCCGTGCGACATCCACGCGGTGGTGCGACCCGGCACGCCGCGCAGCAGCTTCTCGGTCTCGTCTTCGAGGCGGAGGTTGACCCGTCCGTACTCGCGCGACTCGGCGGGTTTCACTTCGGCGCCGAGCAGCTGGCAGCCGACCTGCATCCCGTAGCAGATCCCCAGCACGGGCACGCCGAGCTCGAACAAGCGCGGGTCGGGCTTGGGCGCGTCTTCTTCGTAGACGCTCGACGGCCCGCCGGAGAGGATCACGCCCACGCAGCCCGCCTCGCGCAGCACGTCGACCGACACGTCCGGCGGCACGAGCACGGAGTACACCCCCTGCTCCCGCACCCGCCGCGCGATGAGCTGGACGTACTGCGACCCGAAGTCGAGGATCGGCACCACCTGCCCCCGCACGCCGTCCGGCAGCTCGGCGAGCAGATCGAAAGTCACGGCGTCGCTCGGCTCGGCGGTGGCGCTGGCGTTCATCTGGGAAAGATAGCGTTTGGCCGGCACCCAAGCCGCTCCGGGCTTTCCCAGCTCCCCGCGTCCTGAATCCTCTGGACACCGGCGACACCGGGCGGAATACTGGGACGATGCAGTGTCTCTTCCGGAGCAGAATGTCACCCGCCCGTGTCCCCGCTCTCGTTTCCGTTTTCGCCTTCGCTTTGGCCGTCGCTTCGAGCACGCTGGTCGCTGCGACCGCCGCCGCCGGGCCGTGGACCGTCATCGCCGAGAAGGACGACCCCGTCCCGGGCGTGCCGAGCGCGACGTTTTACGGCCGGTCGTTCTGGGATGTGAAGGTCAACGACCAGGGCATGGTCGGCTTCGAGGGCCACTTCGAACGGCCCGGTGAGAACTTTGAGACCCGTGCCCTGCATGTCTGGGTGCCCGGCCAAGGCCTGCGGATGGTCTTCGAGCCGGGCGTGACGCTGGATCAGGACGGCCAACTCGTCGGGTCCCCGATCATGACCTCGATGAACAACCAGGGGACCCTGGCGTTCAGCTCGTATGCGTTTCCCGGCTTCGCCGACGTCGTTCACACCGTTGACCTCGCGGGCAACGCCTACACCCTGGCCAAGACCGGCGACCCAGCGCCCGGCGTTCCCGGCCAGACCCTCACCGTCCAGAACGACCCGGACCTCTGGCTCGACGACGCGGGCGGGCTGACGTTCCCGGGCTGGGTGGGCGCACCGTTCTCCGGAGACGAGGTGATTTGGCGACAATCGACGACGGGCGGTCCGCTGACGCCGCGGGTCGGGGCGGGGGCCGCGTGGCCGACGCCGGACCCCTCGGCCGTGTTCTCTCAGTCGCACCCCTCGGAGGTCCGGGTGAACACCCGGGGCGACCTGGCGATGTCGGCCAGCGGCTTACCCGGGGCCAGCCCGCGCGGGCTGATCCGCGTGCCGGTGTCGGCCGCGACGCCGACCGTGCTGATCCACGAGGGAGACGCTGCACCCGGCATGACCAACCGTGTGATGGATCTGTCGGGCCGACCGTTCGGCGGGCAGAGTTGGCTGACCTTGGACGATTCCGGGCGGGCCGCGTTCGCCGCGCACGCTACCATCCCGGGGACCAACCTCAAGACTCTGGGCATCTGGCGGGAGAAACGCAACGGCAATATCGAGCTCATTGCCGAGAGTGGCCAGCCGATCGGCGGAGAGTTCAACTGGGCATGGGCCGACGTCCTCGCTGTTGCCGCGAATGCGTCGGGGCAGACCGCGTTCCTGGTCGAATCCGGCGGTGGGGCCGAGGCGCTATACATCGCAGAGGCCGACGGCGCGGTGCGAAAGGTCTTCGAGACCGGCGGCCGCGCGATCGGCATCGACGAAGACCGCGACACCCGCTCCCTCGACTTCGCGCCGGGCTTCCTGAACTTCAACGAGAACGGCGACGCCCTGTTCCGGGTCGCGATCGCGCCGGCCCACGGCGGCTCCGAAGAAGGCGAAGCGCTGTACCTCTACAACACCGGCCGCGACGCGATTGAACTGGTCATCGCCGAGAACGAGGAACTCGTGACCACCGACGGCCGGGCGAGGCCGGTCGATTACTTCGACACGTACTTCCCCAGCGAACAGAACCAGACGACACGCGGCAAGATGCTCAACGCCGCCGGCCAAGTCGCGCTCGATGTCACCTTCGTGTCGAGCCGGTTCAACCTCGACGCGGGCGTCTACCTCTACGACCCCCTCCCCGCCGTGCCGCGCGGCGACTACAACGGCAACGGCCAGGTCGAACAGGGCGACCTCGACCTGGTCCTGCAGAACTGGGGGGAGGACGCCCCGGATCCGATCGCCGGCTGGGTCGCGCACAACATCGGCATCGGCACCATCGACCAGAACGAACTCGACGGCGTCCTGCAGAACTGGGGGAGCACGAACGCCCCCGACTTCCGTGGCACCAGCCTGCCCGAACCGATGGCGGCGGTCACAGGTTTGTTGATGCTGCTCGTGGCGCGGCACCGTCGGCTTACGCCGTGATGCCCTGGCTCTCCAGGTAGTTCAGGACCTGCTGCACCGCTTCCTCGATGCTGCACTGGCTGGTGTCGATGACCAGCTCGGCCTTCTCGGGCTCTTCGTAGGGGTCGTCGATGCCGGTGAAGCCCTTGATCTCGCCGGCGCGGGCCTTCTTGTACAGGCCTTTGGGGTCGCGCTCCTCGGCGACGTCCAGCGGGCACTTCACGTAGACCTCGATGAACGACAAACTCGCGTCGGCGTGCAGCGCGCGGGCCGCATCGCGGTCGGCGGTGTACGGGCTGATAAAGCTGTTGAGGCACACCACGCCGGCGTCGGCAAACAGCTTGGTCACCTCGCCGATGCGGCGGATGTTCTCGGCGCGGTCCTCGGCGCTGAAGCCGAGGTTCTTGTTCAGCCCGAAGCGGATGTTGTCGCCGTCGAGCCGGTAGGCGTGCCTGCCGCGTTGGAGAAGGACCTGCTCGAGGGCCACGGCAATGGTGGACTTGCCCGAGCCGGACAGCCCGGTGAACCAGATGGAAGCGCCTTGCTGGCCCATGTTGTCGCGGCGCTCCTCGCGGGTGACGGCGCCCTCGTGCCAGTGGATGTTGGTCGCTTTGGTTTCGGCCATGTCGGGTCGTGCTCCTTGGGGTCTGCGGGTGGTTCGGGCGGTGGGGAACGTGGACCCCGGGTCCGCGTCGAGCCGGGCGAACGTAGCGGAAGCATTTCCCGGTTGCAATCGGGCGATCCGCCAACCGAAGCCGGGCACAGAGCGAACCGGACACGGGCGGGCTTGGGTATCCTGCGCCCTATGCCGATCGCCCTGCCACCGACGCTGCGGCCGATGTTGCAGCCGGTATTCGACGCGTTGCCGTTCGACGCGGCAATGACGGACCTGGTGCTGGAGCCCGACGCGGAGCCGACGGCCGCGCAGGCCGCTGCGCGCGACGCCGTGGCCGACGCCGCCGGGGCCGACGCGCTGCACGGCCGGCCGGACCTGCTCGCCGGGCTCTGGCTGTACGCCGACGACCTCGACCGCGCCCACACGCTGGCGCAGGGCGACAACACGCCGACCGGCTCGTTCTGGCACGCCGTCGTCCACCGCCGCGAGGGCGACTTCGACAACGCGCGCTACTGGTACCGCAAGGCCGGGCAACACCCGGCGATGAACAACATCGACCTCACCGGCGGCGGCGCGGGCTCGGGCACCGACGTCGCGAAGTACCGCCCGTCCGAACTCGTCGACCGCGTCGAGCGCGGCGAGGCCGAGCACCGCGGCCAGCAGCCCGCGCTCGTCTCGCAGCAACGCAAGGAGTGGAAGGCGCTGTTCGAGTGGTGCGCGGCGCACAGCGAGAGCTGAATCCGGAAACCAAACCCGCTTCAGTTCTGCAACTGGCTCGCCACCGCGAAGACGTCGTACAGCGCGTGCGTCGCCGCCACCACGCCGAACCCCCGGCCGACGTACAGCACCGCGAAGTACAGCCCGGCCAGCGTGTAGAACACGAACCGCCCCGTGTCGAACGGCTGCCCGCCGCCGAAGTGGTACCACGCGAACAGCAACGCCGACCCGACGATCGCCCCCCACTGCCCGACCTGCTTGGGTAGCGCCAGCAAGTCGTCGAGCAGCACGTGCAGCAGCGCGATCGCGATCACGCGGAACATCAGCTCCTCGTAGATCCCGGCGCCGATCGAAAACACGATGCCCCGCGCCAGCGCCGTCTCCTGCGGTTCATCGTCGCCGCCCATCACGACCTGCAACACCGACGCGCCCTGCTCGCTCGCCCACGCCATGGCGGCGTCGGCCGCGCCGCTGCCCGACAGGATCGTCCCCAGCACGAACAACGGCACCGCCCACACCACCGACTCCACCAGCATCCCCGCGTACAGCTTCGGCTCCAGCCGCCACGGGTCCCGCCGCACAAAGTGCATCCCCAGCAACACGCCCACCACCAGGAACCCCGGCAGGTACACGCCCGTCGCCCCGAACAACTCAAAGAACCGCCCGAGCAGCCGCTCCGCGTAGATCGCCGGCAGCCGGTCGTCTCCTGCCGGCGCAACCATCACCGTCCCGACCTCGTACGCGATCAGCAACGGCAGCAGGAAGTACAGCGACTGCAACGGCCACTGCGTGCGCTCCCAGTAGCTCGTCACCGTGTGGCGCTGGCTCGATGTCGCGTAGCGGGATGAGGGAGCGGCGGGCGACATCGAGGGTCCGTCGTGACGACTTCCCGGGGCCGTGATCCGTCAACGGCCCCGCAGGTCTCGCAAGATAACGCAAGCCCGCTGCGCACCCGATACAAGAAACACGACTCCCGACCGCACCGTTTGGGTGCTCGGTCACTGACCACCGAAACAGGGAACCCGCCGACATGGACTTCAGCTACGGCCCCTTCATCACCGGCATCGTCGCGACTGCGGCCGGTCTTGCAATCGGTCTGCGCGGCTTCCGCAACCTCCTGAGCATCCGCGCCAGCAAGTCTTGGCCCTTTACGCCAGCCCGCATCCGCCGCATGGAGATGCAGACCTGGAACGCCGACAGCTCTCCCCACCATTCGCTTGATCTCGAGTACGAGTACGACGTCGACGGGCAGACGTTCACCGCCACGCGGCCCGCCTTCTACCCGGTCAACACGAAGGCCAGCATTGAGCCCTTCATCGAACGACAGCGCGGCCGGCCCGTCGCCTACTACAACCCCGACCGTCCCGGCGAGGCCGTGCTCGAACTCACCGGAACCAAGCCGCTTCACACGCTCGCCTTCGGCGGGCTCATCCTGATCGTCGGCGTGGTGTTGATCGTGCTCGGCACCCGGGGCTGACGACGTCCGTTAGACCCCGACTCTGGTTCAGTACTGCACCACCGAATGCAACCCCCGGTCGTACGGCTTTACCTTATCCCGCCCGTTCAAAAACGTCAGCTCGATCGCCAGCGACACGCCCACGATCTCGGCGCCGAGGTGGTCGACCAGTTCGCAGCACGCGCGCAGCGTCCCGCCCGTCGCGAGCAGGTCGTCGACCATGAGCACCTTCTGGCCCCGGCCGATCGCGTCGGTGTGGATCTCGAGGGTGTCGCTGCCGTACTCGAGTTCGTAACTCTTGGCGGCCGTGTCGTGCGGGAGCTTGCCGGGCTTGCGGATCGGGATGAACCCGGCCGAGAGCGCCTGCGCCACCGCGGTCCCGAAGATGAACCCCCGGCTCTCGGCGCCGCAGACCAGCTCGACGCCCCTGCCCCGGAACGGCGAGGCCATCAGCTCGACCGCCATCGCCAGGCCCGCGGGGCTCTTGAGCAGCGGCGTGATGTCCTTGAACACGATGCCCGGCTTGGGGTAGTCCGGGATGTCGCGGATCAGCGTCTTGAGATCAACGTTCATGGGCGGGGCCAGTGATCAGTGGTCAGTACGAAGACACGAAGATTCGGGGTCCAGCGAATCGATGCGGCGCACCGATGATCCTCTGCACCGCCGCCGGCGTAGGGTACTGACTTGCCCGCCGGCTCACTGACCACTCATCACCGACCACTGACCCCTTCCGCCCATGGACGCCTTCCACATCACCGGCGGCCGGCCCCTCCGCGGGACCGTCCGCGTCAACGGCAGCAAGAACGCCGCCCTGCCCCTCATGGCCGCGGCGCTGCTCAACGACCAGCCCGTCAC
>JANQPR010000135.1 GCA_028285385.1 Phycisphaera sp.
AAATCACACTCCGGGCCGCCGGCCGCGCCGCCCGCGACGAGATCACGCCGATCTCCGACGTGCGCGGCAGCGCCGCCTTCCGCCACCAGCTCGCCGAGAACGTCTTCGCCAAGGCTTGGCATACGTGCCAGATCACCCGCAGCCGCTGACCCATGCCCTCCGTCGGTAAAGCCATCCCGCACGAGTCCGCCGTCGGCCACGTCACCGGCACGGCCCCGTACCTCGACGACCTCCCGCGTTACGCCGGCGAGCTCGTCGTCGGTTTCGCCGGCGCGCCGTTCGCCGCGGGCAGGATCACCAAGATCGATACCGAAGCAGCCCGGCAAATCCCCGGGGTCGTGTGCGTGTTGACCGCCGCCGACCAACCTTCTGCCGGCGCGACGCACTTCGGGCCGATCTTCCACGACGAGCCGTTGCTCGTGTCCGACGCCGTGAGCTACCTCGGTCAGCCTGTCGTCGTCATCGCCACCGAAAACGAGGATGCGCTACGACTCGCACTGTCCGCCGTCGTCATCGAGGGCGAGCCGACTAAACCCGTGCTCACCATCGACGACGCGATCGCGCACGACCGCTACCTCGGCCCGGTGCGCCACATCCGCCGGGGCGACACCGAGGCCGCGCTCAAACGCGCCCCGCACGTGCTCGAAGGCACGTTCTTCTGCAACGGGCAGGAGCAGTTCTACCTCGAGTCGCAGGCGACGCTCGCGGTCCCCGAGGACGACGGCAACCTCCGGCTGATCAGCTCGACGCAGAACCCGACCGAGTCACAGGCCGTCGTCGCCGAGGTGCTCGGGCTGCCGTATCACAAGGTCGTGTGCGAGTGCCCACGGATGGGCGGCGGCTTCGGCGGCAAAGAAACCCAGGGCGCCATCCCCGCCGCGATGGCCGGGTGGGTCGCGCTGCTTGCCCAGCGCCCGGCCCGCGTCATTTACGGCAAGACGCTCGACATGCAGATCACCGGCAAACGCCACGCGACCAAGGCCTGGTACCGCGCCGGGTACGACGACGACGGCGGCCTGCTCGCGCTCGACGTCACCTTCGTCTCCAACGGCGGGGCGTTCGCGGACCTGTCGACCTCTGTCATGGAGCGCACCATGCTCCACGCCGACAACGCCTACTTCGTCCCCGACATCAGCATCACCGGCAAGATCGCCCGGACCAACCTGCCGCCCAACACCGCCTTCCGCGGCTTCGGCGGGCCGCAGGGCATCGTGCTCATCGAAACGATCCTGCAGGACATCGCGCAGCAAACCAAGCTCGACGCCTTCGACGTCCGCCGCCGCAACGTCTACGGCCACGACACCCGCAACGTCACACCCTACGGCCAGATCGTCCGCGACCACGTCCTGCCCGAGCTGTTCGACGCGCTGGAGACCCGCTGCGACTACCGCCCGCGGATGCGGCAGGTCGAGGCGTTCAACGCGGAAAACCGGACGCACCTCAAGGGCCTGGCGATGACGGCCGTGAAGTTCGGCATCAGCTTCACGACGCGCTTCCTCAACCAGGGCAACGCGCTGGTCAACGTCTACACCGACGGCAGCGTGCAGGTCAGCACCGGCGGCACCGAGATGGGCCAGGGGTTGAACACCAAGATCAAGCAACTCGTCGCCGACGCGTTCGGCATCGACGCCGCGTCCGTCCGCGTGATGTCGACCTCGACCGAGAAGAACCACAACACCTCGCCCACCGCCGCCAGCGCCGGCACCGACCTGAACGGCCACGCCGCGTTGCACGCCTGCGAGCAGATCAAGGAACGCATGGCCGGCTTCGCCGCCGAACAGTTCGCCGACGAATCGCGTGGCCTGACCAAGAGCCCCGACGACGTCCGCTTCGAGAACGGCGTGGTGTACGACCGCCGCGCCCCGGACCGCCGGCTGCCGTTCGCCAACTTCTGCGACGCCGCGCGGCGCGCCCGCGTCGACCTCGGCGCCCGCGGCTTCTACGCCACGCCCGGCGTGGACTTCAACCGCGAGACCGGCCGGGGCAACCCGTTCTTCTACTACACCGCGGGCGTCGCCGCCGCTGAGATCACCATCGACCGCTTCACCGGCGACTTGGTTGTCGACCGCGCGGACGTGCTCATGGACGTCGGGCAGATGATCAACCCCGGCGTCGACCTCGGGCAGCTCTACGGCGGGTTCATCCAGGGCGTCGGCTGGTGCACGACCGAAGAGCTCAAGTACGGCGACGACGGCTCGCTGCTCTCGCCCTCGCCCACCACCTACAAGGTCCCCAACGCGACCGACACGCCCCGCGTCTTCCACGTCAACACCTTCCCGAACCCCAGGCACAAGGTCAACGTCCGCTGGAGCAAGGCCGTGGGCGAGCCGCCGCTGATGCTCGGGATCGCGCCGTTCCTCGCGGCGCGGCATGCGATGTCGTTCGTCAACCCAGATGTACTACCGCCGCTGCAACTACCCGCGACGAACGAGGCGGTGTTGATGGCGGTGACGGCGATGTGGCAGCGAGACAGACCCAACGCAGAGACCGCGGAGGAGCAGAGACGCGGAGCGGCGGTCCAATGAAGTCGTGATACCCGACTGATCTTTTAGACGGCCTGGGTCCGGTCTTGATTGTTGATTGACTTCCTTGCGTCTCCGCAACTCGGCGTCTCTTCGTTTGATCAGTCATGGCAACGGACCGGTACATCGAGCGCTGCGCCCAGCTCGCCGAGCGCGGGATGCCGTTCGTCGCGGTGACGCTCGTCGACGCGCACGGCTCCACGCCCGCCGACGCCGGCGCGAAGATGCTCGTCACGGCCGCGGGCCAAGACCACGGCACGGTCGGTGGCGGCAAGGTCGAAGCCAAGGCCATCACGCTTGCACAAGAGATGCTCAACAACAAGCAGCGCACCGTGTTCGTCGAGTGGAACCTCAAGCGGGACGTCGGCATGACCTGCGGCGGCACGGTGAAGCTGTTTTTCGAACTCGTCGACCGCGCAGCGTGGAACATCGCCGTCTTCGGAGCCGGCCACGTTACGCAGGCGCTGGCGAGGCTGTTGGTCGAGCTGCCGTGCCGGTTGACCTGCATCGACCCGCGGCGCGGCTGGCTCGACAAGCTGCCCGACGGGGTGGATGCCGTTTGCACCGACGACCCGCCGGGCGAAGCGGACGCGCTTGCGGATGACACGTTCGTGCTGTGCATGACGCGCGGCCACAGCGCCGACCGGCCGGTGCTGCAGCGCATCTTCGAGTTGAACCGGCGATTCCCGTACCTCGGCGTGATCGGCAGCGCGGCGAAGGCCGCGACCCTGCGCCGCGAGCTGCGCGAGGCCGGCATCGCCGACGACTTGATCGACTTCCGTTGCCCGGTCGGGTTGCCGGTCGGCAGCAACCACCCCGCCGAGATCGCGGTGAGCATCGCGGCGGAACTGTTACAGGTGCGCGACGCCCTTCAGTCGCCGGAACCGTCGGACGCAAAAGCAAGCTCGCCGCGGACGTAGGCCCGCTTGAGCCAGCGGTCGTCCCACGCCCAGAGCAGCATCGCCAACGGGTCGGCGTGGTCGAGCCAGGGGACGTCGGGCTCGATGACGAGCACATCGGCGCTGTGCCCGACGCGGAGCCGGCCG
>JANQPR010000162.1 GCA_028285385.1 Phycisphaera sp.
TTTAATTCGTGAATGATCGAAGCGCAATAAATGAGTTAGTGGTTGGTGGGGGCGAACCGGCCGGCGTGGTCGTCGAGGTACATCCGCATCGCCTGCCCGAGGCTACGCGCCGTGGTCAGGCAGGTCAGGGCGCGCGCGTGACGTCGTGCCGCGCCCAGTGCCGGTAGCAATAGGCCGACCAGCAGCGCGATGACACTGACCACCACGAGCAGCTCGATCAGCGTGAAGCCGGGATGACGCGCGGACTGGCTCATCGCGCAATCGCCCGGCGCGCACGTCGGCTCGACCCGAAGGCCACGGCGAACAATCCGGTCATGCCCACCGGTTCGGGCACCGGGGCGCCGTCGAAAACCGGCGAGGCGGAGGCGCCCCAGTGCTGGAGCACGCGGTCGAGTTCGGTCTGCTCGATCCGACCAAGTCCGGCGTAGTCGGCGGTCCAGCCCGCGGGCAGGCCGGTGGCGTCGGTGTCGGTCCCCCAGTTCTGGAGGACGAGGTCGAGGTCGCCTTGTTCCACCTGCCCGGACGCGTTGTAGTCGCCGGGCAGGGCGGTGCCGTTGACCCAGCGCAGGGTGACGGTGGTGGGCGCGAAGGTGCCGGAGAGCTGGCCGGTCGCGTCGTTCTCGACGTAGAGGCGGTAGGTGGCCTCGTGGTTGCCGGGTGTGTCGGTGGCGTACCAGTGGTGGGTCATGGTCAGGTCCCACGCCCAGCGGGGGCCGCTTTCATCGGTGCCGAACAGCGGGTGCAGCGTGTGCCCGGCGCCGACCTGCCCGGTGCCGCCGGTGTCGGCGGCCAGACCGCCTTCGTAGGTGTCCAGACCGGCCGTGGCGTCGAGGCGTTCGATGTAGAAGGTTTCGTCGGCGGTCAGGCCCCAGCGCCCGCTGCGCAGCCAGCCGTATTGGGCGTTGTAGCTGCGGCCGTTGAGCACGTCGAAGGGGGGCTGGAAGTCCGGCCCGGGCGGCGTCATGTTTAGGCCCTGCGGCTGAGGGTCGTCGAAAGCGACGGTGAGCAGGAACGGTTCGCCGCCGGGTTGAGGGTTGGGCGCGACGCCGACATTGATGTGGTTCATCAGGCCGCCGAGCGTGGGCGTAGCCGCGCCGGCCGGGGCGGCCCCGGCGATCGTGAAGACCGCCGAGGCCGCCAAGCCGGGCACAGACCTGAACCGGCGTCCACGGGTGGGTGCGAACGGGTTCATGGCTTTCCCCTCCGCCTCGGGCGGGCATGCGGCAGGGCGAACGCCAGCGGGGCGAGCAGCGCCATCGCCGGCTCGGGGACGTAGTTGAACTTCAGCGTGACGGTGTCGCCGGTGTACCGGGCGTCGCGGATGCCGGCGAGGTCGGCGACGTAGACGTCGTAGGTCGCCGTGTAGAGCCCCGGCGCGTCGGCGGCGTACCAGTTGTGTTGCATGACGAAGTCGTCCCAGAGGAACCGGTCGCCGAGGCTCTCGAACAGCGGCGCGGCGGTATGCAGGCCGTTGATCAACTCCATGCCGTTGCCGCCGCTGAAGGCGTAGAGCGGGCCGGGGTTGTTCGCGCCCAGGCCGACCAGCTCGACCGCGACCAGACGGTCCAGGGGCAGGGCGTTCGGGTCCTGCAGCAGGTTGCCGGGCTTCTGGCTGGGCAGCCAGCCGTACTGGGCGTTAAAGCCCCGGCCGTTGAGCACGTCGAAAGGCGGGGCGAACCCGCTGCCGAGTCGCATCTGGACCGGGGCGTCCACGTCGCCGCCGAATGTGCCGCCGCCGGCCATGGGCGGGACGGGCCCGCCGACCAGTTCGACGCTCAGGCCCAAACCATCAAAAAACACCTCGGTGTGGATCATCCCCGGCTCGCCGCCGGGGCCGTGCGTCACCGCGGGCATCGGCGGCAACTGCGCCGCGCCGGACGCGGCGGTCAGGGCCAGCACCGCCGCGGCGGTGGCCCGAAGGAAACTACGAACAGGAACATCGAGAAGCATCACATCTCCTTGGCACAAGCGTGACGACAGCACGGGTGCGGCCTTCGTCACCTCAAGATCAGATCAAAGCGAAAGACACGGACGGTCACCCGGTGATGTCGCGCAGCAACCGAGGAACCCCTGGCCTCAGCGGGACACGCCGACCTCCCGTGAGCCAGGGAGTCGGGCCGTCACGTTGTCAACGAACCGCCGGCACGAAGGGTCAGGCGGCAACGGAGAGGAGCGGCGTCGGCGGTGCGCGGCCGGAGAGTCGCAGCAGCGGAGCCGGGGCGGGCCGCAGCGCGACCGCGTCGCGCGCGGCTGGCCAGTCGAGCCGTTGCGGCCGCAGGTCCGGCAGGGCGAAGGGGGGCGGGTTGAGCAGCGTGCCGTTGAACTGGCAGATCGCGCAGTTGCCCGCCGGGTCGGTCGAGCTGACCGGGCGGTCCTCATCGCCGCCGTACGCGGAGCACAGGCCGCACACCGCAACACCGATCGAATCAGGAACGCCGCTCTGCGTTGAGCCGGGGAGCTGCAACGCGCCGCGTTGGTGCCCGGGCGCAACGACCGTTAAGAACGGCGTCAGCCAAAGCAATAGAAGGATGGAGACGGCCCTGTCCGGCACGCCAGTAGTTTAGCACATCGGTTCCACCGTAAGGCGGAGACGGCGACCCGGCACGAGCTCGGTCAGGGTTGCTCGAGGAGCAGGTAGAGGACGTTGTCACTGAAGGTTGACGAACGCGTCAACCCGAGGTGGTCTTCGTGGAGGAACGTGACGCCGGTGAAATCGATCGGTGACCGGAGTTTCGGCGTCCACGCGCCGTCGAGGCGCTCGTCCATCAAGGCGGAGGCGCGGGTCACGGTGCCGTCGCCGGGCCCGTGTTCGTTGATTACGAGGGCGTCATCGCGGCCACGAAACGTGAGGACGCGCGGCGTGCCCTGCGCGTCGCCGGCGAAGAGGTACAGCTCGACGCCGTCCGGCAACTCGGCGGGGCGGTCGAGGGCGGCGTGAAAAGCGGCCGCGCGGTCGAGACAGCGTTCGAGGTGCGCTAACGCGGTGGCGCGGCGGGTATCGGCGTCGTCGACGCCGGGAAGCAGCCTCCGCAGAACACGGTCTTGCGTCGGGCTGGCCAGGCCCCACCCACGGCCCTGCCAAGTTTCGACAGAAAGCAAGTCTTCACCGTCGAAGCCGACAACCGGCCCGTGCCGATCACGCGGCAGCAGCTGGTAGATCGACGGCATGGTCCCGAGGATCGCGGCTTCGTACGTCGGGATGAACGGCCCGAACTTGGCGCCGTCCACGAGTTGCGTCAGCGCCAGCGCCGAGCCCGCGTTCGGCGTGCCAACCTGGATCACCTTCTCGACGTGTTCCGCCCCGGCCCAAGTGACGGGGAGCGGATCGGCCTTCGGGTCATCGGGAAGATCTGTGTCGCCGTAGCGCAGCATGTAGCGCGCGATCAACCCGCCCATGGAGTGCGCGACGATGTCGAACTTGACGTCGTAATCCCCGGGTTGTCCGCCGTGTCGCTCGGCCAGCTGCGTCTGCACCTCCGCGCGGCGGTCGCGGATGAAACGGAACAGCCGACCGGCGTTCTCGACGTTGTCCCGCCGCCAGTCGTACGCGAACTGGAAGCACGTGAAGTGGTCGTCGCCCCAGTCGACGTCGCTCATCGTGCCGGTCTTCTCACGCTCTTCGTACACGCCGGCGTCGACCAGCTCTTCGTCGATGTATCCGCCGACGCCGAGCGTCGCCATGATCTGGGCGTAGGCCTCGAGCTGGATCGGCAGGCCCAACAGCGAGAACTCGACGCGGTCCAGGGCACCGGTCGTGGCGACTTGGTCGGTCTGCTCCGCCAGCGGCACGCCGGGTTGCATCGGTAACGCGATCAGCCTCGCTCCTTCGGGGTTGTCCGGCCGGGCCGCGCCGCCGCCGAACGCGCCCCAGACGACCTGCCCGGAATCGGTGTCCACGAGGCGGGACCCGAGGATGCCCGGGATCACGATGACGGGGTTCTGCTCGGGCCCATGCGCCATCGCGGCGCGGTTGTAGATCGCGGCCAGGTCGGCGGACACACGCGGCTTCGCGCAACCCGCCAGGCCGACGCCGACGCAAACCGCAACGGTCAGCCACGACGCCCATGCGCGTTCCCGGACCCGGATTGGCCGAAGCGGACGCGACGCCCGAGTTTCATGGTGTTTCATGCCCCGCAGCGTATCAGCGCCCGCTATGCTGGCCGACCCGATCGAACCCGCCTCGTCCGGATGCTTGGCGGGGCCACACGCGGGACTGCCCCGCAGGAGACTTTGATGCCCACGCAACTCGCCGCCCAGATGTACACCCTCCGCGACCACTGCCAGGACGCCGCCGGCATCGCCGACTCCTGCAAGAAGCTCAAGGCGATCGGCTACGACGCGATCCAGGCGTCGGCCGCGGCGTTCAGCACCATCGACGCCGGCGAGCTGAAGAAGATCCTGGGCGACACCGGCATGGTCTGCTGCGCGACGCACCGGTCCTGGGAGCAGTTGCAGGACGTGCAGGCCGAGATCGAGTTTCACCAGACCATCGGCTGCCGGTACGCCGCGATCGGCGGGTGGGGCTGGTCCGGCGACGAGACCGAGGCCGACTGGAAGAAGTTCGCCGGCGAGTTCCAGGCGTTGGCCGACCCGTACACCGAGGCCGGCATCCGCATCGGGTACCACAACCACTCGCACGAGTGGGCGCCTTTCGGCCTGAAGGACGCACCGGAGAAGATCGACCCGTCACGGACGCCGATGCATCTCCTCGCCGAGACGCTCAGCGTCCCGACGTTCTTCGAGGTCGACACCTACTGGGTCGCGCACGGCGGGGGCGACCCGGCGCACTGGCTGAAGAAACTCTCTGGCCGGGTCCCGAGCATCCACCTCAAGGACATGACGATTTCGCCGAAGCGCGAGCAGAAGATGTGCGAGGTCGGGGCGGGCAACCTGAACTGGCCGGCGATCCTTGAGGCGGCCAAGGCGTCGGGCGTCGAGTGGTACATCGTCGAACGCGACCACGGCGACCTCGACCCGTTCGACTCGCTGAAGGTCTCTCTAGAAAACTGCAAGTCGTGGGGCCTGAGCTGACCCGACATCGTCCCGTATCGGGGTCGCGCCGAGAGGGATTTCGCAGTGGTGAGAATCCGCTGGCTTGTACGATAGTGGCGTCCAATTCACCATGGAGGTTTGCCATGTTCACTGACTTCAGATCGTTGCCTGCCCGGTCGCTGGTCCGCCTCGGCGTCGGGGTGTCCCTGGTCCTTGCGTTGATGGTCTCCCTGGTCCCGACCGTATCCGCTGAGCAGGTTGAGCTCCGGCTGAACCTTGAGCCCGGTCAGGAGTTCAAGCAACGCATGGAGATGGAGCAGGTCACCGACGTCCAAGCCGCGGGCCAGCAGATGCTCGAGGAGTTGATCGTCACGTTCGACACGACCACGGAAGTGCTCAAGTCGCTCGAGGGCGACGGCGTCCGCGTGAAGGTCACCAACGACCGGATCGTGGCGGAGTTCGACGGCCAAGCCGGCCGGGGCACGTACGACTCCGACAAGGACGGCATGCCGCAGATCCCGAACCTGATGCCGTTCGCCGCGATGGCGGGCAAGTCGTTCAGCTACGACCTCTCGCCGGACGGCAAGGTCACGAACCTCGAGGGCTTCGAGACCATGGCCGACGACCTCGCCGCCTCGATGCCGCTGCCCGAGCAGGCCAAAGCGATGGTGGTCAACCTGCTCAAGAAACAGCTGAACAACGAAACCATGGCCCAGATGATCGAGTCGCAGCACGGCGCGTACCCGCCCGGCGTGGTCGGCATCGGCGACGACTGGAAACAGGAGGTCCATGTCAGCGGCATCGTGCCCATCGACATGTCGGTCGACTACAAACTCACCGACACGACCGTCAGCACCGCCACCGCCGCGATGACCGGCGAGGTCTCGACGCCCGACGACGCCGCCATGGAAGTGATGCCCGGCGTCGCGCTCCAACTCGACCTCGACGGCACCATCGAGGGCCTGATCACTTACGACCGCGCCACCGGCTGGGTCAAGAGCATGGAGAGCCAGCAGACCATCCAGGGAAGCATGGTCACGCCGGACATGGGGCAGGGTCAGCCGATGACCATCCCGATGGCCGTTGACACCACGATCCGGCTCGAAGAACTGCCGGAATAACCGCGGTTAGCATGCCCGCATGAAGCTCGGCGTCCTCAGCGACACCCACGACCGACTGCCCGCTTTCCGGCGGGCGGTCGCTTTCTTTCTGGAGCAACGGGTCGATGCGATCTTGCACGCCGGGGACTACGTCGCGCCGTTCGCAGCGAAGCTGTTGAACCCCGACGCCGTCGGCAACACGCCCGTCCACGCGATCTACGGCAACAACGACGGCGAACGCGACGGCCTGAAGAAAACACTGCCCCAGATCACCGACGGCCCGGTCCGGCTCGAACTCGGCGGCCGATCCGTCGCGATGGCGCATTTCGTCGACTGGTTCCCGCTCGAATCCCACGAACGGGCCGACATCCTGATCTCCGGGCACGACCACGAGGCCCGGGTCCAGACCAAGCCCGTCGCCGGCCGCGAGCGCCTGTACCTCAACCCCGGCGAGTGCTGCGGCTGGCTCACCGGGCGGTGCACCGTCGCGCTGCTCGAGACCGACACGCTCCACGCCGAGTTGGTCGAAATCCACGACTAAACCATGAACCGCGCGACCCGTCGGTGCCTCCGCGCCGTAATGCCTGGCATTGCGGCCTGTGTCTAGTGTGTCCCGTCGTTTCAACTTTCCGTGGAGACCTCCGATGATGCGCCTGTCTGATCGTGCTTTGTTTGCGTCCTGCGTCGGCGTGTTGGCGTTACTCGTTGTTGGCTCGGTCGGCTGTAGCCAGAAGTACATCACACCCGCCGCCGGGGTATCCATGAACGAGTTGATGCACGAGACCGACGCGTACCAGCGGCAGCTTTCCATCGAACAGGCCGAGCGCGAGAAGGGCACCGACCGACAGATCGCCAAGACGCTCGCGATCCAGCCCGCGGCCGGCTTCCCGGCCCACGTCGTCGTGGCCCGGCTCCAGTCGTCCGGCTACACCAACCGCTACACCACGGCGTACGGCCACGGCCGGTACAGCGTGGTGACCACCCGCGACGTCGAGCCCGCGGACGCCGTCACCAAGCTCGGGAACCTGCCCTTCATGGCTCAGGTTTCGCCGATGAGCCGGATGGTGCTACCCGAAGAGCTGGAAGGCATGATGGACCTGCGTCAGGGCGCCGCGACGCTTCGAGCGGACCTGCTCCTGATCTACACGCTGGACACGCGGTTCCGGGTGAAGGACCACGACGTCGGGCCGCTGAACTGGATCGTGCTGGGCAACCTGCGGAACCAGGAGGCGATGGTGACGACGACGGCGTCGGCGGCGTTCCTCGACGTGCGGACGGGCTACGTCTACGGCACGGCCGAGCACACCGCCCAGACCAACAAGAAGGCCAGCATCTGGGGCAGCCGGGACGCGATCGACGACGCCCGCCAGAAGACCGAAGCCGAGGCGTTCACCGGCATGGTCGAGGCGCTACAGGGCACGTGGACGGGCATTGTCGAGACGTACCACCCGGGCCTGTCCTCGTGGCGCCCGTCGTGGCTCAAGCGCGGCTTCGAGCCGGATGTGGAGACCCTGCGCGGCATCGAAACCATTATGCGTGGCTGTTGAATCAACCCGCCTGCGCTCGGCGTCGTGAGTCAAGGTGGCCTGCTACACTCCCGGCGTTTACCCGGAGCTAACGCGGCCGACACCGCCAGCCGGCCCGGGACCCGCCCGGAACGCCCGCCGCCGTGCCCAAACGCGACGACCTCAAGACCATCCTGCTCATCGGCTCGGGGCCCATCGTCATCGGGCAGGGCTGCGAGTTCGACTACTCCGGCACTCAGGCCTGCAAGGCTCTCCGCGAAGAGGGCTACAAGGTCGTGCTCGTCAACTCCAACCCCGCGACGATCATGACCGATCCGCAGTTCGCGGACCGGACCTACATCGAGCCCATCACGCCCGAGGCCGTCGAGAAGATCATCGAGCGGCACAAGGGCACCGACCTCCACATCGACGCGCTGCTGCCCACGCTGGGCGGCCAGACCGCGCTCAACTGCGCCTGCGAGATGTGGGACGCCGGGACGCTCCAGAAGCACGGCGTCGAGATGATCGGCGCGACCCGCGAGGTCATCCACCGGGCCGAAGACCGCGAGAAGTTCAAACAGGTCGTGCAGTCCATCGGGCTCAAGTGCCCCGAGGCGTACACCGCCAACACGATGGACGAGGCGTGGAAAATTCTCGACAAGGTCGGGTTGCCTGCGATCGTCCGCCCGGCGTTCACCCTCGGCGGCACCGGCGGCGGCGTCACCTACAATCGTGACGAGTTCGAGGACATCGTCCGCCGCGGGCTCGACGCCTCGATGACCAGCCAGGTCCTGATCGACCGCTCCCTGCTGGGTTGGAAGGAGTACGAGCTCGAGGTCATGCGCGACCGCGACGACAACGCGGTCATCGTGTGCTCCATCGAGAACGTCGACGCGATGGGCGTCCACACCGGCGACTCCATCACCGTCGCGCCCGCCCAGACGCTGACCGACAAGGAGTACCAGCGCATGCGCGACGCGGCGCTGGCGATCCTCCGCGCCGTCGGCGTCGAGACCGGCGGGTCCAACGTGCAGTTCGGCGTCAACCCCGCGGACGGCGAGATGGTCGTCATCGAGATGAACCCCCGCGTCTCGCGCAGCTCGGCGCTGGCGTCCAAGGCGACCGGCTTCCCGATTGCCAAGCTCGCCGCAAAGCTCGCCGTCGGCTACACGCTCGCCGAGCTGCCTAACGACATCACCGGGCAGACGGTCGCGTGCTTCGAGCCGAGCATCGACTACGTCGTGACCAAGATCCCGCGGTGGACCTTCGAGAAGTTCCCCGAGGCCGACGAGACCCTCACGACGCAGATGAAGTCCGTCGGCGAGGGCATGTCCATTGGCCGGACGTTCAAGGAGAGTCTGCAGAAGGGTATCCGGTCGATGGAGGTCAAACGTTTCGGACTCGGGCTCGACGCGCAGGACAAGTGGCTGAAGACGCAGCGCGGCGAGGCCGACGAGTTCCCCGTCGATGAGGGAAAGCTGCGGCGCAAGCTCGAGGTCCCGTCTCAGGGCCGGCTGTATTACGTGCGGTACGCGTTCAAGGCCGGGTGGACCGTCGACCAGGTGTTCGAGAGCACGAAGATCGACCCGTGGTTCCTCGATCAAATGAAGCAGTTGGTCGACTTCGAGGACACGCTGGCGGGTTTCACGACGCTAGAAGACGTGCCGCGCGACGTGGTGTTCGAGGCGAAGCAACTCGGCTACAGCGACGCGCAGCTCGCCAACCTCTACCTCGGCAAAATCACGGCGGAGACAATCCTCAAGGTGCGCGGACACCGCAAGTCGTTAGGCATCGACCCGGTGTACAAGCTGGTCGACACCTGCGCGGCGGAGTTCGAGGCCGCGACGCCGTACTACTACAGCAGCTACGAGACGCCGCACACGGTCAACGGCAGTGCCGTCACGGACGATGAGGTCCGCGTCACCGATCGTAAGAAGATCGTCATCCTCGGCGGCGGGCCCAACCGCATCGGACAGGGCATCGAGTTTGACTACTGCTGCGTGCAAGCCGCGTTCGCCGCGAAGGAGCTCGGCTTCGAGGCGGTGATGGTCAACTCGAACCCCGAGACGGTCTCGACCGATTACGACACCTCGGACCTGCTGTTCTTCGAACCGCTCACGCTCGAAGATGTGCTGAACATCTGCGAGCGACTGAACGGGAAGCCGCTGGGTGAGAAAGGCGGTTTGCTGCACGGCGTCGTCGTGCAGTTCGGCGGGCAGACGCCGCTCAACCTCGCCGAGGGCTTGGAACAGGCCGGTGTCCCGATCATCGGCACGGGCGTCGAGGCGATCCGTCTGGCGGAGGACCGCGATCGGTTCGCGAAGCTGTGCGACGAGCTGGACGTCCGGCAGCCCGCCAACGGCATCGCCTACGACGTCGACCAAGCCGTCGAGATCGCCAACCGCATCGGGTACCCGGTGCTGGTGCGTCCGTCTTTCGTCTTGGGCGGCCGCGCGATGGAGACCGTCTTCGACGACGAACAACTCCGGCGGTACATGGTCGAGGCGATCGGCGCGTCGGACCTGGCGGGGCAGCCGATCCTGGTCGACAAGTTCCTGTTCAACGCGACCGAGTGCGACGTCGATGTCATCGCGGACTTCGGCGGCGACGGCCCCCGCGCGTTGGTCTGCGGCGTGATGGAGCACATCGAGGAGGCGGGCATCCACTCGGGCGACAGCGCGTGCTCGTTGCCGCCGTACTCGCTGTCGCCGGAGATGGTGGACACGATCAAGCAGCAGTCGCGTAAGCTCGCCGAGGCGCTAAAGGTGCGCGGTCTGATGAATGTCCAATGGGCGGTGCGGCACGGCGACGACGGCGACGAGTTGTACGTCATCGAGGTCAACCCGCGGGCGTCGCGCACGGTGCCGTTTGTCGGCAAGGCGACGGGCGTGGCGTGGGCGAACCTCGCGGCAAAGGTGATGGCCGGCATGCAGTTGCACGAACTCGGCGTCACCGAAGAGGTCGTCCCGACGCACACGTCGATCAAGGAATCGGTGTTCCCGTTCAGCAAGTTCCCGGGCGTCGACGTGATCCTCGGCCCCGAGATGCGCAGCACGGGCGAATGCATGGGTGCCGACCCCGACTTCGCCGTCGCGTTCGCGAAGTCACAGATGGCGGCGGGCTCGCACCTCCCGACCGAGGGCTCGGTGTTCCTCTCCGTCCGGCAGGGCGACAAACAGGACGCGCTCGGCATCGCGCGGCGACTCGTCGAACAGGGCTTCGAGGTCGTGACGACGACGGGAACACACGCCGCGCTCAAGGAACAGGACATCGAGTCGCGCCTCATCCGCAAGATCCAGGAGGGCGGCCGGCCCAACGCGATCGACCTGATCAAGAACGGCGAACTCGACCTGATCATCAACACGCCGACCCGCAAAGGCGCGGGCACCGACGAGGGCAAGCTCCGGGCCACCGCGGTGCGGCACGGCGTGCCGATGATCACGACGATGACCGCCGCGACCGTGGCCGTCGACGCGATCGCCGCGCTGCGCAGCGGGGCGTGGGGCGTGCGGAGTCTGCAGGAATACTTCGCGGACGCCGAGGTCGGCAGCGCTTGAAAGCTGGAATCGCTTCTCGTTTCGCCGGCTCAGGCGACGCGCGAGTTGTGCGGGCTGCTCCCGGGCGCCGGGAGGCCGTCAACGGTACCGGGGTCGCAGGGGCGGTCGGCGCCGGCGTACTCGTTCTCGAGCGCGCCCGGGTCGACGCCGATCAGCGTGAGCAGCCCCGCGGAGGCGACGAAGTTGCTGCCAATCAGGAAGACGCCGTCGCGGACTTTCTTGACGTGCCGGACGCAGACCGCGGCCTCGGCCACGGCGTAGCCCTCATGCGTGAACACAATCCGCCAGTCCGATCCGACGGGCAACGGCTGGCCACAGATGAAACCCAGGCCGCCGCGGCTGACGTCGCGGAGGTGCACGGTCTTGCCGGCGTCGTCGAGCGTCCGTCGGGTGCTGGGGAACAGCGTGGCCTCGCCACGGGCGACGTACCGGCGGAAGTCCCGGGCGGACTGCCCGGCCTGATTCACGGTGGGGTCGCGCCAAGACTCGAGCTGGGCGAGTTCGTGGGCGACGTCGGGCA
>JANQPR010000185.1 GCA_028285385.1 Phycisphaera sp.
TTTTTGCGGTTTTTGCCGGTTTGGGCTTGACGCGACGCCGAAATCGGGGCTAACTTCTGCGGGACTCTTCTGAAACCCTCTTGGAGACGGGAAAGATGAACTTGGTGAAGACCACCGCCGCTGCGCTCGTAGCGGCCATTCCGGCGACGTTCGCGGCCGCGGACTACATCCAACTGATCGACTTGCCCACGATCAACGGCGGGGACGGCGCGCAGCTCCGCTCCAGCGTAATCGACGACACCGTCGGCTACGCGTTGCTCGGTAACGCACCCGGCGCGGGCGGCCAGTACCGCGTCGTGAAGATCGACGACATCGGCGGCGCCAACGTGGTCACCACCCTCGCGTCGTCCGGCGACTTCGACACCGCCAAGGGCTCGGCCCTCGCCGACCTGTCCGGCACGATCTTCGACGGTGGCACCCAGCTCTACGTCCTCGACACCCGGCAGGACGAGATCTACACGATCAGCAAGGCCACCGGCGCGGTCACGCTCCTGGCCGACAACGCCAGCATCGGCGGCAGCGTCACCTTCGGCGCCCTCGACCCGACCGACGGCGACCTCGCCTACTACCAGTCGTCCGACGACAACGCTCAGAAGACGCTCGGCACGCTCAACGGCACGACCGTCGTCCTGACCGACACCGAGCTCGCCGCCATCACCGGCGACGACACGCCCTCGGGCTTGGGCATCGACAACGACGGCATCTTCTACTTCGGCCAGGGCACCAGCTCGGCGGGCGAGAACATCTACTTCTACGACCCCGACACCGACGCGTCGGGCACGCTGCTCACCGAAGAACAGCTCGTCGGCATCGGCAACGACGTCAGCTTCTCGACCACCGCCTTCACCGTTGAAGACAATGTGATCATCTTCCGCGACGGCGGCACCAACGACTCGTTCAAGACCGTCGACATCGACGGCGGCAACACCGTCGCGGTGCTGCTTGACGAGACCCAACTCGTCAATGGCCCCGCCGCGAGCGACTTCGCCCAAGACTTCTCGATTTGGCAGGAGCAGTTCGTCTCCTGGACCCAGACGCTGACCGCGGGCGGCCAAATCGCTGGCATCTACGCCATCCCCGAGCCCGCGTCGCTGGCCCTCGTCGGCCTCGGCGGCTTGGCGATGCTCCGCCGCCGTTCGGCGTAAGGCGAAACCGACGCCGGCCCGATCTACAATCCGGGCATGTGCCGACGACAACAACACCCCGACAGCCCCGCCCGCAACGGCGGGGTTGTTTCTTGGCTCGCGTCACGACGCTTTCCGGGGACGGGCGTGTCGTTACTCGTCCTCTCTGCCGCGCTCTTCGCTGCGGTGACGCCGACACGAGCCGAGGTCTACATCAGCACGCAACGCGTGGCCGATCGCCTCGCGTTCGAATCACGGATCGAGGCCGGTGAGGCAGAGCGTCCGGCGTCTCACGAATCGACGTCAGAACAAGCGGAACGCAAAGCCGAAACAGCCGACGTTCCCGAAACACAACCGCTCACGCCCCCGCCGTCCAACTTCGACAACGCGTTGCGTCCGCTTCGCATCTTCCACGTCGGGCACGGCCGGCTCGGGTACGACCGGGGGCACCTGCCGGGCGCGGTGTACCTAGACGTGCACGACTTCTACGTCGACCGCGACGGACTGAAGAACCAGCTCCCGGACCCCGACGACCTCGTCGAGCTGCTCTCCGCGCACGGCGTTGGCCCGGGCATGGACCTCCTGCTCTACGGCGACGCGGCCGGCATCTTCCCCGCCCGGGTCTACGTCGCCCTGTCGATGATCGGCCTCGACGAACACGCGTACATCCTCGACGGCCAGTTGAAGCGGTGGGCGAAGGAACGGCGCAAGATTGACACGGATACGACCGGGATCGATGCCCCTAGGCGGGTGGTGGTCCCTGCACACCCCAGACGAGCGCCGGACATGTCCCGGCTCTCCCACTCACGCGTTGTGCGTTCGCTCGACGCGAACCAGGCGGCAGAGGCCAAGTTACTGACCCCCTTCCATCTGGATAATCGGCCGTTCGCCAAGGTCGTGATCGACGCCCGCAGCCCACGCCAGTTTGCCGGCAACGCATCGATCAAAGGCATCGACGCACGCGGTCACCTCCCCGACGCCACCAATCTGGCGTGGACCGACCTGATCGCCGACGCCCAGGATCCGGTCCTGGCGGAAGACGCAGCCGAGCGGATCGCTCAACTGCTGCCGGTGCCCAACGCGCGAGTTTTAGCCCACGATGAGACGGGCAACCAGGCGTCCGTTCTGTTCGCGGTCTTGCGACACTTCGGCGTTGATGCCTACTTCGACGAGCGCGGCATCGTCGGGTACGTCCGCGACGGCGGGACGCTCGTCAAGCCGGAGTGATCCGCAAAGCCCGCACGACCGGACACCGTCTCGGATCCTTCGTCGGCAACGTCCGTTTCCCGTTACAGCCCCGCCCCGATCCCGCCGAGTTCTCCCGCACGGGTAACGCCGCCCGTGGCCGCCGGAGAACGCTGTGCTGCAACTCACCGACCGCGACGAGCGCGACTTCGACTTCAGTGCCGGGCTGTCCAGTGACATGGGGCAGCCCGACACGCTGCGGCTGTGGGTCTCAGACCAGCAGTGGCTGTCGATGCTCCGGCGGATCGAGCAGGGCGACGACGAAGGCTTCGCGGGCGGTGGCTCGGACGCGACGGGCGATCGGCAACACGAACGCGTGGCCGGCGACTTCCGGTGCATGATCCGCCTCGGCTCGCCCGAGACGCCCGATGACGACCACGGCACGTACCTCGTGCGGACGCGGAACGTCGGCGGCGGCGGGATCGGCTTCGTGCACAGCCGGGAGCTGCGGACAGGCGTACGGTGCACGGTGGCGCTGCAGCCGGTGTCTGGCCCGGGGCTGGTGTTGGCCGGCCGGGTCGCGTGGTGCCGGGCCGTGGAACGCGGCGGAGAGGACCCGGTCGACTTCGAGGTCGGCGTGCAGTTCGACCAGCCCGTCGACCTCTCGCCGTTCGTAACCGCGGCGTAAAGCCGCCTTCAGCACTCGATCCAGACAACTCTATGTACGAACCCCCGCTGACGTTTGGCCGACTCTCCGACGACGACTGGGCCGCTGCGCTGGAACGCATCGAACACGAGTCGGCGCTGTTGCCCCAGCGCAGCGATGCGGGACCCGGGCCACAGCGCGAAGAGCCGCGGGTCGAGCGGCGGCTGCGGTGCACGATGCGGGTGCAGGACGACAACGGCGAGCACGCGGTATTTCTCGTCGGCACACGCAACCTCAGCCGGGGCGGCGTGAGTGTGCTGCACGGGACACACCTCGACGAAGGGACGACCGCGGTGCTCGCGCTCGAGGCGGAAGACGGCTTCGGGACGATCGTGCCGGCGACAGTGGCGTGGTGCAGGCGGGTCGGCGCGGTGGGGTACGAGGGCGTGGTCGCCTACGAGGTGGGCATGAAGTTCACGACCCCGCTGCGGTTGGAAACGTACCTAGACGCGGCGTGACGCCCGCCCGCTGAAGCAACCCCTCACACACAAAAACCCGCGCCATTAACGGCGCGGGCTTCACTGTCTATCGCGTTGTGGGCGATACTCACTTTGCGGCGGCGTAGCGCTGGCCGACTTCGTCCCAGTTGATGATGCCGAAGAAGGCGTCGATGTAGTCGGGCCGGCGGTTCTGGTAGTTGAGGTAGTAGGCGTGCTCCCAGACGTCGAGCCCAAGGATGGGCGTGTGGCCGGTGCCCTTGCCACCGAAGGCTTCGGGCATGAGGGTGGTGTCCTGGTTGGCGGTGGAGCAGACGTGCAACTTGCCGTCGGGTTGGACACAGAGCCACGCCCACCCCGAGCCGAAGCGCGTCGCGGCGGCGTCGCTGAACGCCTTCTTGAAGCTGTCGAACCCGCCGAGGTCGCTGTCAATCGCCTTGGCGATATCACCCGAGGGGGCGGATCCGCCGGGCTTAAGGATGGACCAGAACAGGTTGTGGTTGAAGAACCCGCCGCCGTTGTTGCGGACGGCGCCTTGTTTGTCGGCCGGGACCTGGTCGAGGTGCTTGAGGATTTCAACGACATCTTTGCTGGCCCACTCGGTGCCTTCGACGGCGGCGGTGAGCTTCGCGGCGTACCCGCCGTGGTGCTTGGTGTAGTGGATCTCCATCGTCTTGGCGTCGATGGCGGGCTCGAGGGCGTCGTAGGCGTACGGCAGGTCGGGCAGCGTGAAGGCCATAACTTGGGCTCCTGAACGGTCTTTGTTTGGTTAAACCGGGTGTTCTTCCCATCCACCGGCTGGATGAATGACGTTTTCCGGTCGGGATTCGCCGGAGCCTAGACGGTCAGGCCCGTTCGATCAAGACCGACCGGGACCGTTTTCGAATCGTGAAAAACGGCTACAAACACGTCAACCCAGCCAAAACCAAGGCCGTTGAACGTTTTGTCACGGGCAAAACCGAAACGGTCGAAAACTAAAAAACATTCAAATCGACCAAAAATACTTGAACCGCTCACACGCTCTCGGCATACTGGGAGACACAGGGAACAAACCACCACGTGACAGCGTAGTTTCCGGTCGGGACGACGAAAGCCACCCATGGAATACGCGGCGTGCCCCACGCCCCGGCTCTCTCAAGCCCTGCCCCAACAACCTCGGTGGATCCACTACCCGCCCGTCGCCTGTCGGGCCCGCATCAGGGAAGGACAACCATGACGACCCTTTACGCCGACAACTCCCCGCTCGCCCAAGCCGCCCGGCTCCGTGGGGTCGGCTCGCGGTCGGCGGTGGCCGCGTTGTCGGAGAACGACCGGGCGTTGTACGAGGCGATCCTCGCCGACGAGTACGACTACATGGACCACCCGCTCTTCGACCTGCCGACCGCCGAGGCCGAGCGGCAGATCTTCGACGAGCCGGACCCGATCGACCAGCCGGACACGAGTTGGTACCACCCCGCCATGAGTTGGGTCGACGAACCGAAGCTCGGCAAGAGCCAGACCAAGACGATGACCGCCGCCGAAGAGCGGGTCATCTTCGCCCAGTACAACTACTGCCGGTTCCGGGTCGCCACGATCCGCGAGCATCTCGTCCACGAGCCCGAGCCGGACGCCGGTTCGGTCCGGGAGATGCTCGACTGGCACCACCGCGCCTGGGCCTACCGCGAGCAGATCGCCGGGCTCAACCTGGCCCTCGTCCTGGCCATGGCCAAGCGGGTCCGCGGGTTCGACAACGACTTCGGCGAAATGATCTCCGAAGGAAACATGGCTCTGCTTCGCTCGGTCGACAAGTTCGACATCACCCGTGGGTTTAAGTTCTCAACCTACGCCTGCCGCGCGATCCTCAAGGCGTTCAGCCGGCAGGGCATGAAGCACAGCAAGTACAAGTCCATCTTCCCCACCGATTTCGACCCCAAGTACGAAAAGTCGAACTGGCAGGAAGAAAAGAACGACCAGCACGAGCAGGACTGCGTCGACGAGTTGAAGCGGATCATCCGCGAGAACCGCGCTGAACTGTCGGAGATCGAGCGCGGCGTGATCGAGCGCCGGTTCGCCGTCGGCGACGCCGCCCGTACCGACAGCAAGGGCCAGCCCAAGCCGCTGACGCTCGAGCAGGTCGGCAAGACCATCGGCGTCACCAAGGAACGGGTCCGCCAGATCCAGAACAAGGCGCTGGAAAAAATCCGCATGACGCTGGAAGAAGACTTTCTGCGCTGACTCCAAAAAATGCCAAGAGACGAGAATTTTTCGCCGTGGCGCGAACTCGAGGAACTCCCGCCGCGTACTACACCCGTCTCTTCTCATCCTCCGACCGTGCCCGACGTCCTCCGACGGGCACGGTTTTTCTTTTGGGCAGCTACGCCGGGACTGCGGCCGGGGCCATCGCCCGCAGCGGCCGGACCAGCAGCTTCCGCAGCACCGCCAGCAGGGTGTCGGCGTCTTCCACGTAGCTCTCGGGCGGCCGCCAGTACACCGTGCCATCGTCCAAACGGCTCGCCCGGCCCGGGGCGGCTTCGAGCAGGCCCAGCACCTTGTCCGAACGGTCCGCCGTGAAGATCAGGTCTGGGCCGTCAAGCTGGAGCTTGGTCACGCCGTGCGACGCCGCGGCAACACGGACCTCGGTGACGTCGATGAACCGCTGCGCCGGGGCGGGCGGCTCGCCGTACGCGTCCCGCAGGTCGTCGACGACGGCGTCCAACTCCGTGAGCGTGTCCACCCGTGTCAACCGACGGTACGCGTCCATCCGGTGCTTGTCCGACGGGACGTACCGCTTGGGCAGCGTGCCCGACACCGGCAACTCGAGGTGCGTCCGCGCGACGTCCGTTAACGGCTCGTTCTTCAGCCGCTTCGTCTCCCGTTCCAGCAGCACGCAGTACAACTCGTACCCCACCGCCGCGATGTGGCCGCTCTGCTCGGCACCCAACAGGTTCCCCGCACCACGGATCTCCAGGTCCCGCATCGCGATCTTGAAGCCCGCGCCCAGCATGCTGTAGTTCTCGATCGCCCGCAGCCGCTTCGTCGCCACCTCGCTCACCGACCGGTCCGGCGGCAGCAGCATGTAGCAGTACGCCCGGTGTTTGTACCGGCCGACGCGCCCACGCAGCTGGTGGAGTTCCGCCAAGCCGAAGTGGTCCGCCTGGTTGATGAACATCGTGTTCGCGGTCGGGATGTCGATGCCGGACTCGATGATGGTCGTCGACACGAGGATGTCCGCCTCGCGGCGCATGAACGTGAGCATCACCTTCTCAAGCTCGCGCGCCGGCATCTGCCCGTGGCCGATGACGATCCGCGCATCCGGGACCAGCCGCCGGATGTCGTCGGCCACCGTCTGCAGGTTGTGCACCCGGTTGTGCACGAAGAAGGCCTGCCCGTCGCGGTTCAGTTCCCGGATCAATGCCTGTTTGATCCGCTGCTCGGCGTACGGGACGACCTCCGTCACAATCGCCCGGCGGTCCACGGGCGGCGTGGTCAACGAGCTGATGTCGCGCAAGCCCACCATCGACATGTGCAGCGTCCGCGGGATCGGGGTCGCGGTGAGCGTCAATACGTCGGCCGTCAAGCGGAACGCGAGCAACTTGTTCTTGTGCTCGACGCCGAAGCGTTGCTCCTCGTCGATCACAACCAGCCCCAAGTCGGCGAACTTGACATCGTCGCTCAGCAGTCGGTGCGTGCCGATGAGCACGTCGATGCGACCCGCGGCGACCTCGTCGAGGATCTTGCGGGCCTCCTTGCCTGTCTTGAACCGGGACAGCGAGGCGATCTTGAACGGGTAATCAGCAAACCGCGAACGGAAGGTGCGCTCGTGCTGTTCCGCGAGCACCGTGGTCGGCACGAGCACCGCGACCTGTTTGCCGAACTCGGCGGCCTTGAACGCCGCGCGGATCGCGACCTCCGTCTTGCCGAACCCCACGTCGCCGCACACTAGACGGTCCATCGGCCGGTCCTCGCCCATGTCGCGTTTGACGGCAGCGATCGCGGCGAGCTGGTCGTCCGTCTCGTCGTACGGGAACTCGGCCTCGAACTCTTTCATCCACGCCGTGTCGCCCGGGTACCGGATGCCCGGCTGCGTCTGCCGCGCCGCCTGCACCTGCAGCAGCTCTTTGGCGAGCTCCTTGACCGCGTCGCCAACCTGCTTCTTCTGGCTCTTCCATTTCTTGCCGCCCAGACGTGACAGCGGCGGCCGTCCCTCGAACCCGCCGACGTACTTCTGTACGAGGTCGATCTGCGTCGCGGGCACGTGCAGCAGCGCACCCTCGGCAAACATCAGCGTGAGGTATTCGCCACTGCGTGTGCCGGCCTCGCCCTTGCGGGCCTTCATGGTTTTAAGGCCGGTGAACTTGGCGATGCCGTGGTCGACGTGCACGACGTAGTCGCCGACGTCGAGATCGAAGAACGCGTCCCCGCCCGTCGACGTCTGCCCGAACACCTTGCGGACGCGCCGCCGGGTCTCGTACCGGTGGAACAGCTCGTGGTGCGGGACGAGCATCAACGGCCTGCCGCCGTCGAGCACAAACCCCCGGTGGATCGCGCCCAGCTCCAGCTCAATCCGATCAATCGCCGCCGGCGCGAACTCCTGCAGCAGCTCACGCAGCCGGGAGCGCTCGCCTTCGTTGCCACAGAGGGCGACGACGCGTCGCGCATCGTCTTCCGCTGCTTCGCCCAACTCCATCACGGCGGTCTTCGCGTCGGTATCGAATGTCGGCAACGGCTCCACCGGCAAATCAATCAGTTCGCCGCGTGCGCTGCCGGATGAGTAACCGTTGACCTCGGCGTGGACGCGTTGCGTCAGTTTCTTGAAAACCGCGGCCGGCGGGTCGATCCCCGCGGAGTTAGTCAGTCGTTCGTAGTACCCCTTCGCCTGCTCGGACAGCTCCGCGGTCTCGTGCAGGATCGGCACGAAGGCCTCGGGCAACAGGTCGATCAGGTTCGCACGTTGTTGGTCCGTCTGCACCTGTACCGCCGAGCCACCGACGAGCGAGACGCGCCCGAGCTTGTGTTTGCTCCCGGGGGCTTCGGGGTCGATGGCGTGGATCGACTCGATCTCGTCACCGAAGAAGTCGAGGCGCACGGCACTGAGCGGCGTGGGTGTGCCATCGGTCAGTTGTGCCGAGCCGCCGACGGGGAACAGGTCGACGATGCCTCCCCGAACGGCAAAGTCACCGGGCTGGGCGACCGCGTCCTCGCGCTGATACCCCGCGCGGTCGAGCCAGTCCAGCAGCCGACCGGGCGGGAACTCGGCGTCGGGCCGCAGCGCCAGCGTGAACTCGCCTAGCGCTTCGGGCTCGGGCACGCCCTGCATCAACGCCTGGATCGGCGCGACCAGCACCGCGGGTTTCGCAAATGAATCGGCCGATCCGTTGCGTTCCTTTCGCACGGCCCAACGTTCCACGACCGCCAAACGCTCGGCCAAGAGTTCGAGGTTGACCGAAGACTCGCCGGGCAGCACCTCCAGCGCGCCGAAACGTTCGGCCTCCAGGCCGTAACCCGCGAACCGCTCGAGGTCGTCGAGCGCGTCGTCGGCCTCGTCGAGGTGCGCCACGACCAGCAGCACCGGCCGGTTCAGCCGGACCGACACGGCCCCGGCCAGCAACGCCGCCGCCGACCCGCGCGAACCACGGACCGACGCCTCCGTGCCGCGCGCAAGGACGCCCGCCAACGCCGCGGTGCACGGCGCCTCTAGGAATTTGTCGAGCCAACCCAGCGTCGCGGTGGGCATGTCCGGGCGGAGTGTAGCCGCTACATCCACGCTGCTGCGGAATACCCTTGACGACGGTTCGGTTGTACTTCGGAAGAAAGGAAGTACCTATGACGACGACTCTCCCCACCGTCTCGCTCCGCCCGGCTCACACCCGCGGCGCCACCAACCTTGGCTGGCTCGACAGCAAGCACGGCTTCAGCTTCGGCCGATACCACGACCCGGACCGCATGGGCTACCACGGTCTGCGCGTGCTCAACGACGACCGCGTCGCGCCAGGCGGCGGCTTCCCGCCCCACCCGCACGACAACATGGAGATCTTCTCCTGGGTTCTCGATGGGCAACTCGCCCACCGCGACTCGACCGGCGCCCAGTCGGTCATCACGCCCGGCACCGCGCAGCTCATGACCGCGGGCACCGGCGTCACGCACAGCGAGTTCAACGCCTCCGACGCCGAGCCCGTGCACTTCCTGCAGGTCTGGGTCCAGCCGACACAACGCGGCGAGACACCCGACTATCAAGAGTTGGCCACGACGCCCGAGCAGCGCCGCAACCGCTTCGCCGTGCTCGCCACGCCCGACGGCCGGGACGGCTCGCTAAGGATCCGGGCTGACGCGAACGTTTATGTCGCCGACGTCGAGCCCGGGCAGCGGGTCGAGGCACAGGTCGAATCGGGCCGTATGGCATACCTACACATCGCGACAGGTGCCGGCACGATCAACGGGACGGTCGTGTCCGAGGGCGACGCGGTCACACTCGAAACGCCGGGCACGCTGCAGATCGACGCCGGTGATGACGCGACGCAGGTGATGTGGTTCGACCTTTCCGCCTAAACCTGTCTACAGTTCCAGCTCCCTCCTTCGAAGCCCCGGGACCGCGGTCTCGGGGCTTTATGCTGTGGTGATGGGCGACGCGCTGGCGTGGATCGATTCGCAGCAGGCGGTGATGCAGGAACGCGTCACCGCGTGGTGCAACATCAACTCCGGCAGCGCTCACCACGCCGGGATCGAGCGGGTGTACGACGCCGTCCGCCCCGTGTTGGAGGGCTTGACCGAAACGGTCGAACGTGTGCCGTTGCCGGCGTACACCAAGATCGATGACCGAGGCGAAGAGCAACGGTGCAATGCCCCCGACGCGATGTGCGCCCGACGCCGACCCGACGCGCCGATCCAGGCCTTGCTCGTCATCCACGTCGACACGGTCTACGGCCCCGACCACCCGTTTCAGACCGTGCAAACCACAGACAACGACACACGTTTGCACGGCCCCGGGGTCGCCGACGCCAAGGGCGGCCTCGCCGTCATGCTCACGGCGCTCGAGGCGTTCGAACGCGGCCAACCCGACGAGCGCGACCGCGTCGGCTGGACCGTGTTGCTGAACCCCGATGAGGAGATCAGTTCCCCGGCGTCGCGTGAGCTGATCATCGAAAAGGCGAAGCAGGCCGACGTCGGCATGGTGTACGAGCCCGCACTGCCTAACGGCGACCTGATCGCCGCGCGTAAAGGTTCCGGCAACTTCACGGTCACCGTGCGTGGCCGCGGCGCCCATGCCGGCCGAGACTTCTTCGCGGGGAGCAACGCGGTCGTCGCTGCGGCAGAACTAGCGACTCGACTTGCCGCGATCAGCGACGAGGTCTGTGGGTTGACCGTCAACGTCGCGAAGATCACCGGCGGCAGCGCCAACAACGTCGTCCCCGACTTCGCGCTGCTGCGCTGCAACGCCCGGGTCGCCGATGCCGCCACGCAACGCGACCTCGAGGCGTTCGTCGACGCCGCGGTCGCGGTGGCGGTGATGCCGTCGGCTTCACTCGCCTCCGCGA
>JANQPR010000218.1 GCA_028285385.1 Phycisphaera sp.
GACGAAGGTCGGCTCGATCTGATCCCCGGACTCGGCTTCAACGGTGCCGTGTTGCAGGCCGACGTGGCCGACGTCGTGGTCGCGGCGCTCAAAGCCGACAGCCGCGCCAATGTCGTCTCGGCCCCGAAGGTCCTCGTCAACGACAACGCCACCGGCAGCATCTCCAGCGTCGCCGAGCAGCCGGTGACCAGCATCAACCAGGGCCAGAACACCGACACCGTCACGTTCTCGCAGTTCGTGAGCGCGGGGACCGAGATCAGTGTCACGCCGCACATCGCCGAGGGCGACTTCCTGCGGCTGGAGTTCCAGGTGGCATTGGAGAGTTTCCAAGGGGAGGGCTCGGCGGGCATCCCGCCGCCCAAGCAGAGCAACACGGTCAGCAGCGAGATCACGATCCCCGACGGCGCGACCATCGTCGTCGGCGGGATCAACCGCCGCGACGCCAGCGAGTCGGTCAGCCGGATCCCGATCCTCGGCGAACTCCCGCTGCTGGAGTACGCCTTCAGCAGCCGCAGCACCACGGCTTCGGAGGCGACGTTGTTCGTGTTCCTGCGCCCCGTGATCTTGCGCGACGACCGCTTCGCCGACCTGAAGTACTTCTCGGGACGCGACCTCGAACGGGCGAACCTCACCGGGGCCGAAGGTTTCCCCGACGACGGCCTGGGGCTGCCCGGATCATCGGACGGATTCCCAGAGAGCTCTGCGATGCTGATGCGGTAGGCCGCCTCAACGCCGAACGTGTTGGCGCAAGCGGTCGGTACCACGAGTGTGTTGTCATGTCGAATGGATCGAACCATAACGCGACGACCGGCTCTGCCCCCTCCAGGCCGCGAGAGGCGTCCGGTGCCATGCGTCTTGACGACGTGGAGGTCGCCCCCGCGTTCTTGGATCGCGTGCCGATCTCATTTGCCCGGCGGCACAAGATCGTCGGCTGTACCCACCCCGGCGGCGGGATCGACCTCTACGCGTCGTTGTCCAGCAGCCGCGACGCCGTCGACGCGCTCGCGCGGATGCTGCCGAGCGTCCACCGAATCCTGCGGGCCTCGAGCGACGCGGTCCTCGCCCGACTCAACGCGGCGTACGAACGTCAGACCGGCCAGGCCGACGCCGCGATAAGCGACTTGAAGTACGACCAATCGTCGTCGGAACTACTCCGGCACCTCGACATCCAAACTTCCGGGGGGGAGGACCTGTTGGAAGGCGAGGGGCGGGCGCCGGTGGTGAAGCTCGTGAACGCCTTGTTGTTCGAGGCGACGCAGCACCGGGCGTCGGACATCCACATCCAGCCGACCGAGCGCGAATCGGTGGTACGCACGCGCATCGACGGCGTGCTCTTCGACGCGCACCACTTGCCGCGCAGCGTGCACGACGAGCTGGTCAGCCGGGTCAAGGTGATGGCCCGCATGAACATTGCCGAAAAGAGGCTGCCCCAGGACGGCCGAGCGACCGTCCGGGTCGGTACCCGACAAATAGACCTGCGGGTCTCAACGGTGCCGACGAGCTTCGGGGAACGCGTCGTGTTCCGGCTGCTCGACAAGAGCGCGCGGCTGTACTCGCTCAACGAGCTGGGGATGCCGCCGGCGACGCTAGCGTCGTTTAGCCGCATGGTCCGGATGGAGCACGGCCTGATCCTGGTCACCGGGCCCACCGGCAGCGGCAAGTCCACCACGCTCTACGGCGTGTTGCAGCAACTCAAGACGACCGAGCTCAACGTGCTGACCTTAGAAGACCCAATCGAGTACCAGCTTCCGGGGATCAGCCAGATGCAGGTGGCGGAGCGAAAGGGGATGAGCTTTGCGAAGGGCTTGCGGTCCGTGCTGCGGCAAGACCCCGATATCATCATGGTCGGCGAGATCCGAGACAAAGAGACCGCGGAGCTGGCGATCCAGGCCGCCCTCACCGGCCACCTCGTGTTCTCGACCCTGCACACCAACGACGCCGCCAGCGCGGTGACCCGGCTGCTGGACCTGGGCATCGAGCCGTACCTGGTCGCCAGTTCCCTCCGCGCCGTGATGGCCCAGCGGCTGGTCCGCCGCGTCTGTCGCGAGTGCGCCAACCACCCGCCGGACACTGTCCTGCGTTACCAGTTGCGGCAACTCGGGCTCGACCCGGACGACTGTGACCTGTCGTCGACGCGCGTCGGCTCGGGTTGCCCGGCGTGCCGGGACACCGGCTACCGGGGGCGGGTCGGCATCTTCGAGTACCTGCCCCTGAGTGACGCGGTACGCGAGCTGATCCAGGAACGCTGCGCGGCGTCTTCGATCAAGCGGGCGGCGGTCGCGGAAGGGCTCAACACCCTCCGCGAGGACGGGATCGCAAAGGTGCTCAACGGGCAGACCACGGCTGAGGAGGTGGTGCGGGTGACGCTGGCGGTCGACGCGACCGAACTCGAACAACGCGGAGCGACGCGGAGAAGGGGCGAAGCGTAACGCATGGCGGTGTTCACCTACGAGGCCAACGACCTGGAAGCCCGGCTCGTCCGCGGGACACTGATCGCCGACACCCCGCGTGACGCGCGGGACCGCCTGCGCGAGCAAGGCTTGAGCATCCTTCAGTTGGTGGACCGAGCGCAAGCCGACACGTCCGGGTCGTTGTTCCGACGCTTGCTGGTGACTTTCCGGGGGTCGGGCGCAGTTGCCGGGGGCACTTCCGGGGGGGGGACGATGTTCTTGCGGGAGCTGTCGACACTGCTGGAGGTCGGCACGCCGATGCTCGAGGCGTTGGACACCGTGGTCCGGCAGTACTCCCGGAAGAAGCGTGGGCCCTGGCTGGCGTTGCGCGATCGAGTGGCGGCGGGCGGTTCGCTGGCCGAGGCAATGCGGGACGCGCAGCACCACGGCCGGCGGCTGTTCGACCCGGTGACGCGGGCGATGGTCGAGGTCGGCGAAGACGCGGGGCGCCTGGGCGAGGTGTTGGAAGAGACGGCGGTGTTCCAGGAACGGGCCGGCGAACTGAAGAACCGGTTGGCGTCGGCGCTCATCTACCCGGCAGTGGTCAGCGTCGTGGGCGTGGCGGTCTGCTTGTTCCTGATGACCTATGTGGTGCCGGGGCTGTTGGAGTCGTTGGCCGAGGCGCAGCGCGAGCTGCCGTGGATCACAGGCGTGGTGAAGGGCACGAGCGACCTGTTGGTGGGGTACGGTCTCTGGCTCGTGCTGGGGGCGGTCGCTGCCTCGTTCGGGTTCGTCGCCGTGCTGCGCACGGACACGGGCCGACTCGTGTGGGACCGGCTGCTCTTGCGGCTTCCGGGGGCGGGCGACATCGTGCGGAAGCAGGCGGTCGTGCGCCTGTCGTTCGTGCTCTCCACGCTGCTGCGCAGCGGAGTGCCGTTCGAGCGGGCGGTGGGAATCGCCCAGGGTGTGACCCGCAACCGCGTATTGCGCGACGCGCTGCGTGATTGCGAGACCGCGGTCGAGGCCGGCCGCGACCTCGGGCCTGCACTCGAGGCGACGAAGGCGTTCCCGCCGACGGTGGTCCAGGTCTTTGCGCTCGGCCAGGCTAGCGGCAACCTCGAAGTACTCCTTGATCGTCTGGCCGGCGCGTATGACCGACAGGTTGCGACACTGACCGGCCGCCTCACCGCGCTAATCGAGCCGGTGCTGATCGTACTCCTCGCCGTGGCCGTGGGCGTCATCGCCTTCGCAACCATCCTCCCGATCCTGGAGATCGGCAACACGCTGAACTAACCCCAGCCCCCGGAAGTGTCCGGAGGCAAACAAGTTGGAACCGCCGATGAACGCAGGTGGACGCAGATTGGAACGACAACAGCCGCGATGTCCGTCATCAGAGGGGCATTGGTCGGCGGGTTCCTCGACATCCTGCGCCAACCGAACACGGATTGGCGGTCACCCGAGTCCATCCGGGTTCATCCTTCGTGCTCACTTCCGGGGACCGGGGCGAGAGCGAGGGTTTTCGTTGGTGGAGGTCATGGTTGTGATCGTGATCATCGGGCTGCTGGCGGGCCTAGTCGGGATCAACGTGCGCGGGCAGCTGATCCGGGCCAAGCGCGAGGCCGCCCGCGCCGAGATCGCCACCATCCAGGAAGCGCTCGAGGCTTACTACACGGTGTTCGACCGCTACCCCGACAACGAAGAGGGGCTGGCGGCGCTGACCACCACGAGCGAACGGCTCGTCGAACCGCTGCTCGACGGGGAGCCCGTTGACCCGTGGAAGCGCCCTTACCTCTACAACGCCCCGGGCCGGAGCGGGCCGTACGAGGTGTTCTCACTCGGGGCGGACGGCCGCGAGGGCGGCGAGCCCGGCACCGCCGACGCCGACATCGGGTCCTGGGACCTGAAAGACGGGTGACGCCGCGACGATCCGACGGATCGACTCACGCTTGGCCTTGATCCTGATGCACCCACCGCCGTTATGAACTCACACGCTCCCAGTTCGCGTACGGGGTCATCGATTCCACCGACCGTCCGGGGGCGACCTTTCCAAGGCCGGGGCCGCGAGTGGGGGTTCTCATTGGTGGAGTTGATGGCGGCGTTGGCGGTCGTTGCGTTGCTGACGGGCCTGGCGGCCGTGTCCCTCCGCGGCTTGACGCGGCACGCAGACGCCGAGGCGTTGCTCGACCGGCTCGTCGCGCTCGACGCCACGGCCCGGCAGCGCGCGATGCGCGACGACCAGCCGTGGCTGCTTGTATTCGACTTCGAGCGGCAACGGGCTTGGACGGAGCCGGCACTCGAAACCACAGGACGATCGATGAGTTCGAGCCAGGCCGAGGTCTGGTGGACATCGGCGGTGCCCCTCACTGCCGTCCAGTACCTCAGCGGCGACGCCGTGACCGACGGGCAGGCCGTCGTCCTGGTGCACCTCGACGGGAGGTCGGCCGGCTACGCGCTGGAAGCCTCGGTTCGATCCGCAGCGCAGGAGTCGCCGTCGCCCGCGTACGCCGTCGTGATCGCCGGCGAGACCGGCCAGGCTCTCGCATACCCCCACCCGGAGGCCGTCGATGCCGTCGTCGCTGCGACCGCGGACGCGCGGGCTGACGCTCGTTGAGCTGCTCGCCAGCCTCGCGCTGCTCGGCGGCGTGCTCGGCGGCGCGGTACTCGCCAAGGCGCGCCTGTCGCGCCAGTGGTCCGCCGCGCAACACCGCCTCGTCGCCGTCGAGCGCCTCGACGCGATGCTTGAACGCTGGCACGCCGAGGGCCACATCCCCCCCAACGCCTCCGGCACCCTCTCGTCCGCCCCGCTCGCGCCCCCGGAAGCGGGCACCGGGACTGATCGATGGGATGAACTGAACGTTCTCGACACTGGCCCTAACCGAGGGTTGCGCTGGTCGACTTCGCTCGTCGATGAACCGGCACTCCTCGCGCACGGCATCCAGCTCATCCGGGTCGCGGTGCATTTCACGCAGGAAGACAAGCCACGGCTACTCCTCGAACTCGACCTGCTGTCGCCCGATACCACCGCCCTGACGCCCCAAACTCCAACGTCCGCCTCGGATGAGCACCATGCGCGTCGAGGCCGATGGAGTTCCGTCCCAACCCGTGGAGGCCGGCCGTGATGCGGGTCCACGGGTTCACGTTGGTCGAGATGCTCGCGGCGGTCGCCCTGACCGGCCTGCTCATGGTCTCGGTGCTCCAGGTCACCGCCTCGCTGGGCACCACCGGTCGCGCGTGGGACACCGCGGCCAACCACCCGCGCACGGGTGCCATGCCCAAGTGGGTGACACAACTCCAGACCACACTTTCACGCGAGGCGTCGGCCGCCACCCGCGTCGTGGTCGAGTCCGACGACGTCCTGCGCCTCGACGGCTTCATCGGCCGGCACCCCCAGACCGGCGCCGCGACCCACGAGCCCGCCATCGTCCGCTACCGCTTCACCCCCCACCCACACCCGCCCCCGGAAGTAGCGCCCTCACTTTCGGCTGCGCGATCGGTGGACGCCGCGGTGTCCACCGGCTCCCACGAACACGGCTGCATCCTCCGGGAAGAGCAGTGGCTGCTCTCCATCACCGACGCGCCGCCAACCGTGAGCCTCGTCGCGAGCGGCGTCACGTCCTGGTCGGTGCAGACGATCACGCACACGCCCGCGACCGACTCCGCGTCCGCAGGCGAGGGCAGAGCCACGGTCAAGCCGGCCGCGTCTGACTTCCCGGCCGGCGACGACGCCTCGGATTCCATCGAACTCGCGATCGGCGTGTTCGGCGAGACGCAGCGCTATCGCGTGCGTCTTCCGGTGAAAGGAGGCGCCGCCCCATGACGCAACCGGCTCGGCAAGTAAACCCTGAGCGACCTCGTGAAGGTAATCAACCCCGCCCGCGGCCTCGGCACGCAAGTTGGCACACGTCCGAAGGCCGGGATGGGGGCGGGTTCGCGTTGTTGTTGACCGTGTTGGTGTTGTCGTTGGTGGCGACGGGGTTGGCGCAGCTCTCGCGGCGCAGTTTCGCCGCGGCGGTGTCGGCCGACGAGCGGGCGGCGGCCTTGCAGGAGACGTGGTTGCGGCGCGGGGCCGAAAACGTGCTTGCGCATGCCGAAGCCGTGCTGCTGTTGAGCGAAGCGCGTGCGGTCGATCCGGGCGGTTCGAGCAGTGCCCATGTGCCAACGGGACCGCAGGACCCAGCTTCCGGGGGCGGGAGTTCGGGTGGGTGGATGCGACTGGGGTGGGACGGGCCACGTGGAGCGGTCACGTTGCGAGTGGCCGACGAGCAGGCGAAGGCCAACCTCAACACGCTCTGGACACGCGAGGACTCCGAGCGGTTCCGGGCACGCCTGCAGGACCTGCTGGCGTGGCACGGACCGCCGACGGCGCGATCGGTCTGGATCGAGCCGCGACCGTTGACTGAGTTCACCCGCCGCGCCGCGGGCGAGGCCGACATCACCGCCGATTGGCCCGCCTTCGGCTCCTTCCACCAACTCACCCCCCCACCCACCCCCGCACCCGGAAGTGACTTCCAGTCGCCGATGCACATTCGGCGGACGGCCGTTGATGCGCCGATCGTGGCCGGAAGCGGGGAGACGGGAGCCCGGACCGTCTTCTTCGAGCCCGGCCCTACGGGCCTGGCCCTCCACGAACTGGTCACCCTGTGGGGCAACGGACGGCTGCGCCTCGACCGCGCGGCCGAACCGGCGATGCGCCTAATGCTCGAGCCGTTGCTCACGCCCGGCCAAGTCAGCGACCTGGTGCTGGCCCGGCTTGAGGACCCCGCCGCGACGACCGCGGCACTGATCGATGCGCTCGAGCTCACGGAACAACAGGCGGAGTTGCTCCCCGATCGCGTCACCGACGTGTCTTCGGTGTACAGCGTCACCCTCACCGTCGACAACGGGCGACACACCAAGCGCGTCTTGGTCGTCGGGCCCGGAACCGCGGAGCAGACCGCTGAACCCGGCAAGTCTGCTGTTCCCACCGTGTATCAGGAGTGGTAGCCTCCGGAAACCCCAATCTCTGATGCAGATTCGGACCGCGTCCTCCAAAACTCCCACGGCGAACGATGCCCACCCCGCTCCGCACCCAACGCCGACGCCTCTGGCTGGCCACCGCCGCGGTGACCGCCGCCGTGCCGGTCGTGTGGTGGGCGGAATGGCCAACGTCAGACCCTTTGACCTCCGATTCGGATGGCCGTGGGACTCCGAACCAGGTGCCCGCAGGTGTTGGTTCGACTCCCGCATCGTTGTCGACGATCACCGACGGCTCGGGCAACCTCGACAAGATCGTCGCGCTCGCGCGCCGGCCGCTGCGTCCGCCGCTGTACGACCCGCCCCCGCGGGTGGTCGAGAAGTCCCCGCCGCCTCCGTTACGGATCACGTTGCTGGGCACGGTCATCGAGCCGGGACAGTCGAAGGCCCTGCTGCGCAACGGCGCCGGCGAGGTCGCGATGGTTCCCGAGGGAGCGGTCGTTGATCAGGCCCGCATCGACAACGTTGAGGTCGGACGGATCACCGTCACGTATCACGGGCAGACACTCACGCTCGAACCGCAGCCCCGCTGAACTGACCGAATCACCCGTTCCTCCCTTCAAGCCCCATGCCCGATCAAGCCGTCATCCTCGCCGTCACCGACCACGGGCAACCGTGGTGGGTGGGCGTTATGAGCGACGATGGGCCGCGCGTGACGCTTCTCGAGAAGTCCGAGTTCACCAAAGGCGATGTGCGTTCGCGGATGGGGGCCGTCGCCGCCCGTCTCCGCGAGTTCGGGCTCCCGCGCGACGGCCTCGTCCTCGGGGTGCCCGGCCGCTGGTGCTTCGCGGGGTCAACCCCCACCGACGGCCTCCCCCGTCGCGGCCGTCACACCGCGCTGCTTTACAAGATGGAGGAGCACTGGCCGGTCGATGCCGAGCAACTCACCGCGGCCTTCACCGAACACCACGGGCACGCCTTCGGCGTGGCGGTCCGGACCGAACACGTCAAGCCACTGCTCGACGCCCTCACCGAGGAAGGCGTTTCGGTCCAGCACCTGATCCCCACCGCGCTCCTACTCGCTCCCCTCTACGGCACCAATCAGGTGACCTGCGACGTCGTCTGGTTGCGCCGCGGGCACGTCGACCTGATCCGTTACCGCGGCGGACGCGTCGCCTCGTGGCGGTACTGCCCCGGCATCGACGACGCCATCGACCTCCTGCGCACCCCCGCCCCCGGAAGCCCCGAACCCCCCGGACCGCCCGGGAGCCCCGGCGTCGAAGACGTTGTCCTCCGCGACGCGGAGCGCCTTTTCTCGCGCGACGGCCGGCACGCTTCAGCCAATGGGAAACACAAGAAGCCCAAGGCGTCGGCGCCAGCGAACGGCAGCGGCGACTTGGCTACGCTCGACCGTCGGTCGCATCGATCGCCGCCCAGCGGACGACACGAAGCGCCGCTACTTCTTTACCACGTCGACGATGGGGCACGGGATGACGCCGCGGCGTCCCTGATCCGGCTGGCGCGACCCGACGTGGTGATCGCCGACGACGATGCGCGGACCGCAGTGACCGAGCGTGCGGCGGAGCTGGCGCTTGGGTGGAGCCCGCAGGCACGACTTAGGAGTTCCGACGAATCCTCGGAGAACGAGGGGTCAACTCCCCGACACCCGGACGCGAAGGCCCCGATCCTCAGGATGGTGGCCCCTCGAAAGAATGGGCCAACACTTCCGGGGGCGGGGGGAGGGGTGGATCTGAGGCGGGGAGCGTTGGGCGCCACGGATCGAATCGAACGCTTGGTTGGGCCCTTGACGGCGCTGACGACGGCGGTGGCGATCCTCCTGATGTCCGTGGGCTTGACGCAGTTCGGGGTCGCCCGTTCAACGCAACGGGCGACGGAGCGTGCGGAGGAAGCGCAGGCGGCGCTGTTCCGGGAGACGTTCCCGGGCCGGCTCGTTCCGGTCGCGCTGTTGTCCCGGCTGCGCAGCGAGGCGGCCGAGGCGCGTGGCCTGGCCGGCGAGCCGGCGGACACCGCTCAAGCCGTCGACGTGCTCGATGACCTGCAGGCCGTGCTTGAACACCTGCCACCGACGGACACGGAAGTGCCAAGCAGTACCGGCGCCAACCAAAAGGCAGACGCTCACGCCGCCACGCCGATGCGGTACCGCCTGCTCGAGTTGCGCCTCGACGCGCGTCGGTTGTACCTCGACGGGCAGGCGCGGTCACACGGCGAGGCCGAGCGGCTCGCGGCCGGGCTGCGCGCGGTGCCGGGCTTTGCGTTCGACTCGCCACGGACGCAGAACCTGAACGAACGCGGCGTCGGCTTCACGCTCAGCGGCCAACGGGCCGAGGCCACCACCGCAGCAGACGCGAGGGGCTCGACCAGCCGTTCTTCCGGGGGTGGCTCATGACGTGCACCCGACGGCACCTTTGGATCGCTTTGGCCGCAGCCGTCGTCGCGCTAGGCGTGGCCTTCGCCGGCTGGCTCAGCCACCGCTTCACCTCGGAGGGTTGGGCGCGGACGCAAGCGGACCTGCTCGAGTCGGAGCGGCTCGTGCAAGAGATCCGGCGCTACCGCGACCGGCCCGCCCAGGTCCGACGGGAAGGGATGCCGCCCGCCACGCTGATCCGACTACTGGAGGACGCCGCGAAGAACAGCGGCTTGAACCGGATGCAACTCGATCGCGTCTGGCCCCAGCCGCCGCAGCGGCTCAACGACCCCGCCTACGCCCGGCACGCCACCCAGCTGATCCTCCGCGAGGTCACGCTCGAACAAGCGGTGAGCTTCCTGCACCGCG